>JBKHDP010000071.1:0-13449 GCA_046541255.1 Paracoccaceae bacterium | reverse complement strand
CGCGGCGTCCGTCGCGCTGTCGCTGGCGGCGATCGGGGCCGGGCTCTGGGCCGCAAGGGGGATCTTCGCATGAGCGGAGTACGCACACTGACCGTCTCGCCCGACGACGCGGGCCAGCGGCTGGACCGATGGCTTCGCCGGCAGTTTCCGCAGGTCACCCAGGGCCGCATCGAGAAGATGTGCCGCAAGGGGGAGTTGCGCGTCGATGGCGGGCGGGTCAAGGCCGCCACAAGGCTCGAGGGCGGCCAGCAGGTGCGGATCCCGCCCCTGCCCACGCAGGAGGCCCCGCCACCGAAGCCGCGCGAGTCGGTCTCGGCCCAGGATGCCGAAATGATCCGCGCCTCCGTGATCTGGCGCGACGATCATGTCATCGCGCTGAACAAGCCGCCGGGCCTGCCCACGCAGGGCGGCAGCGGCCAGTCCCGGCATGTGGACGGGCTGGCAGAGGCGCTGCGCTTCGGGCTGGACGAAAAACCCAGGCTCGTGCACCGGCTGGACAAGGACACATCGGGCGTGCTGCTGCTGGCGCGCAGCCGTGCCGTGGCCCAGGCGCTCACCACCGCGATCCGGCACCGGGAGACCCGCAAGATCTACTGGGCGCTGGTGGCCGGCGTGCCGACACCCTATCTGGGCGAGATCCGATACGGCCTCGTGAAGGCGGCCGGGCATGGCAAGGCGGGTGAGGGCGAGAAGATGCATGTCGTCGCGCCCGAAGCGGTGGACGGCACGCCCGGCGCCAAGCGCGCCCGGACACTCTATGCCACGCTCTACAGGGTCGGCAGCCGTGCCTCCTGGGTCGCGCTGGAGCCCGTCACCGGCCGCACCCACCAGTTGCGCGCGCATATGGCCGCCATCGGTCATCCGATCGCGGGAGACGGAAAATATGGCGGGTCGGGCCAGGAAAACCAGGGTGAGGGCTGGGGGGCGCAGCTGGGTGGCATCATCTCGCGCAAGCTGCACCTGCATGCGCGTTCGATGACACTCGTGCACCCGGTCACGGGCCGGCCACTGACGGTGACCGCGCCTCTGCCGCCGCACATGGCGCAAAGCTGGGAGACTTTCGGCTGGACGGAAGATCTGGCCGCGGACGACCCGTTCGAGGCGCTGCGATGACCCGACGGCTGCGGCTGGTGGTGTTCGATGTGGACGGCACGCTGGTGGACAGCCAGGCCGACATCCTCGCGGCCATGGGGGCCGCTTTCGCGGGAGAAGGGCTGCCACTGCCGGCGCGGGCCGAGGTGCTTTCCATCGTCGGGCTGAGCCTGCCAGACGCCATTGCACGGCTGGCGCCAGATCGGGCTTCGGGCGTGCTCGCGCGCATGGTGGAGACCTACAAGACCACCTATGCCGCTCGGCGCGCCGCGTCGGGCGCAGAGACCAGCCCGCTCTATCCCGGCGCGCTGGACGTGCTGGAGGCGCTGGGCGCGGATGACTGGACCTTGCTGGCCATCGCCACCGGCAAGTCGCGGCGCGGGCTGGATGCGCTGCTCGACAGCCTGGACCTGCGGCGCCATTTCGTCACCACCCAGGTCGCCGACGATCATCCGTCCAAACCGCATCCCTCGATGCTGAGGGCGGCGCTGGCGCAGACCGGCGTCGCCGCGCGTGACGCGGTGATGGTCGGCGACACGACATATGACATGGAGATGGCCCGCGCCGCCGGGATCGGTGCGATCGGGGTGAGCTGGGGCTACCACCCGCCCCAGCGGTTGCAGGCGGATGCGGTGATCGGCGATTTCCGCGAGTTGCCCGCGGCGCTGGACCGGCTATGGGAGATCGCGGCATGAGCGAATGGAAGGCGAGACGCTTCTGGACACGGGCCGAGGTGGAACCGCAGGACCACGGCTTCCGGGTGACGCTCGACGGCCGGCATCTCCGTACGCCGGCCAAGGCGGAACTGCATCTGCCGACCCGCGCGCTGGCCGAGGCGGTGGCGGCGGAATGGGAGGCGCAGGGCGAGGTGATCGACCCGCAATCCATGCCGGTGACCCGCACCGCGAATTCCGCCATCGACAAGGTCATGCCCCAGCGGGCTGCCGTGGCCGACATGCTGGCCGAATATGGCGGCACCGACCTGCTGTGCTACCGGGCCGAGGCCCCCGAGGAACTGACCCTGCGGCAGGCGCAGTCCTGGGATCCACTGCTGGACTGGGCGGCGCGGGCGCTGGGCGCGCCGCTGACCGCGGGTGTGGGCGTGATGCATGTGACCCAGCCCGAGGCAAGCCTCGCCGCGCTCTCGGGGCGGGTGCACCGGTTCGGCGCGTTCGAACTGGCCGCGTTGCATGATCTCGTGGCACTCTCGGGCTCGCTGGTGATCGGGCTGGCGGTGACCGAAGGGCACGACACGCCGGAACGGCTGTGGGAGGTCTCGCGGATCGACGAGACCTGGCAGGAAGAGCAATGGGGACGCGACGACGAGGCCCGGGCCGGGGCGCAGCGGCGTCGCGCCGACTTCCTGCATGCGGCAAGAGTCCATCGCCTCTGCCGCGCGGCGTGAGGGGCGCGACCGGCAAGGTCTCGGATCTGCCTTGTCAGAAGGCACCTTGTGCGTCGCCTGGGCGCACGGGGCACGTGTCCCTTGACGGGCTGCGCTGAATCCGCCCAAACTTGTCGGGTGTGAGGGGAATGCTCCTCTTATCTCCCGTCCGGCGCATCGACGTCGGATCGGACCAAACCCGACAGGGCGGAAAAGCAGGAAGAGGTAATCATGAAAAAGACGCTATTTCTAGGCGCGCTCACAATGGCCGGGCTGTCAGCCGGTGCGTCGGCGGCCGCAACGCTGGATGATGTGAAGGCGCGCGGCACGCTCAATTGCGGCGTTGCCACGGGCCTTGTCGGCTTTGCCGCTCCGGATGCCAATGGCAACTGGGAAGGATTTGACGTGGCCGTGTGTCGTGCCGTGGCCGCGGCCGTGTTGGAGGATCCCGACGCCGTCGAATACGTGCCGACCACCGGCAAGACCCGCTTTACGGCGCTGGCCTCGGGCGAGGTCGACATGCTGGCGCGGAACACCACCTGGACCTTCACCCGGGATGTCGATCTGAAATTCGAATTCGCCGGAATCAACTACTATGATGGCCAGGGGTTCATGATCCCGAAAGAGGTGGGTGTCTCGTCGGCCAAGGAACTTGAAGGCGCGACGGTCTGCATCCAGACCGGCACCACGACCGAGCTGAATCTCGCGGACTTCTTCCGCAAGAACAACATGGAATACGAGCCGGTTCCGATCGAGACCAATGCCGAGGCGCAGCAACAATATCTGGCCGGCGCCTGCGACGTCTACACCACAGACGCTTCGGGGCTTGCCGCGACCCGCGCGTCCTTCGAGAATCCGGGCGATCACGTGATCCTGCCCGAGATCATCTCGAAAGAACCGCTCGGGCCGCTTGTCCGCCACGGCGACAACCAGTGGGGCGAGGTCGTCCGCTGGACCCTGAACGCCCTGATCGCGGCCGAAGAGCTGGGTATCACCTCTGCCAATATCGAGGAACTGTCGGAGGGCACCAACAGCCCCGAGATCAACCGGATCCTCGGCACCGAGGGCAATCTGGGCGAGATGATGGGTCTGGATTCCGAATGGGCCAAGCGCGCGATCATGGCGGGCGGCAATTACGGCGAGATCTTCGCCCGGCATATCGGCGAATCGACCCCGATCGGTCTGGCCCGGGGGCTGAACGCGCAGTGGACCGAGGGTGGTCTGCTCTACGCGCCGCCGTTCCGGTAAGGCAATGTACTGAAAGGGCGCAGGCCATTCCTGCGCCCTTTCGATTTTGCGCCAGGCAAAGGTCTCCGGGGCACGAGAGCGGGCATACCCCGCCGCGAGAATGCGCTCGGGACATCAGGGAACCCCCGAAATGACCACAGCGACCGACCCGCCGCAGCAGGAGTCGTTCCGGCTTTCGATGCTGCTGAACGATACCCGTTACCGCGGCTATACCTTCCAGTTCATCGCCCTGGTGATGCTGGTCCTGTTCATGGCCTTTCTCGGCTGGAACCTCGTCCGCAACCTGACGCTTCTGGGCCAGGACATCTCCTACAATTTCCTCGGAGAGCCGGCGGGCTACGACATCAACCAGAAGCCTATCGAGTACAACAACCAGATGAGCCACATGCGCGCCTCGATCGTGGGCGTGCTGAACACGCTGATCGTGGCGGTTCTCGGCTGCATCACCGCAACCGTCCTGGGGGTGCTGGCCGGCGTGGCGCGGCTGTCGAAGAACTGGCTCGTGGCGAGGCTGATGGCGCTCTACGTGGAAATCTTCCGCAACGTGCCGGTGCTGATCTGGATCCTCATCATCTTCTTCATCATGACCGCCGCGCTGCCCCCGCCAAGCGCCTTCCGCGGCGAGGAGCCGGACGCCTCGATGCTGCTGGGCGCCATCGCCTTCACGAATCGCGGGGTCTATGTCCCGCAGCCGGTCTGGGAAGCGGGATCGACGCTCGTGGCGCTGGTGTTTCTGGCTTCAGTGGCGGGCATGTTCGCCTATCGCCGCTACGCGAAGAAGCTGCTTTATGACACGGGCCAGCTGCTGCCGATGGGCTGGCCGTCGCTGGCGATCCTGGTGGTGCCGACGGTGCTGGCCTATCTCGTTCTCGGGCGCCCGATCACGTTGGACTATCCCGAGCTTGCGGGCTTCAATTTCCGCGGTGGCATCCAGATCCGGGGCTCGCTGATCGCGCTGTGGTTCGCGCTGGCGATATATACCGGCGCCTTCATCGCCGAGAACGTGCGCGCCGGTATCCAGTCGGTCAGCCGCGGCCAGTCAGAGGCCGCCGCCGCGCTGGGACTGCGCCCGCGCCGCATCATGAGCCTGGTGATTCTGCCGCAGGCGCTGCGCGTGGTGATCCCGCCGGTGATCTCGCAATATCTCAACCTCACCAAGAACAGTTCGCTCGCCATCGCGGTGGGCTACATGGACGTGACCGGGACGCTGGGCGGCATCACGCTGAACCAGACCGGCCGGGCGATCGAATCCGTGTTGCTGCTGATGCTGTTCTACCTGGTGATCTCGCTGTCCATCTCCGCCGCCATGAACGCCTACAACAGTGCCGTGAAGCTGAAGGAGCGCTGAGATGTCCGACACCCATGCGCAGCAGGCCCAGCTTGCCTTCGTCCGGCACGAGCCGATCCCGCCCGCGCCGCCGCCCATCACCGCGGCCGGACCCGTCAGCTGGATGCGGGAGAACCTGTTTTCGTCGGTGCCCTATACGATCCTGACACTGGTCTCGCTCTACGTGATCTACTGGATTCTGGCGCAGACCCTGCCCTGGATCCTGAATGGCGTCTGGGGCGCAAAGAGCATCGCGGAGTGCCGCGAGATCCTGCAAGGAACCAGCGGCGCCTGCTGGGCGGTGCTGGACGAGCGGTGGAACCAGCTTCTGTTCGGGTTCAAATACCCCTCCGCGGTCTATTGGCGGCCCAGCCTGGCCTTCGTTCTGCTGCTGGTCTGTGTCGCGCCGGTACTGTTCTCGAAATTGCCTCGCAAGCTTCTGGTGTTGACGGCGATCTATCCGTTCCTGGCCTATTTCCTGATCTGGGGCGGGTCGATCTGGGTTCCGGTGATGGCCGCGACCGGCTTCGTCGTGGGCTACCTGGTGTTCCGGCGCCTGGTGCCGCAGAGTTTCGCGATGGGTTTCTTCGGCGGGATCGTCGCGGCGCTGGTGTTCTGGTGGCTGAGCGGCTTTGCCACGCCCGTGCTGGCGGCGGTCCTGCCCATCGAGTTGATGGCGGTGCCCTCGCGCGACATGGGCGGCTTCATGCTGAACATGATCCTGGGCACGGTCTGCGTGTCTCTGTCGTTGCCGATCGGCATCGCGCTGGCGCTGGGCCGGCAGTCCGACATGTTGATCGTCAAGTGGATCTGCGTGATCTTCATCGAGTTCATCCGCGGCGTGCCACTGATCACGCTGCTCTTCGTGGCGAATGTGGTGCTGGCCTATTTCCTGCCACCCGGCAGCTCCTTCGACCTGATCCTGCGGGTCATCATCATGATCACCATGTTCGCCTCGGCCTATATCGCCGAGGTGGTGCGCGGCGGGCTGGCGGCGTTGCCGAAGGGCCAGTACGAGGCCGCGGGCGCGCTGGGGCTCGACTATGCGCAATCCATGCGGTTGATCATCCTGCCCCAGGCGCTGAAGATATCGATTCCCGGGATCGTCAATGTGGCGGTGGGGCTGTTCAAGGACACCACGCTGGTCTCGGTGATCTCCATGTTCGATCTTGTGGGGATGATCCGCGGGCCGATCCTGGCCTCGACGCAGTGGAATGGCGTCTACTGGGAATTGTTCGGTTTCGCTGCGGCGCTCTTCTTCGTCGTATGCTATGGCATATCGCAATACTCGCAATGGCTGGAGCGTCAGCTTCAGACCGATCATCGCTAGGAAAGGGTTCTGATGACCGAAGTCTCCCACGCCGATCCCGAAGACCTCAAGCCGGTAGACCCGTCGCATCTGGTTGTGTCGGACGAGGTGGCGATCGAGATCTCCAACATGAACAAGTGGTTCGGGGCGTTCCATGTGCTGCGCGACATCGACCTGAAGGTCTATCGCGGCGAGCGGATCGTGATCTGCGGGCCGTCGGGGTCGGGCAAGTCCACGCTGATCCGATGCATCAATGCGCTGGAGGATCACCAGAAGGGAAAGATCGTCGTCGACGGCACCGAATTGTCGTCCAACCTCAAGAACATCGACACGGTGCGCTCGGAGGTGGGGATGGTATTCCAGCACTTCAACCTGTTCCCGCACCTGACGATCCTGGAAAACTGCACGCTGGCGCCGATCTGGGTGCGCAAGATCCCCAAGCGCGAAGCCGAGCAGACGGCGATGCATTTCCTGGAGAAGGTCAAGATCCCCGAGCAGGCCAACAAGTATCCCGGGCAGCTGTCGGGTGGCCAGCAGCAGCGTGTTGCGATTGCACGCTCGCTCTGCATGAAGCCCAGGGTCATGCTGTTCGACGAACCCACCTCGGCGCTCGACCCGGAGATGATCAAGGAGGTGCTCGACACCATGATCGAACTGGCCGAAGAGGGCATGACCATGCTCTGCGTGACGCATGAGATGGGTTTTGCCAGGCAGGTGGCGAACCGCGTGATCTTCATGGACCAGGGCCAGATCGTGGAACAGAACGAGCCCGAACCGTTCTTCTCCAACCCGCAGAACGACCGTACCAAGCTGTTCCTCAGCCAGATCCTGGGTCACTGACGGGCGGGCGCGGGGCGCAACGCGCCTCTCGCGCCGCCCCCGGCCCGGCTCAGTCCAGGTCGCGCGGGACCACGAAATCGACCGCTTCGGCCCGCGCCCAATCCGCCTGATCCCAGCGCGCCACCAGGAATTCCGCCACCAGCGTGGCGCCGGTGGGGTAGCCCGCGAACCGGGCATGCGGCGGCGGGGCCGCGATCAGGCGGTGGGCGAATTCCGCGATCCCCGGATTGTGGCCCAGCATCAGCACGCAGGCGCCTTGCGCGCCGCGCAGCACCTCCAGCATCGCCTCGGGTTCGGCGAGATAGAGCGCCCGGCGCTCTCGCACGGTCGGCGCGCCGGGCAGGTCGAGCCGCCGCAACGTCTCGCGCGTGCGCCGCGCGGTCGAGCACAGCACCTCGTCGGGCACCCAGCCGCGGTCGCGCATCCAGCCGCCCAAGGCGCTGGCCGCGCGGCGGCCACGGCGGTTCAGCGGGCGGTCATGGTCATCCAGCGCGGGATCTTTCCAGCTGGACTTGGCGTGGCGCATCAGGATCAGGTAACGGGGCATGGCCGGGCGGTCATCGTTGTCTGGGGCTGGAAACTGGCACGATGCCCCGTGTCCGGCAAGATCACCCCTTGCGGATCAACGAGCCGGCGCCGTGCTCGGTATAGAGTTCCAGCAGGCAGGCATTGGGCGCGCGCCCGTCCAGGATCACCACCGCGCGCACGCCGCCCTCGATCGCGGCCAGCGCGGTTTCGGTCTTGGGGATCATGCCGCCGGCGATGGTGCCATCCATGGTCATCTGGCGAATCCGGTCGGCGGTGAGTTCGGTCACCACCTTGCCCTCGGCGTTCTTCACCCCCTCCACATCGGTCAGCAGGAGCAGCCGGTCGGCCTTGAGCGCCGCGGCGATGGCGCCGGCGGCGGTATCGCCATTGATGTTGAAGGTCTCGCCGGCGCGGCCCGCGCCCAGCGGCGCGATCACAGGGATCGTGTCCTTGCCGAACAGATCGTGCAGGATCTCGGGATTGACCTCTGCGGGGGTGCCGACGAAACCCATCTCGGGCGCGGTCTGGTCGCAGATCATCAGGTTGGCGTCCTTGCCCGACAGGCCCACCGCCTTGCCGCCCTGACGGTTTATCGCCTGCACGAGGCGCTTGTTCACCAGACCCGACAGCACCATCTCGACCACCTCGACGGTCTGCGCGTCGGTGACGCGTTTGCCGCCCACGAATTCCGATCTGACGCCCAGCCGCTCCAGCATGGCGTTGATCATCGGTCCGCCGCCATGCACCACGACAGGGTTCACCCCCACCATGCGCATCAGCACCACGTCGCGGGCAAAACTGTCCATCGCCTCGTCGCTGCCCATGGCATGGCCGCCGAGTTTTATCACCACCACGGCATTGTCGTAGCGTTGCAGATAGGGCAGGGCCTGGCTGAGCGTGCGGGCGGTGGCGATCCAGTCGCGATTCATCTCTCGGGTCTTCATCCTGGGGGCTCCTCGGATGCGGTTATCCCCGCTCCGCGGCGCCGGTGCAAGCGGGCAACCTGCGGGTCAGGCCAGCTCCGCGATGATCGCGCGCAGGGTTTCCAGCCCGTCGCCCTTGTCCGACGATGTCAGAACGATCTCGGGAAAGGCGGCCGGATGGGTGGAGAGTTTGCCACGCACCTGTTCGAGGACGCGCTCGCGCTCTGCCGCCTTCACCTTGTCGGCCTTGGTCAGCACGCATTGAAACGTGACGGCGGCGCTGTCCAGCAGCGCCATGATCTCTTCGTCCACGGGCTTGATCCCGTGCCGCGTATCGACCAGCACGAAGGCCCGGCGCAGGGTCTGCCGGCCCGAGAGATAGGCCCGCAGCAGCGTCTGCCAGCGTTTCACCACCGCAACCGGCGCCTCGGCGAAGCCATAGCCGGGCAGATCCACCAGGTAGTGGCTGTCGCCCAGGGTGAAATAGTTGATCTCCTGCGTCCGGCCGGGCGTGTTGGAGGCCCGCGCAAGCCCCTTGCGCCCGGTCAGAGCATTGATCAGGCTGGACTTGCCCACGTTGGAGCGCCCGGCGAAACAGACCTCGGCGCGGTCCGGGGGCGGCAAGCCATCCATCGCCACCACGCCCTTCAGGAACTCGACCTGTCCGGCAAAGAGCTTGCGCCCGCGCTCGGCGGTGGCGGCATCGGGCGCTTCGGCCAGCGGAAAGGGCAGGGCCGTCATGCCGCGCGCACCGTGTCGCCCAGGCGCACCGCGCCCGAGGACGTGACGCGCAGGCCGACGGTGAAATCCCGGTGGCCGATCTCGTCCAGCAGACCCAGCATGTCGGTGTCGCGCCGACCGGTTTCCGGGTTGGCCTGGGTGGCCTCGCAGCGCGCGATCCTTTCGCAGACTTCCGCCTCGGCTGCGCCGATGCGCAGCTTGCGCCCCACCAGGTCGAATTCCTCCCAGGGAGCCAAGCCCTCCACCCAGATGTTGCAGCGCCAGCGATGCGGCGAGAGCCGACGTCCGGCGCGCTGTTCCAGGGCCCGGTGGCTGGCCGCATTGCCCAGCGTCACGGAAGCTGCGCTGCTGTCGGTCATCCCGCGCCCCGCAGGCGCGCGCACAACCCGCGCCGGCGCGGCCCGGCCCTCGGCCACCAGCGGGCGCAGCCAGTCGATCAGGGCCTCGGGTGTCTCGTCGGGGTGCAGGCGGATCTCCGGCCGCTCGGGGTGGGTGAGCGTGACCGTTCCGCCATCCAGCCGCGCCTCCACCGCCATCAGTTGCGGCGAGGAGGCCGCGCGCAGGAAGGCGATGCAGGGCGACCAGGCGTCCGCCTCGGCCTTCGAGGCCTCATGCGCGACGGCCCAGAGCCGGTCGCCCGGAAAGGTCTCGTCCTCGGTCAGCATCGCCGACTCCACCGCCTCGCGGCCCACGGCCTTGATCGGATGGCGGTAGAGCGCCGTCACCCGCGCCGTCACTTTTCATCCGTCCGGGGCTTGCGCTTGAAGCTGCCTTTGATGTTGCCGAACACGTCCGGCTTGTAGCCCTGGCTGCGCATGATGAGATATTGCTGCGAGAAGGTGATGACGTTGTTCGCGATCCAGTAGAGGACCAGCCCGCTGGCGAAACTGCCCAGCATGAACATGAAGACCCAAGGCATCCAGGCGAAGATCATCTGCTGTGTCGGGTCCGTGGGCGCCGGGTTCAGCTTCTGCTGCAGCCACATCGAGATACCCAGGATCAGCGGGAGGATGCCGATGAAGATCAGCGCCACGAAGGATTCGGGATCCGGCGCGGCGAAGGGCAGCAGGCCGAACAGGTTGAGGATCGAGGTCGGGTCGGGAGCCGAAAGATCCTGGAACGGGCCAAGCCATTCGGCATGTCGCAGTTCCAGCGTGACGAAGATCACCTTGTAGAGCGAGAAGAAGATCGGGATCTGCAAGAGAATCGGCAGGCAGCCCGAGGCCGGGTTCACCTTTTCCTTCTTGTAGAGCTCCATCATCTCCTGCTGCAGCTTCTGGCGGTCATCGCCCGCCCGCTCCTTGATCGCCTCCATCTGAGGCTGCAGCTCCTTCATCTTGGCCATCGAGACATAGGATTTGTAGGCCAGCGGGAACAGCACCGCCTTGATGATCAGGGTCAGCCCGATGATCGCCCAGCCCATGTTGCCGATCAGCAGGTTGATCTCGTGCAGCAGCCAGAAGATCGGCTTGGTCAGGAAGAAGAACCAGCCCCAGTCGATCGAATCGATGAAGCCCTCAACCCCGTCGTCTTGATACTGGCGGATGGCCTCCCATTCCTTGGCCCCGGCGAACAGCTGGCTGGTGGCCGAGGCGGTCGCGCCAGGCTCCAGCGTCTGGGTCGGCAGAACGGTTTCGGTCTGGTAGATGTCGCGGCGCTCGTCGTATTTCGCCGCGGCGCGGAACGGGCTGCCGGGCTCGGGGATCAGCGTCGTCATCCAGTAGTGATCGGTAAAGCCGATCCAGCCATTGTTCTCGACCTGGAAGACATCGGCCCGCGCCCCTTCGCGCGGGTCGAACTCGTAATCCGTCATGTCGTCGTAGTCGATTTCGGACAGCTTGCCGTCGGTCATCCCGACGACGCCCTCGTGCAGGATGAAGAAGTTCTTCAGATCCGACGGTTCGCCATGCCGCGCCAGGATGCCGTAGGGCGCCAGCGAGACGGACTCCTCGCCGGAATTGCGCACCGACTGGGTGATCGTGAACATGTAGTCCGCATCCACCGCGATCTCGCGGGTGAAGGTCAGCCCGGCGCCGTTGTCCCAGGTGAGGGTGACCGGGCTGTCGGGGGTCAGCGGGCCGTCCTGCTCGACCGACCAGAGCGTGTTCGGCCCCGGCACCTGCTCGGGATCGAGCCCGCGACCAGGGGCCCAGCCATGCAGCGCGTAATAGGCATCCGAGGTGCCGACCGGGCTCAGCAGCTGGACGATCTCCGACTCCTCCTCGATCGTCTCGCGGTAATCCTTGAGCGACAGCCGGTCGATCCGCCCGCCCATGAGCGAGATCGAGCCGTCCAGCCGCGGCGAGCTGATCTCGATCCGGGGCGCCTCGGATTCGGCCGCGGCGGTGGTCTCGGCGGCGGTGCCATCCGCGGGATCTGCCGCCGGCGCCGTGCCGGGGGTGGCCGCAGTCGGATCGGCGGCCTCGTCCTGGGTGCTCTCGGCCTGCGGCGCGTTGGGATCCTGCGCCTGTTCCGGCGGCGGGAACAGCACGAACCAGACGAGGATCACCAGCAGGCTGAGAGCGGTGGCAAGGATGAGGTTCTTGTTCTGGTCGTCCATGGGCCGGGTCGTCACCTGAGAGGAAATTCACAGCAGGGTTCAACAGACCCGGCCCCCAAAGGTCAAGGACAATCGGGGCCCCGCGACGCCGCGGCGTGCTGTAGGCCGAGCCCTTCACCCGGCGCCGCGCCCGATCAGCGGGGCCCGTTCCAGCCGGGCACGATGCGCCGAGACCCAGGCGCCGACCTGATCGGAGGGCATGGGGCGCCCGATCCCGTAGCCCTGCACATGGCCGCAGCCAAGCTGCGCCAGTAGCGCGTGTTCGCCCGGGCTCTCGACCCCTTCGGCCAGGGTGGCGAGATCCAGCCGTTCCGCCATGGTGAGGATCGCGGTGACCATGCGCTGCTGGTCCGGGTCGCGGTCGCATCGGGCGACGAAGGAGCGGTCGATCTTGAGCCGCGCGACATCGAAGCGCCGGATCGAGGCGATCGAGGCATGGCCGGTGCCGAAATCGTCGAGGTCGATCCTGCAGCCCAGCCGGGCCAGCGCGTTGACGTTGCGGGCGGCCACGTCGTCGGGCGAGGCGGCGATCACCGTCTCCAGGACCTCGATGCACAGCCGGTCCGGCCCGAGGCCGAAGCGATCGAGCTCCCAGGCCACCTTGTCGGGCAGATGCGGATCCCGCAGCTCCGCCGGCGAGACATTCACCGCCACGGTGGGAATGTCGAGCCCGGCCTCGTCCCAGCGGCGAAGCGCCGAAAGCGCCTCGTGCAGCATCAGTTCGCCCAGGCGGGCCAGTTGCCCGGCCGCCTCGATCTGGGGCAGGAACTCTGCCGGCGCGAGCACCCCCTTCTCGGGATGGGCCCAGCGCGCCAGCGCCTCGAACCCGGTGACCTGGCCGGTATCGGTCGAGATCTGGGGTTGGAACCAGGGCAGGATCTGCCCGGCCGCCAGCGCCTCGATCGCGGCCGTGTCCAGCGCGTGCCGGCGGCGGAAGCGGCCCTCCATCTCGGCGGTATAGGCCCGGATCGCCCCGGGACCGGCGGCAGCGGCTTCTTCCAGCGCCGCCTCGGCCGCGGCGATCAGCGCCTCGGCTGACTTCCGCGGGCTGCGCGCGAGGAGGCAGAAGCCGGCGGCGACATCGAGATGGAGGCGGGCCGAATCGAGGGCGACAGGTTCTTCCATGGCCTGCTGCAGCCGGCCGGCCAGCGTCACCGCCGCTTCCAGATCCAGCCGGCCCACCGGGTGCAGGCCGATGCCGAACCGCCCGCCGCCCAGATAGGCCACGGCATCGGCCTCGCGCAGCGCGCTGCGCAGTCTTTCGGCGCAGCGGCGCAGCGCGAGGTCGCGCGCGGCCTTGCCGTGCCGGTCCTCGAGTTCGGCGAACTGGTCGATCCGGAGCATGAAACAGGCAGTGGCGCTGCCTGCCCGGCTGGCCTGCGCCAGCGCGCGATCCACCAGCATCTCGAACCCCTCGGCCAGCAGGAGCCCGGTGACATGATCGCGTGCCAGACCGGCCTCGGCCGGGGTGGCGTCGAACCCGCCCACCGCGGCGTA
>JBKHDP010000070.1:0-13505 GCA_046541255.1 Paracoccaceae bacterium | reverse complement strand
GCGCAAGCAGCGGATGCACCTCGTAGCGCCGCGCGGCGTCCTGCAGCACCAGCGGCAGCGCCGCGGCCGATTCCGCGATCAGCTTGACCGCGCGAAACCCTACCGGGTTGCCCGCGAAACCGTTGCGCGTAAGCGAGGCGCTGTCACGCGGGCTCCACGCCACGCGGCCACCGCCGGCCCAGGCCATCACCGGCCCCGCCGCGCTGGCCTTCTGCTCGGGCAATTCCACTTCGCGGCGCCGGAAGGCTTGAAAGACCATGTCTGGATGCTCCTCGCTCGGTCCTGCTGCGCACCGGATCGAGAAGGTCCGGCGCGCCGTCGGGGAGAAGTCCTAGAGCGCGCGGATTAATCCCGCGAAACCGGGGCGCACGCGGCTCGCGCGCCCCGCGCAACGGCTCAGAGCGCGCGCATCTGCGGCCGCCGCCAGGCCGCGGCCGGCCGGATCATCAGCTCGTGCAAGGCCCAGACCAGCGCATCCACCCGGTCCGGGCTGCCCTTGCCGGCAAAGCCGCGGCGGGTCATCCGGCACATCTGGTCTTCCAGCGCCCCCAGTCCGCGCAGATGCCGCACCCGCCCCTGTTCGTAGAGCGCGGCTACCGGCTCGGCCCGGGCCAGCTTGCCGGACGACGCATGGACCGCCCGGAACGGCACCAGCGGATCGACCTGCCGGATCACGCTTTCCACCATCGCGCCCCCCTGGTTCACCTCGGCCACCAGCCGCTCGGCGCCCCAGCGTTCCATCGCCGCGATGGCGGCCTCGGCCCAGGCCGAGGGGCTGGCGGCGGCGATGCTGACATCTTCCAGCACCACCGCCCGCCAATCGGTCACCGCGCCGCCGGTGGCCGCGCCGCACACGACGATCCCGCACTCGTCCGAACCGGCGTGGCTTGAGACCGCCGGGTCCACCGCCACCACGATCCTGTCCAGTGCGGGCATCGTGTCGATCTGCAATTCGGCCAGCATCGCGGACGTCCACAGCGCGCCTTCGGCGTCCTCCAGCAATTCCCCGTCCAGCTCCTGCCGGCCCAGCCGCGTGCCGGCATAGCGCGCCCGCATCTCGGCCAGGAAACTGCGCGCCAGATTGGCGCGGTTCGCCTCCGTCGGCGCCTGCGTGACCACGGTGGACGGCGTGCGCAGCAAGCGTCTGAGCACCTCCACGTTGCGCGGCGTGGTGGTCACGCAATGCTGCGGCCGCTCGCCCAGGCGCACCGCGAACTGCAGCATGTCCCAGGCTTCCTGCCCGCGCGGCCATTTCGCCAACTCGTCCGACCAGGCCGCATCGAACTGGGGCCCGCGCAACCCCTCGGGATCATGCGCCGAGAACACCTGCGCCACCGCCCCGTTGGGCCAGACCAGACGACGGCGACTTGCCTCCCAGTCCGGCCGGCGGTCGGGCGGCGAACAGGCCAGGATCCCGCTGGCGCCGAACACCATCACGTCACGCGCCTGGTCGAAGGTCTCGCCCACCAGCGCCACGCGCCGTGCCCTGCCGCTGTCCATCGGCGTCGCGCCTTCCACCTGTGCACGCACCCATTCAGCCCCGGCGCGGGTCTTTCCCGCGCCGCGCCCGCCCAGCACGACCCATGCATGCCAGTCGCCTTCCGGGGCCAGCTGATGCTCCAGCGCCCAGAACTCGAACAGGTAGGGCAGTGCCAGCAGCTCTCCCGGACTCAACTCATCCAGAAAGATCGTCCTCGGCCCGGGCGCGCCGCAGGCGATCCAGTCGATCGCCGATCTCGCGGCGCGCGGCGTCCAGGTCCAGCGCGAAATCTCCTCTCGCGCTCCCCGAGCGGTTTCGGTTTCGTGTTGCAAGAAGCATCTCCGCCTCGATGGCCAACCGGATCCACTGCTTGATGGATGCGATGGTCTTGCTGCCTTGGGCCTCGGACCCGGGGACTCCCTCCCGCAGGCTGGCTTGCAGGGCTTCCAGATCGTGCCGCGCCTCGCGCAGTTGCCGCCCGATGCTGGCGATCTCGTCCTCCAGCGGCGAGCCGGTCTCCCCGGATGTCTTCAGGATCATGTCGGCATGCCCCCTTTTCCGGGCCGCGCGACACGGCCCGACACAACGAAAAAGCGGCCGCCGGGTCGCCCCGGGGCCGCCTATGCAGGTTTTCCAGCATGACACAACCTATACGCGAGACCGCGCGGAAGATCAAGGCGTTGCGCGAACTTCGCCGCGCAACAGCCCGGTTTGTTTACATAAAGCCGGACCGGCCTTGACTCGGCAGACCTATTCCGCCGCCCGTTCCAGGGCCCTGTAGGCGGCGACGTTGCGGTTGTGCTCGTCCAGGGTCTCGGCAAAGACATGGCCATCGCGCGGATCGAGCGAGCGCGCCACGAAGAATACATAGCCGGTCTCGGCGGGATTGAGCGCGGCCTCGATGCTGGCCCGGCCCGGATTGGCGATCGGCGTGGGCGGCAAGCCCTCGATCACATAGGTATTCCAAGCATTTGCGGACCGAAGTTCACTTTGCCGCAAGCCACGGCCCAGCGCGCCGCGCCCTTCGGTCACGCCGTAGATCACCGTGGGATCGGTCTGCAGGCGCATGCCGCGCTCCAGCCGGTTCACGAAAACGGAAGCGACCTGCGGCCGCTCCTCGGCCAGGGCGGTCTCCTTCTCGATGATCGAGGCCAGGACAAGCGCCTCTTCAGGTGTTTCCAGCGGAAGATCCTCGGCGCGGTCTTCCCACGCGGCGGCCAGGATCACCTGCTGCGCCTGCTGCATCCGTTCGATCAGCGCGGCACGGGTACTGCCCCGGCTTATCTCGTAGCTGTCAGGCGCCAGGCTGCCCTCTGCCGGAATCCCGTCGATCTCCCCCTCCAGGACCGCGACTCCGCGCAGACCCTCGACCACCTGCCAGCTGGTCACGCCTTCGGCCAGCGCCACTCGGAACCGCGTGCCCTCATCGGCGCGCGCCGCCTGGATCTCGGCCGGCGGCTCTGCCTCGTCGAGGACGTATTCGGCGGTTGCCTCGTATCTTGCGGTGGCGGGGTCGACCTCGCGCAGCTCGACCCGGGTACGAGTCACGCCGATCCGGTAGACCAGCTCCGTGCCGCAACTGGACGCGCCACCGCGGGTCAGGATGTCGACCACTTCCGACATCGACGCATGCGCCGGCACGATGTAGCTGCCGAACTTCAACTGATCCGACTTTTCGGTATACTCGGCTCCGAGCCGCAGGATCATGGCGTTGCTGACGGCGCCACGCGCCTCGAGGCCGCGCGACAGGGTGCGCATGTTTGCGCCCCGCTCGACCTCGACGCAGATCGCCTGTTCGAGCGGGCCACGAGCATTGTATTCAGATTGCCCCCAGAGGATCACCCCGGCGCCCAGAAACAGCAGAACCACCAGAAAGGTCACTGCGTTGGACGCGATATGTCGCCACATCAGGCAGGTTTCCCGAACAGCACGCTCGCATTGGTGCCGCCGAACCCGAAGGAATTCGACAACGCCACGTTGATCTCGCGCTCGCGCTTGGCGTTGGGCGCGAGGTCGATCGGAGTTTCAACCGCGGGATTGTCGAGATTGATCGTCGGCGGCGCCACCTGGTCGCGGATCGCGAGGATCGAGAAGATCGCCTCGACCGCGCCCGCCGCGCCCAGCAGATGCCCCGTCATCGACTTGGTCGAGGACATCGTGACGCCCGAGGCCGCTTCGCCCAGCATCCGTTCCACCGCGGCCAGTTCGATCACGTCCGCCATGGTCGATGTGCCATGCGCATTGATGTAGTCGATCGCCGAAGGCTCCAGCCCCGCCTTGGCCAGCGCGGCGCGCATCGAGCGTTCCGCCCCGTCGCCATCCTCGCTGGGCGCGGTGATGTGATAGGCGTCGCCCGAGAGGCCATAGCCGATCACCTCGGCATAGATCCGCGCGCCGCGCGCCTTGGCGTGCTCGTATTCCTCCAGCACGACGATGCCGGCGCCCTCGCCCATGACGAAGCCATCCCGGTCGCAATCATAGGGCCGGCTGGCGGTTTCGGGCGCGTTGCCGCGCTTGGTCGACAACGCCTTGCAGGCGTTGAACCCGGCAATCCCGATCTCGCTGATCGAGGCCTCGGCCCCGCCGGCGATCATCACGTCGGCATCCGAGGTCATGATCAGCCGCGCCGCGTCGCCGATGGCATGGGCGCCGGTAGAACAGGCCGTCACCACCGAATGGTTGGGCCCCTTGAACCCGTAGCGGATGCTCACCTGCCCGGAGATCAGGTTGATGAGAGCGCCGGGAATGAAGAAGGGCGATACCCGCCGCGGCCCCTTGTCGCGGATCAGATAGGCGGTTTCGGCGATCGAGTTCAGCCCGCCGATGCCCGATCCGATCATCACGCCGGTGCGCAGCCGGCTTGCCTCGTCCTCGGGCGTCCAGCCGGCATCGCGCACCGCCTGCTCGGCCGCGGCGATGCCGTAAAGGATGAAGTCGTCCACCTTGCGGCGTTCCTTGGGCGCCATCCAGTCATCGGGGTTGAAAGTGCCGTCGGTGCCGTCGCCATGAGGCACTTCGCAGGCATAGGTTGTCGCCAGGTGGCCCGCATCGAAACGGGAGATCGTGCCGGCGCCGGACTTGCCGGCCAGAATCCGGCTCCAGGTTTCCTCGACCCCGCAGGCCAGAGGCGTGACAAGACCCAATCCCGTGACGACGACCCGACGCATCCTGCTGCCCTCCTGCCCGGCTTTTCCTTGCCGCTCATTACCCCGGTCCGCCCCCCGGGGGCAAGAGCCGGCGGGCCCGCCGGCGATGCGGTGCCGGGCCCGAAAACGAAACGGCACCCGGAGACCGGATGCCGTCTGTGCCGTGTGACGGCCCCTCTGCGGGCCGAAAGGAAACGCCTACTGCGCGTCCTGGATGAACTTCACCGCGTCGCCGAAGGTCTGAATGTTCTCGGCCGCGTCATCCGGGATCTCGATGCCGAACTCTTCCTCGAAGGCCATCACCAGCTCGACCGTGTCCAGGCTGTCCGCGCCCAGATCGTCGATGAACGAAGCGTTCTCGGAGACCTTGTCCTCTTCGACGCCCAGATGTTCCACAACGATCTTCTTCACGCGGTCTGCGATGTCGCTCATGTCCAGTTCCTCATCGTTTTCGGGCCGTCGGCCCTGTTATGCCCTGGCCCCAGCGGTCAGGCCTTTTGGATATGCCCTGCCGGGCGGCTTCTGCACCTGCCGGGGCCGGTGCGACGGGCACCCGGACGGGCCCCCGAAAATCCAGCGCGCCTATAGCACATGAAATGCGATTGGCAAACGCTTTCGCCCGGACCTCCGGGTGAGGCTCACAACATGGCCATGCCGCCATTGACGTGCAAGGTGGCGCCGGTCACATAGCCCGCCGCGGGGCTGGCAAGATACAGGACCGCCGCCGCAACCTCATCCGCGTCTCCCATGCGGCCGGCCGGCACCTTGGCCAGCAATCCGGTGCGCTGCTCGTCGGTCAGCTTGTCGGTCATGGCGGTGGTGATGAAGCCCGGCGCCACCGCGTTCACGGTGATCCCGCGGCTGGCCACCTCGTAGGCGATGGATTTCGACATCGCCACCACGCCGGCCTTCGCCGCCGCATAATTCGCCTGGCCCGGATTGCCGATCGCCCCCACCACCGACGAAATGTTGACGATCCGGCCCCAGCGCGCCTTCATCATCGGACGAATGGCGCCACGGCACAGTCGCATCGTCGCCGTCAGATTGACGTCGAGCACCTTCTGCCAGTCCTCGTCGGACATCCGCATGAAGATGTTGTCGCGGGTGATGCCGGCGTTGTTCACCAGGATGTCGAGCGCCCCCATCGCCTCGATCGCGCGCTTGGGCAGCGCCTCCACCGCCTCCGCATCTCCCAGGTCGCAGGGCAGCACATGCGCCCGCGCGCCCAGCTCGTCGGCCAGCGCCTCCAGCGGGGCCTCGCGGGTGCCGCTCAGGCCGACGGTCGCCCCGGCCCCGTGCAATGCACGCGCCACCGCGCCGCCGATTCCCCCCGAGGCGCCGGTGATCAGCGCCGCCTTTCCCGTCAGATCGAACATTCTCTCTTCCTCAGAATTTCAGTCCTGCACTTGCGCTCACCCCGCCTTCCCGGCGGAGACACCGCTCACCCCAGCATCGCGGCCGCGGCCCGGGCATCCTCCGGCGTCGAAACCTGAACGGTTTCGGCCTGCCGATCGATCCGTCGGATCATGCCCGACAGGGCCTTGCCGGCCCCGATCTCCCAGAAGGCGGTGACGCCCTGTGCCGCCATCCAGATCACCGACTCGCGCCAGCGAACAGCACCCGTCACCTGTTCGACCAGAAGGTTGCGGATTTCCGCCGGGTCGCTGACCGCCTCGGCGCGCACATTGGCCACCAGCGGCACTTTTGGCGCGAGGATCTCGACCTCGGCAAGCGCCTGCGCCATCGCGCGCGCGGCGGGCGCCATCAGGTCGCAATGGAACGGGGCGCTCACCGGCAGCAGGACGGCGCGCTTGGCGCCTCTGCCCTTTGCGATCTCCACCGCCCGCTCGACAGCCGCCCGATGGCCGGACACCACCACCTGCGCCGGATCGTTGTCATTGGCGGCAGCACAGACCTCGCCCTGCGCGGCGTCCTGCGCCACGGCGCGGGCGGTCTCCAGATCGAGGCCCAGAAGCGCCGCCATCGCGCCCTCGCCCACCGGCACAGCGCGCTGCATCGCCTCGCCACGCAACCGCAGCAGGCGCGCCGCGTCACCAAGGCTCAGCGCCCCGGCGGCGGCAAGTGCGGAATACTCTCCAAGCGAGTGGCCGGCGACGAAATCGGCCGCGGCGATCGAGACGCCCTCGGCCTCCAGCGCGCGCATCGCCGCGATCGACGTGGCCATCAGCGCCGGCTGGGCGTTACGGGTCAGGGTCAGTTCGTCCTGGGTGCCGTCCCAGATCAGACTGCTGAAATCCTCTCCGAGCGCGGCGTCCACCTCGTCGAAGACCGCGCGCGCCGCGGGATAGGCTTCGGCCAGCGCGCGCCCCATGCCGATGGTCTGCGCGCCCTGGCCGGGAAATACGAATGCTCGCCCCATATGCACCTCCTCGGATAGGCTCGCGCAGCCATACAGGCGGCGCGCCAGAGGCGCAACGGGCCGGGGCTCAGCCCCGCTTGCGGCCGCGTGACAGGCCGTCAGGGCCGATCAGCGCCAACCCGCCCAGCCCGAGGAACAGTGACAGGCCCAGCTTCATCAGCAGCAGGTCCGCCGCCATGGACGCGCCCGGCAGCACCCACAGGCCCAGCGCGGCCGCGACCAGGCCGGCGCCGGCGATTCCGGAGACGAGTCCCGCGATCGGGCGGCCGGCGGTCTGATCTTGCTGTTCGGTGGTGGCTGCCATGGGAAGTCCTCCGTCTGGGCGTGTTCGATTTGAGACAATCTTTCACCCTACAAAGCGTCAGGAATGGGGCAGGACCACGACGGCCCCAAGGAGATGCCCGGGCGGACGCAAGGCGCCGGCGGCAAGGCTTGCACGCTGGCCGATTCCGTGCATAACGGGGCCTTCCTTCCGCGCGACCATGAACCGCGCAGCCTCTCGTGGACGGGGGCGGAAGGGTCAGCCCCGTCCTTTGAAGCGCGCCCGAACAGAAACGGAGTGCACATGCCGCTTTACGAGCATGTCTTCATCACGCGTCAGGATCTGTCCAACGCGCAGGCCGAAAGCCTGATCGAACATTTCGGTACCGTCCTTTCGGACAATGGCGGCAAGGTCGTCGAGTCCGAGTACTGGGGCGTCAAGACGATGGCCTACAAGATCAACAAGAACCGCAAGGGCCACTACGCGTTTCTCAAGACCGACGCGCCGGCCCCGGCCGTCCAGGAGATGGAGCGCCTGATGCGTCTGCATGATGACGTGATGCGCGTGCTTACCATCAAGGTGGACGCGCACGAAGAGGGCCCCTCCGCCCAGATGCAGAAGCGCGAAGAGCGCGGCGATCGCCGCGAGCGCCGCTGAAACGCTTGAGAAAAGGACGCTAAACCATGGCTGCAAAACCGTTTTTCCGCCGCCGGAAGGTCTGCCCCTTCTCGGGCGACAACGCGCCGAAGATCGACTACAAGGATACAAGGCTGCTTCAGCGCTACATCTCGGAGCGCGGCAAGATCGTGCCGTCGCGCATCACCGCCGTGTCCTCCAAGAAGCAGCGTGAGCTGGCCCGCGCGATCAAGCGCGCCCGCTTCCTCGCCCTGCTTCCCTATGCCGTGAAGTGAGGAGAACGACATGCAAGTGATCCTACTGGAACGCGTGGCCAAGCTTGGCCAGATGGGCGAGGTCGTCGACGTCAAGGCCGGCTACGCGCGCAACTACCTGCTGCGGCAGGGCAAGGCGCTGACCGCCTCCAAGGCCAATATCGAGGCATTCGAGGCCCGCAAGGCGCAGCTCGAGGCCCAGAACCTCGAAACCCGCAAGGAAGCCGAGGCGATGGCCGAAAAGCTGGCCGGGCAGCAATTCGTCGTGATTCGCCAGGCCTCCGATGGCGGCGCTCTCTACGGCTCCGTCTCCACCCGTGACGCGGCCGACGCCGCGACCGAGGCCGGCTTCACCGTCGAGCGCAAGCAGGTCGCCCTGCCGCGCCCGATCAAGGAGCTGGGCTTGCACCCGGTGACGGTGACGCTGCACCCCGAGGTCGAGATCGAGATCATCCTGAACGTGGCCCGCTCGCAGGAAGAGGCCGAGCTTCAGGCTTCCGGCAAGAGCATTCAGGATCTCGCCGCCGAGGAAGAAGCGCGTGCCGAGTTCGAGATCGCCGAACTGTTCGACGATATCGGCGGCGCGCAGATGGACGATCTTCCCGAGGACATGCCGTCCACGGAACGCGACGAGGACGAAGACCGCACCTGAAATCGGCGGTGCGCGAATCTCCGGGGGGCTGTACGGTTCTGCCGTGCGGCCCCTTTTTGCCTTTTTCAACCCTGAGTAGAAACGTCGCCGCGTCACGCAAGACAAAAGGTTGCAATGCTTCCCATTTGGCGCCACAATTTTTTCCCAGATACGTGATCTTCTCTGTCGCATCAGCGTTGGTGCGCCGTATCAATATCCGGCACTCCGATGCGAATCGGAGTGACGCACCGTGAGTGTCGCCGGATAACCAGGAACAAACGTTCGAGGGACCAAGGAACATGAACAAGATCGACGCACTCGTCGGAGGCCGCATCCGGGCCAGGCGCACAGCACTCGGATACAGCCAGACGGAACTCGGCGATGCCGTCGGCGTTAAGTTCCAGCAGATCCAGAAATACGAGTCCGGGGCGAACCGTGTCAGCGCATCGCGCCTCTGGGCCATCGCCGAGACGCTGGACGTGCCGGTGACATTCTTCTTCGAGGGTCTGGAAACGAACGAGGCGCCGAAGCAGTCCAAGATACGCGACACGATGGACTTCCTGTCGGACGGTCGCTCGGTGGACCTCGCGCGGAACTTCATGCGTCTGCCCGAGATGCAGAAACGCGCCGTGCTCGACATCGTTGAATCGATGACCAAGGGCGGAGCACGCACGGAGTCTCGCGGGACCGAAATGGACGCATGACGTCCAGGCAGCTCGACCCGGGCAGAACGGAAAGCGTCCGGCGGCGCAGCACAGGTGGCGCAACATGGACATCATAGACCTCGGGGCACAGCCTGACGGAGAAAGCCGATTCGACGAATTCCTGTCACAGATCTGTGATCGGCTTGGTTTCGATCATGCTGCCTATGCGGGGATAAACCCGGTCCAGGGTACCATTCATGGCCATGTCACCTATCCCGACGAATGGAAGCTGCACTACGCCAAGAAAGGGTTCCAGCGCATCGATCCCACGCTGACAACCGCCGGGCGCAGCATCGCGCCGGTCGACTGGAGCAGACTGGAACGCGACGAGAAATTCACCCGCGTGTTCAAGGACGCCGTCGAATTCGGGATCGGCGACCGGGGCATGACCGTGCCGGTGCGCGGCCCCTATGGCGAATTGGGCATGCTCAGCGTCAGCCGGTCCTGCCCGGAAACCGAATGGGTGAAACTGCTGACGCATGTGGTCTGCGACCTGCAATCCGCCGCGGTCCATCTGCATGACACGGTCATGCGCTCCGACATCCTGTCGCGCGCCCTGCGCCATCCGCAACTCTCCTCGCGCGAGTTGGAAATCCTGCAATGGGTCGCGGCAGGCAAGTCGCAGCAGGATATTGGCGACATCCTGTCGATCTCGCACCGCACGGTGGAGGTGCATCTGCGCTCCGCCCGCGAGAAACTGTTCGCCCTGACGACGCCACAGGCGGTCGGGCGCGCCATCGGGCTCGGCCTGATCTACCCGCTCTGATCTTCCCCGTGCCGCGCGACTTGCGCCTCCCCGCCCGGTGCTGGCGGGCGATACGGGATTCCCCGAATAGAGCCTGCCGCCACGTCGCGTATGCTTAAATCGTCAGAACAATAAAACCGTTGGGGGAAGACAACATGATCATCGTGATTGACGCACTGAACAAACACCGATTCGAACACGTCCTGGACGAGATGTACCGGCTGCGCGCGCGCGTCTTTGCCGACCGGCTGGGCTGGGACGTCCAGGTTCACGACGGCAAGGAGATTGACGAATTCGATGCGCTGGATCCGGCCTATGTGGTGGGTCTGGACGAGGCGGGGCATGTGGTGTCCTGCGTTCGCGCGCTGCAAACGACTGGCCCGCACATGCTTTCGGATGTCTTTGTCGACATCCTCGATGGTGAACCGCCGCTGCGCAGTGCCCAGCTCTGGGAATCCACCCGTTTCTGCGTCGACACCAACCGCCTGGGGGGCGGCAAGGCGGTCAATTCGGTGTCATGGGCGACCTGCGAACTGATGATCGGATCGCTGGAATTCGCCATGCGGTCGGGGATCCGGGATATAGTCACCGTGATCGACCCGGTGATGAACCGCGTGCTCAAGCGCTCCGACTGCGCGCCTTACGACTATGTCGGAAAGACCGTGCCCATGGGCAAGGTCTCGGCCATGGCGGCGCTGCTCGATTGCACACCGGATCGGATCGACCGCCTCCGCGCCTTCGCCGGGATCTCGCATGACGTGTTCGGCACCGAAGAAGAGGCGCTTGCCCTCTTCAGGAAGGAGCATCCCGAAATGACCGAACAGAGAAAACCCCTCAGCGTGGCCGCGCGGACCGACGCGCCACAGACCGCCCCGGCGCCAAACGCCGATGATCTGCGCGACTACTGCCGCGCCCAGATCGACGAGGCACGCACACCGCGCGAGCTGGACGATGCTCTGGCTCTGGCCGAGCTGCTTCTCAAGCCGCGCAGCCGGAACGACCGCGCCGCAGGCTGAAACGCCCTGCGCAGCCGATCCCGACACAGAAAAGGCCGCCCTGCGGGGCGGCCTTCCTGTCTTCCTGACTGGTGACGGGCGGCGGCCGGTCAGGCCTCGGTCTCGGCCTCGTCCTGCTCCATCTCCTCGACGGCCTTCTCGAGCTCGTCCTTGCCGACCTCCTTCTCGGTCACGTCGGCGAGTTCGAGGATGTAATCCACCACCTTGTCCTCGAACAGCGGCGCGCGCAGCTGCTGCTGGACTTCCGGGTTCTGCTGGATGAACTCGAAGAACTGGCGCTCCTGCCCGGGATACTGGCGCGCCTGCGCCATGATCGCCTGGGTCATCTCCGCATCCGAAACCTGGACCTCGGCCTTGCGGCCCAGCTCGGCCAGCAGCAGGCCAAGGCGCACCCTGCGCTCGGCCAGCTTGGTGTGCTCCTCGCTGGGCTCGACCTCCTCGTGGTCGTGGCCCTGCACCTCCGGGTGTTCCTCATGCCACAGCTGATGCGCGATCTGCTTGGCCTCGGCCTCCACCAGCGTGGGCGGCAGCGGGAAATCCGTCATCTCGTCGAGCTTGTCGAGCAAGGCACGCTTGGTCACCGCGCGGGCGGCGCCGGCATATTCCGCCTCCAGCCGTTCGCGGATCTGGTCCTTCAGCGCATCGAGGCTCTCCGCGCCGTATTTCTTCGCAAGCTCGTCGTCGATCTCGGCGGGCTTGGGCGCCTTGACGGCCTTCACCGTCACGTCGAACACCACCTCTTTCCCGGCCAGGTGCTCGGCCTGGTAATCCTCGGGGAAAGTGACGGTAACGGCTTTCTCGTCGCCGGCCTTCACGCCCACCAGCTGCTCTTCGAAGCCGGGGATGAAGCTGCCGGAGCCCAGCGTGAGCGGATAATCCTCGGCGGCCCCGCCCTCGAAGGGCTCGCCATCGAGCTTGCCCACGAAGTCGATCACGACCTGGTCGCCATCCTCGGCGGCGGCGTCCGCGTCACGGTCTTCAAACTCCTGCGCATTCGCTGCGAGGTTTTGCAGCGCCTCGTCCACCGAGGCCTCGTCGGCCTTGACCACCATGCGTTCCAGCGAAACCGACTTCAGATCCAGTTCCGGGATCTCGGGCAGCGCCTCGTAGGTCATCTCGACCTCGACATCGTCGCCTTCCTTCCAGTCCTCGTTGGTCATCCGCACCTGGGGCTGCGCGGCGGGGCGATCGCCCGACTGGTCGAAATGCTCCGACATGGCGGAGTCGATGCTTTCCTGCATCGCCTCGCCCAGCAGGCGCTGGCCGAACTGCTTCTTCAGCAGCGCCATCGGCACCTTGCCCTTGCGAAAGCCCTTCATCTCGATCTCGGGCTGGGCCTCGGCCAGCTTCTCGTTGACCTTGGCGTCAAGCTCGCCGGCGGTGACCGTTATGGCGTAACCGCGCTTGAGGCCGTCTTTCAGGGTCTCGGTGACCTGCATTCTGTCCTGTCCTTTTCCTTCAGCCTGTGGTGCGGGTGGAGGGACTTGAACCCCCACGCCTCGCGGCGCCAGAACCTAAATCTGGTGCGTCTACCAATTTCGCCACACCCGCAAATACCTGACCGGGCCGCCCGCGGACGGGCGCCCGGTGTTGCGGCGGTGTCTATCAAAGCGAAGAAACGGATGCGAGAGGAAAAAGATCGCGACAGTGACGGCCTGTTGACCTATCCTGCAGCAAAATACGAGGCAGTGAAAACAGGTATCGCCCATGAAACCGAATACGGTCGGGCGCGGGGGCGGACAATTGTCCGCCGATGGGGGCATGTGCGGCCTCCAGGGCCTTCCGGCCGGTGCGCTCATCTTCACCCAGGACGGCGAATTGCCGGTGGACCATCTCGTCCCCGGGGACAGGATCATCACACGCGACAGCGGCTATGCCACGCTGCAGGCGCTGGAAACGGCACGGGCCGAGACCGATCTGGTGCGGATCCGGCGCGGCGCGCTCGGCCACAACCGCCCGCCGCGCGACACGCTGCTGCCGGCGGCCCAGCGGCTCCTGCTGCGCGACTGGCGCGCGCGCGCGCTCTATGGCCGCACGCAGGCGCTGGTGCCGGTCGCGCAGCTGGTGGATGGCGAATTCGTGACCCGGGCCGGCCGTGGCGTCCTGCGGCTCTTCACGCTGCGCTTTGCCCGGACGCATGTGATCTACGCCGACGGGCTGGAACTGGCCTCGGGCGCCGCGATGACGGCCGAGGCCTGACGCGCCACCGCGCGTCACAGCCCCAGATCGCGGAACAACCCGGGCAATTCCT
>JBKHDP010000069.1:0-13825 GCA_046541255.1 Paracoccaceae bacterium | reverse complement strand
TGGAGGCGAGTACCGGAATCGAACCGGTGTACACGGATTTGCAATCCGCTGCGTCACCACTCCGCCAACTCGCCGCCAGTGGTGCGGGGGAGATAGCGTATCGTGCCCGCCGCCGCAAGGCCACAGCGCGCAGGGATCGGCCCCTTTGGAATTGCCGCCCCGCCGCTTCTGTGGCATGACCTGTGCATCACCAAGAACGAGATGCTACGGATGACCGATTTCGCCGCACGCCGCACCATGATGGTCGATACGCAGGTCCGCCCCGCGGATGTCTCGAAATTCCCGGTTCTCGATGCGCTGCTTTCGGTCCCGCGCGAACTCTATGTCCCGCGGGACAAGCGTGAACTGGCCTATATGAGCGAGAATGTCGATCTCGGCGGCGGCCGCGTGGTGCTGGAGCCGCGGACCCTCGCCAAGATGCTCGACGTGCTTGACCTTCAGCCCGACGAGCTGGTGCTCGATATCGGTTGTGGCCTGGGCTATTCGGTCGCGGTGATGGCCCAGCTGGCCGAGGCCGTGGTGGGCGTCGAGGATGATGCCGGCCGGATCGCCGAGGCGCAGTCCATCCTCTCCGAACAGGAGATCGACAATGTGGCGCTGCACGAGGGCCCGCTTTCGGCAGGTGCCCCGCAGCATGGCCCCTATGATGTGATCACGCTTCAGGGCGCGGTGGAGATCCTGCCCGACGCGATCCTCGACCAGATCAAGGAGGGCGGCCGCATCGCCTGCCTGTTCCAGCAGGGGGTGCTGGGGGTGATGCGTATCGGCTACAAGATCGACGGCAGGATGTCCTGGCGCGATGCGTTCAACGCGGGCGCCCCGGTGATTCCCGGTTTCGAGAAACACGCGGCATTCACTTTCTGATGGCGAAAAGGCGCGCCGCAAACAATGGCAGGCAGGATGCAACCGTATCGCCGAGGTGACGAGTAACGGGTGCGGCAGGCAGGAGCAGGAACAATGGCAGCACCAGGTATAGCAGAACGCATCGGGGGCGGGTTGGCCGCCCTGGCTCTGGCCGTCGGCCTCATGGCGGCGCCGCAATCCGCCGCGGCCGAGACGCTGGCGGACTCGCTGGCCGACGCCTACGAGAACAGCGGGTTGCTGGAGCAGAACCGGGCGCTGCTGCGCGCCGCCGACGAGGACGTGGCCGCATCGCTCGCCGCGCTGCGCCCCGTGATCAGCTGGACGAGCCGTCTGCGCCGCAGCTTCGGCGAGACGCGTAGCACCAGCGCCTTCGGAACCAGCACCAGCGATGTCGCGAACACCTCTGCCACGATGGGCGTGAATCTCGAACTTCTGCTCTACGATTTCGGCGCCTCGCGGATGCGGACCGACGCCGCCAAGGAGACGGTTCTGGCCACCCGGCACGGGCTGGTCTCGGTCGAACAGCAAGTGCTTTTGCGCGCGGTCCGCGCCTTCATGAATGTCCGCCGCGAGACCGAGAACGTCGCGCTGCGGCAGAACAACCTCCGGCTCATCCAGGAGGAACTGCGCGCGGCGCAAGACCGGTTCGAGGTGGGCGAAGTCACCCGGACCGACGTGTCGCTGGCGGAGGCCCGGCTGGCCGGCGCGCGCGCCAACCTGGCCGTGTCGCAGGGCAATCTGGCCCAGGCGGTCGAGGAATTCCGCGCTGCGGTGGGCCGGGCGCCGGGCTCGCTGGTGCCGCCCTCGCGCCTGCCGGAGACCGCCGCCACCGAGGCCGAAGCCAAATCCATCGCGGTGCGCAACCATCCCGACATCATGCAGGCGCAGCGAGAGATCACGGTGGCTGAACTGGGCGTCGCCATTGCCGAGGCGGCCATGAAGCCCCAGGTCAGCTTTGGCGCCGGGGTGAGTGTCACCGAGAATTTCGGCAGTTCCAACTACAATCGTGGCGGCGAGCTGTCGCTCAGCGCCTCTGGGCCGATCTACCAGGGCGGACAGCTTTCGGCGTTGCTGCGCCAGGCCATGGCCCGGCGCGACGCGGCGCGGGCGGCACTGCATATCGTGCGGCTCCAGGTGCAGCAGGACGCCGGGAACGCCTTCGCGCAGGTCCGTGTCGCGCAGGCCGCGCTCGAGGCCAGCGAGCGGCAGATCAGCGCCGCGCAGGTCGCCTTCGAGGGGGTGCGCGAAGAGGCCAAGCTGGGGGCGCGCACCACGCTCGACGTGCTGAATGCCGAACAGGAATTGCTCGATGCGCGGGCGGGGCAGATCTCGGCCAATGCCGACGAGTATATCGCGGCCTATGCGCTGCTTGCCGCGATGGGCCTGATGACCGCCGATCATCTGAACCTGGGTGTTCAGCGTTACGATCCGTCGATGTATTACAATCTGGTCAAGGACGGGCCGGCGCGCAGCCAGCAGGGTGAACAGCTCGACCGTGTGTTGCGGGCGCTCGGGGAAGAGTAGAACTCGTCCTATCTGTTGTGCCGTTTGCGGCTGCACGGTAAGCTTCGGCCTCAAGGCAAGAGCAGAGCGGTGGCAGCATGTCGGATCCAGTAAGCCAGTCCGAGATCGAGGATGTCCTGGCATCCATTCGCAGGCTTGTGGCCGAGGGCGGCCGCAGTGGCGAGCCCGCCGGACATGGGCAGCCGAAGGCGCCTGGCAGTGAGAAACTGGTGCTGACCCCTGCGTTGCGGGTCGCAGAGCCCGACGATCCCCCGATCTCCGATTCGGCGGGGCAGGCGCCGTGGGCACATCCCGAAGCGGATAGCCCCGACAAGCCCGTGCCGCAGCCGGAACGCGTCGAAGACGATCCGGAGAGGCCGTCCGCCGCGCAGGGGCCCGCGGAACCTGATGGACCGGCCGCAGACGAGCCGGCGCAGGGTCCGGAGCCCGAGCATCTGGCGGTGGAAGAGGCCGTTCTGGCGGACCTGTCGGAGATGCCCGGCGCTGAGGATGCGGTCTCCGCCGCGCTCGACGGGCCCGCGCCGGACCCTGCTTCCGAAGAGCCGCGAGCGCCGGAGACGGGGCAGGACGAGCCGCGCTCCCGCACCGAGTCGCTTGAAAGCAAGATCGCCGAACTGGAAACCATGATCGGCGGCACCGCCGAGGACTGGGAGTCCGAAGGCGACGAGCCGCATCGGTTTCCCGCCGCGCAGACTCTCGACTGGGAGGATCACGCACCCGGCGAGGCCGACGACGAGACTTCCGTGCCGGGCGGGCAGATGTCGGACGCGGACATGCCCGGAAAAGGCGCCGAACGCGATCTCGGCCTGCTTGACGATGCGGATACGGTCATCGACGAGGAGATGCTGCGCGACATGGTTACGGAAATCGTGCGCCAGGAATTGCAGGGCGCGCTGGGCGAACGGATCACCCGGAACGTGCGCAAGCTGGTTCGCCGCGAGATCCACCGAGCCCTCGCTGCCCAGGATCTGGAATGAGCCACGGCCGCCCGCCGCGCCAGTGACCCTGAGCGATGCCCTGAACTGAAGAACGCGCCCACTGGGGCGCGCTCTTCATCGACGGCAGGGCACCGAGGCCCCGCGCGCTTTTTGTTTGTCAGGCGGCCTCGGCCTGCTGCGCGGCGTTGCGCCGCTCGCTTTCCTCGCGCGACAGCGCCACGGAGGTGCGCACGCCTTTGGCGACGAACTCCATCAGGCCTTTCACCACCCGCTCGTTCGGGTCGATCCCGGCGCAGGAAAGCACCTCACGACCGTCCCGAGAGCGCGCCCAGCGGGCGATCTGCTCGGGTCCGTTGCCATATTTCTTGTCATCCGCGATGGCATCATCCAGCGCGGCAAGCACGACGGCGGCGAACAGCTTGCGGGCCCGGTTCCCCTGCTCGGCATTGAACGCCGTGCCGTCAACGAAATCCTTCATCTCGTCGTCCTTATTCTTGCTCTTGTGTTTCGGGCGTGACGTGCCTTATGGCCGAAAACACACGATTCGGATACTGCATGAATGCATTGCACCTATGCGGTGGGTGCATGGCTCTCTGCGGGTGCAACACGATATCCGCTGCCTTGCCAGCCCAGGGTGCGCGAGATATAGGTGCGGCCAAAGCGACATCAACCATGCCTCGAAGGTTTCCCCATGCCCAAGATCAACGGCAACGAAATCCGCCCCGGCAACGTGCTGGAACATAATGGCGGCCTGTGGGCCGCGGTGAAGGTCGAGCATGTGAAGCCCGGCAAGGGCGGCGCCTTTGCACAGGTGGAACTTCGCAACCTGCGCAACGGTTCCAAGCTGAACGAGCGGTTTCGCAGTGCCGACAAGGTCGAACGCGTCCGGCTGGAGCAGAAGGACATGCAGTTCCTCTACGAAAGCGAGGGGATGCTGGTGTTCATGGATGCCGAGACCTTCGAGCAGATCGAACTGCCCGCGGAGATCCTGGGCGAGCGTCGCCCCTTCCTGCAGGATGGCATGACCATCACGGTGGAATTCTACGAAAGCGAGGCGCTGAACGCCACGCTGCCGCAAAAGGTCACCTGCACCGTGGCCGAGACAGAGCCGGTGGTGAAGGGCCAGACCGCGGCCAACAGCTACAAGCCCGCGGTGCTGGACAATGGCGTGCGGATCACCGTGCCGCCCTTCATCGCGCAGGATGAGCGGATCGTGGTGAATACCGAGACGATGGAATATTCCGAACGCGCCTGAGCGTCGGAAAGCGCGAGACAGGTCAGGGCGCCCGGCGGGCGCCCTTTTTCATGTGCCGCTTTTCAGCAGGGCACGCGGATTGTAGCATGGGTCCAGGTGAGCCGGCGCACCCCGCGCCCCCGCGAAAGGAGGCCCCATGGCCCAGAAAACCCCGTTCGACTTCACCGAGATGATGCGCGCGTTCGATCCGCAGAAAATGGCGCAGATGTTCGACCCGCAGAAGATTTTCGCCCAGATGCAGGCGATGCAGGGCCGGCAGGGGATGCCGGACCTGTCCGACCTGATGGAGGGGAATCGCCGGAACTTCGAGGCGATGGTGGAGGCCAACGCCGCCGCGGCCGAGACCTATCGCGCGATGCTGGACCGGCAGATGGAAATCTTCAACCGGATGACTGCGGCCGCGCGCGACTATGCCGGCACCATGGAAACCGGGGCGCCCGACGCGGCGAGCCGGAACGCGCAGGCCTATTCCGAGGCGGTGGAGACGGCGCTGGGCCTGATGCAGGAAATGGCCGAGGCTACCCGCGAGGCCAATGAAAAGGTCTTTGCAGACATGCAGAAGCGCGTGACAGAGGCGATCGATGGCCTGGGCGAAACGCCGAAGGACTGACCCGCCGCCCGTCAGCCCGACGCGGCCGCGTCGTAATGCAGCACGGCATCGCCGGCCCGCATCTCGGGCGCGGCGCGGTCGAAGCGCAGATAGGCGATGGCCCGTCCGCCTGCCTGGGTCAGCAAGGTGCCGGCAACCTTCGCGCCGGCCATGATCTCGGTGCCCGGGGGCGCCGTGCCCTCGATGCCGAGCGTGACCAGCCCCTTGCGCAGTTCGGTCTTGTGGTGCATCCGCGCCGTCACCTCCTGGCCGACGTAGCAGCCCTTGCGGAAATCCACGCCGTTGAGCCGTTCGAAACCGGCTTCCAGGATGAAGGTGTCGGGCGTCAGTTCCACCCCGGCCTGGGGGATGCAATGCGCAACCCGCAGCGCCGCCCAGTCGGTGCCGTCATCGCCGCCTCCCGTGCCGTCATAGGCGCGCCAGCCCAGCTCCGGGTGGCGCGGATCGGCAAAGGCGCCCGGCGGCGCCTCGCCCGTGCCCCGGCGCGGGACGATCTCGGTCTCTTCCAGCGTCACATCGGCGCGCAGCTTGTACATCCGCAGCCGCTTCAACAGGTCGTCGGCCTGCAGCTCGGCCACGTCGATCAGCACCGCCTCGCCATCCGGCACGAGGAAGAAATCCGCGATATACTTGCCTTGCGGGGTCAGCAGCGCGGCATAGACCAGCCCGTCCTCGAGCTTGCGGATGTCGTTGGTGACCAGCCCCTGAAGGAAATCCTGCGTGTCGCGGCCGGTCACCCGGATCACGCGCCGGTCATCGCTGTCCGTGGCGGTCATCTTTGTTCTCCCGATAGTGCTGTTGCGGGATATAGGCCTGTCAGGGCGCGGCCGGAACCCCGCTGCGACGCATCGTTCCGAGCCGCGCCTAGCGCAGATAGGTCATCGGATCCACGCTCTCGAAGCCCTGGCGCACCTCGAAATGCACATTGGGCGGATCGCCCGCTCGCACCTCGGCGATGCGCTGGCCGCGGCTGACGCTGTCGCCCTTCTCGACGGCCAGGGCACCCAGGTTGGCGTAGACGGTGAGCAGGTTGTCCGGGTGCCGGATCACGACGATCGGAACCTGGTCGGAATCGGCGGTGATCGCCGCGACCGTGCCCGAAGCGGCTGCCGTCACCGGCGCGCCGGCCTCTGCGCCGATGGTGATCCCGTCATTGCTGCCCTTGGCGTAGTCGCGGATGATCGGCCCCTCCACGGGGAAGGACATCGCCGTGCGCGCCTCGGTATCGTCCTGCTCCTCCGACAGGTCGGGCGAAGCGGGTTTCGCCACCTCCTCGTCGGCCGGGGCGGGCTCGTCCTGCGGCATTGGCCGTTCGGCACTGGGCGGCTCGGGCGTGGGCGAGCCCTGCCCGGGGCGGGGCGGTTCGCCCTCGGCACGGCGGCGCGGCGCGGGCGCTTCTTCCGCGGGTACGGGGATCAGCAGGTACTGGCCCTCGCGGATGGCGAAATCCGGGCCCAGCCCGTTCCACTCGGCCAGCGCGCGCACCGAAACGTCATAGAGCCGCGAAATCGTATAGGCGGTTTCGCCGCGTTCCACCTGATGGCGCACGGGTTCCAGCCCGGTCTGGGGCGCCTGGTCCGCGCGAGGGCGCGCGCCTTCCCGTTGCGGCCGATCCTCGGTCTCGGCCTCGCCCTCGGTGGCGGGCAGTTCGCTGGTGCGCACCTCGCTGGGCGAGGCGCTTTCGATCGCCTGACCGGCCACGCTGGCCACATCCACCTCGCCGGAGGGCCGGATCGGACCCTCGAGTGGGGCGCCGGTTTCGGGCGAGGGTTCGGCCACGCGGCGGGGCAGGGCGATCACCTCTTCGGGACGCAGGCGCGTGTCGGGTTCGACCCCGTTGAACCGCGCCAGTTCCTCCGCGGGGATGCCCACGCGCTCGGCCACATCCGCCAGCCGGTCGCCCCGCCGTGCGACGGCCACCTGGTAGTTGGGATAGGAGATCACGCCGCGATCGTCGGGCTCCGGGCGCGGGGCGGTGACCTGCAGCGCCGCCTCGGTGGTGTCGTAGCTGCCGCCGCGCAGGTCGAGATCCAGCGGCTGGTCGCAGGCGGCCAGCAGGGCGAGGGCGCCGGCGGCGACACTGGCGCGCAGGGCGGCGGAAGGCAGGAGGGGGCTTTTCATCTCGATGTCCTCAACACTCGCACCCCTTGTCGCCGGGGTCTCGATCACCTGTTGTCGGCGGCGCGGTCGCGCCGGCGCCTGTTTCGTCGTCATGCTCAACCGTCGCGGCCCAACCCTTCGACCAGTGGCACGAACCGCACCGGGCGCAGCTCGTCATACTCGTAGCCGGTCTCGCTCCGCGTCACCCGGATCAGGCTCTGGACGGCATCGGACTGGCCGACCGGCAGCACCATGATACCGCCGATCTTCAACTGGGCCAAGAGCGGCCCCGGCGGATCCTCCGCCGCCGCGGTCAGAAGGATACGGTCGAACGGGGCCTGATCGCGCAGACCGTGGCTGCCGTCGGCGGTGAAGGCGGTGATATTGGTGAGGTTCTGAGCCTCGAAGATCTCGCGCGCCTCGCGCACCAGACGGCGATGCCGGTCGACGGTGTAGACCCGGCGGGCGAGCTGACTCAGGATCGCCGCCTGGTAGCCCGAGCCGGTGCCCACTTCCAGAACCTTGTCCCGGCTCGACACCTGCAGCGCCTGGGTCATCAGCCCCACGATCGAGGGCTGGCTGATGGTCTGGCCACAGGCGATGGGCAGGGGCATGTCGTCATAGGCGCGCTCGCGGAAATAGCCGCGGATGAAGGCGCCCCGGTCGACCCTCTCCATGGCGGTCAGCACGCGCTTGTCCGTCACCCCCTTCGACCGCAGCGCGAAGAGGAACTGCATCTTGCGTTCGGCGTCCTGCGTGCCGGTCATAGCCCCTCTTCTAGCGCGGCCAGCGCGTCATGCGCCGTCAGGTCCGCCCGCATCGGCGTGACCGAGATGTAGCCCTCCAGGTTCACCGCCGCATCGGTGCCCGCCGCGCTGGGCTCGTGCTGGTTGCCGCCCCGGATCCAGAGGAAACGCCGCCCCGAGGGCGACAGGTGCGGTTCGGTGCCGAATTTGGTGCCGCTGCGGTAGCCCTGCGGCGCCACCCGCAGCCCCCTGACCTCGGCCGCGGGGACCGGCGGGAAATTCACGTTGTAGAACAGCCGGTAGCCCTGCCCGTCGCAGGGACAGGCCGACAGGATCCGCCGCACCGTTTCGGCCCCGTGCACTGCGGCCGCCTCGAAAGGATCGGTGGCCTGGGCGTTGCGCGGCCCGTAATATTGCGACAGCGCCACGGCGCGCAGCCCCTGCAGCGCGGCTTCCATCGCGCCACCCAGCGTGCCGGAATAGAGCGCGTTCTCGGCCGAGTTGTTGCCCCGGTTCACCCCCGACAGCACCAGATCGGGCCGTCGATCGTGCAGCACGTCATGCAGCCCCGCCATGACGCAATCCGCCGGGCTGCCCTCGGCGGCGTAGACCCGCTCCTCGAGCTGGGCGATCATCATCGGATGGGTATAGCTGATCTTGTGCGCCACGCCCGATTGCTCGAAGGCCGGCGCACAGGTCCAGACCTCGCCGCCGGGGCCGGCCAGTTCCTCGGCGATCGCCTGCAGAACCTTCAGGCCCGGCGCGTTGATTCCGTCGTCATTGGTTACAAGGATGCGCATGTCCTGCCCTTCCTGCCTGCGGGATCTCAATAAGTCAGGGTCATTGCGCCCGCAAGCGCGCCCGGCCACGCCGCGGCGCGCCCGGTCCTCATTGTTCCCAAAATGCCCGTCGCGGGTGCGGCACCGTGCCCGGTGCCGCCTTCCTCAGCCCAGCCCGGCCAGCAGCCGCGCGGCCTCGTCGCGCGGCGGGACCAGCCCGGCGCGATCCTCGCCGGGGAAGAACCGCGCCCGCAGCGCCGTGGCCATCGGCCTGGGCGAGAGGATCTCGACCCGCGGGCCGGTGCGCGGTGTCTCGGCCTGCCAGCTGCGCGCCAGCGCCAGCTGCGCGGCCTTGGTCGCGCCATAGGCGCCGAAGAACTTCGCCCCCGCGCGGCTGTCATCCTCGAAGAACAATGCCCGTCCCGTCTGCCCCAGCAGCGGCGCGACATAGGTGATCAGCCGCGCCGTGGCGGTGACATTGCAGGCCACCGACTTCTCCATGTCCTTCGCGTCGATCTGCGAGGCCGGGGCCATCGGCGCGGCATGGATCGCAGGATGCGCCCAGAGCGCCACCCCGCCCCAGCGGTCATGGATCGACCGACAAAGCTGCGCCATGGCCTCGGGCAGGGTGATGTCCATGGGCGCCAGGGTTGCGCCGCCATGACCCGCGGCGCGGATCCGGTCGTCCAGCTCTTCCAGCGCGCCGGTGGTGCGCGCCACGGCGACGACATGGTGGGTTGCGGCCAGCCGTTCGGCCAGGGCGGCGCCCAGGCCTCGCGAGGCGCCGGTGATCAGCGCGATGGGGAGTGTCTCGGTCATGGCCCGTGTCTTTCCATCGTTTCGGCGTCGCGCGCAAGCCGGCCGGGTTGACTTTCGCGCGGGTGCGGCGAAAAGGTTGATCCACGAAATTTCAACAGGGGGAGCCCCGGATGACACGCGACATCGTTCTCGGACAGGCCGTGATCGGCACGGATACCATGACCCGGAAGCTGGGTCTTGCGCTTGGGGGCGCGCTGCTGATCGCGCTGGCAGCGCAGGTCAGCGTCCCGATGTTCCCGGTGCCCATGACGCTGCAGACCCTGGCGGTGCTGCTGGTGGGCCTGACCCTGGGCTCGCGGCTCGGGGCCGCGACCGTCGCCACCTATCTGGGCTATGGCGCGATGGGACTGCCGGTTTTCGCGGGCGGCGCGTCGGCGGCGGCACTGATGGGGCCGACCGCGGGCTTCCTCTTCGGTTTCGTGGCCATGGCATGGCTGGCGGGCCTCGCGGCCGAACGTGGCGTTGCGCGCGGCTTTGCCGGCACGCTGCTGGCGGCGCTGCTGGTCTCGGCGGCGCTCTACCTGCCCGGCCTGGCCTGGCTTGCCACCTTCACCGGGGTGGAAAAGGCGGTGACGCTGGGCGCCTTGCCCTTCCTGCTGGGCGACGTGGTCAAGGCGGCCCTCGCCGCGCTGGTGGTCAGTGGCGGCTGGGCCGCGCTGAAGGGCCTGCGCCGCTGAACGCGGGACGAGCGAGACCCGATGGAAACGAACAGGCCGCCCCTCGGGGCGGCCTTCTTCATGCGTGTCCACGTTCCCCCGGAGCAGCGCGCCCCAGGGGCTATTCCGCCGCCTTCACCTCGAAGCCGCGCTCGATCTGATCGGAGGGTGCCACCGGGTAGTCGCCCGAGAAGCAGGCATCGCAATATTGCGGTTGTGCGGCATTGCGACCGCCGCTCTCGCCCACCGCGCGATAGAGCCCGTCCAGCGAGATGAATCTCAGCGAATCCACCGCCAGGTGATGGCGCATCTCTTCCTCGGTCATGGTGGCGGCCAGCAGCTTCTCGCGCTGCGGCGTGTCCACCCCGTAGAAGCAGGGCCAGGCGGTCGGCGGGCTGGCGATGCGGAAATGCACCTCCGCCGCGCCGGCATCGAGGATCATCTCCTTGATCTTGCGCGAGGTGGTGCCGCGCACCACGCTGTCATCCACCAGGATCACCCGCTTGCCGCGGATCAGCGCGCGGTTGACGTTCAGCTTCAGCCGCACGCCCATGTTGCGGATCTGCTCGCTGGGCTCGATGAAGGTGCGGCCCATATACTGGTTGCGGATGATCCCCATCGCGTAGGGGATGCCCGATTCCTGGCTGAAGCCGATCGCGGCGGGCGTGCCGCTGTCGGGCACGGGGCAGACGAGATCGGCCTCCACCGGCGCCTCGCGGGCCAGTTCCACGCCGATCTGGCGCCGCGTCTCGTAGACCGAGCGCCCGCCCAGGATTGAATCCGGGCGCGAGAAATAGACATGTTCGAAGATGCAGAAGCGCGGGCGCTGCGGGCGGAACGGGAAATGGCTCTCCACTCCTGCCTCGGTGATCACCACCATCTCGCCCGGGGCGATCTCGCGGACGAAGCGCGCGCCGATGATGTCCAGCGCGCAGGATTCCGAGCTGAGCACCCAGCCCTCGCCGACCTGGCCCAGCACCAGCGGGCGCACCCCCAGCGGGTCGCGCACGCCGATCAGCTTGGTGCGGGTCATGGCCACCACGCTGAACGCGCCCTCGACACGGCGCAGCGCGTCCTCCATCCGTTCGGGGATGTCGCGCTGCAGCGAGCGGGCCATGAGGTGGATGATGCATTCGCTGTCCGACGAGGACTGGAAGATCGAGCCGCGTTCGATCAGTTCGCGCCGCAGCGCCTCGGCATTGGTCAGGTTGCCGTTATGCGCGATCGCCGCGCCGCCCATCGAGAATTCGCCGAAGAAGGGCTGCACGTCGCGGATCTGGCTCGGGCCCTTCGAGCCCGAGGTGGAGTAGCGCACGTGCCCGATGGCGAGGCTGCCCGGCAAGGTCTGCATCACGTCGGGCGAGGTGAAGCTGTCGCGGACGTAGCCGAAGCGCCTGGCCGAGTTGAAGCCCTGATCGGGGTCGTAGGTGACGATGCCTCCGGCCTCCTGACCGCGGTGCTGAAGCGCGTGCAGGCCGAGGGCCACGAAGTTCGCCGCATCGGCCGCGCCCAGCACGCCGAAGACGCCGCACTCTTCGCGGAGCTTGTCGTCGTCGAAAGGGTGTGCGCGGAAGGCGGGGGGCTGGTCGGGCATGCCGACGGGCTCCGATTCTGTGCCGGGGAAGTGTCCTGCAATCACATAAGGGCTTCGTGCCCCGATGTCATCAAGGGATCATGATCCTGTGCGCCGGGGCGGCCGCCGCCCGTCTCAGGCCGGGGTGTCGCAGACGCTCACCAGTTCCTCGTACTGCCGGGTGATCCAGCCAAGGGCCGCGTCGGGATCGCTCCGCGTGTCGATCTCGGCGGCCAGCCGGGTGAACACCCGTGCCGAGCGGCTGTCGTCGACGATCGCGACCTGCTGCGTGCTGACGACGGTCTGGTAGACGAAATAGGCGAGCGCCACCAGAAGGATGCCGCGCGCCACGCCGAAGAGGAATCCCAGCGCCTGGTCGATCCCGCTCAGCGCCGAGCGTTGCACGGCCGAGGAAAACAGCGGCGTGAAGAGCGACACCACCAGCAGCGCGACGGCGAAGACGGCAGCGAAGGCCGCGATCACGGATAGTTCGCAGCTGTCGGCAAGAAACTCGCCCAGCACCGGCACCTCGCGTATCAGGGGTGTGGCCTGCGGTGCGAAGATGAAGGCGACGAACGCGGCCGCGATCCAGCCGCCGATGGCCAGCAGCTCGCGCACGAGGCCGCGCGCATAGGCCAGAAGCGCCGAGAGGACGACAACCAGCGCCACCACGCCGTCGATGAGGGTGAAGCCTTCCATGTGCGCCTGTTCGCCCCTCTGCCCGCCCCCGCGGCACCGTCAGCCGGCGCCGAACACCCCGCCCGCAAGATCCGCGAGTTGACCCATCCGGGTCAGTCCGAGCCCGCCGGTTGGCCCCGGCTTGCCGCCCTTGGGCAGGATGGCCGCGGTGAAACCAAGTTTTCGCGCCTCTTTCAACCTGTTTTCGGTCTGGCCGACCGGGCGCAGCGCCCCCGACAGGCTGATTTCGCCAAAGACCACCGTGTCGTGTGCGAGCGGCTCGCCCTCCCGCGCCGAGAGCAGCGCCGCGGCCACCGCGAGATCCGCGGCGGGTTCGGCGATCTTCAGCCCGCCGGCCACGTTGAGATAGACGTCGAGACCCGCGAAGGGGATGCCGCAGCGCGCCTCGAGCACGGCGAGGATCATCGCCAGCCGCCCGCCGTCCCAGCCCACCACGGTGCGGCGCGGCTGCGAATGGGGGGTGGGGGCCACGAGGGCCTGGAATTCCACCAGCACCGGCCTCGTGCCCTCGATCCCGGCGAAGACCACCGAGCCCGGTGCGGGCGTGCCGCGCTCCGACAGGAACAGCGCCGAGGGGTTGGCGACCTCGGCCAGCCCGCCGCCGGTCATCTCGAACACGCCGATCTCGTCGGCCGGGCCGAACCGGTTCTTGACCGAGCGCAGGATGCGGAACTGGTGGCCGCGCTCGCCCTCGAAATAGAGCACGGTGTCGACCATGTGTTCCACCACCCGGGGGCCGGCGATCTGGCCCTCCTTGGTGACATGGCCCACCATCACCACCGCCACGCCGCGGCGCTTGGCGAAGGCGGTCAGTTCATGCGCGGCGGCGCGCACCTGGCTGACGCTGCCCGGCGCGCTGTCCACGTTGTCCGCCCACATGGTCTGGATCGAGTCGATGATGACAAGGCCGGGCCGCTCGGCCTCCAGCGTCGCCAGGATGTCGCGCAGGTTGGTCTCGGCGGCCAGCCGCACCGGGGCCTCGGCCAGCCCCAGCCGCTGCGCGCGCATCCGGATCTGGGCGCTGGCCTCCTCGCCCGAGACATAGACGGTGGGCAGCCCCGCCCGGGCAAAGCGCGCGGCGGCCTGCAGCAGCAGGGTGGACTTGCCGATACCCGGATCGCCCCCCACCAGGATCGCAGAAGCAGGCACCAGCCCGCCGCCCAACACGCGGTCCAGCTCGTCCATGCCGCTGGCGGTGCGTGGCGGGGGAGGCTCCTGCGCCGAAAGATCGGTCAGCGGTACCGCGCGGCCGCGCCCGGCGG
>JBKHDP010000068.1:0-13850 GCA_046541255.1 Paracoccaceae bacterium | reverse complement strand
CGGGCGTCGCCAGGGCCATCCGGCGCCGCGCCGTTTCCGCATCGCGCCCTCGGGGGCGCGGGTGAACCTGCTGTTCGTGGCCGCGGCGGGACTGGCCTTCCTGTCGCTGGGCGGCGGGCCCGAGCGGCTGGCGCTGGGGCTGGTGGGCGCGGCGCTCTGGGCGCTGTCGGGCTGGCTGGCGCGCGAGGGCCTGCGGGCCGAGGCCGCCTGGCACGACCGCAAGGTGGCACGCCGCCCGGCGGTGCCGCGCAAGCTGCTGGCGGGGCTGGCGGCGGGGCTGGGCACTGCGATCGCCTCGGCCAATACCGGCACCGACCCGCTGGGCGCGGCGCTTTACGGAGTGATCGCGGCAGGGCTGTTCGTCACCGCCTTCGGGCTGGACCCGATGCGCGACAAGGGCGTGGCGGGGGTGGACAGTTTCCAGCAGGACCGGGTCGCCCGCGCGGTGGACGAGGCCGAGGCGCATCTGCGGGCCATGTCTGACGCCATCCGCCTGGCGCAGGACCGGCAGCTGGAACGCCGGGTAGAGCGGTTCCAGGACACCGCCCGGGCGCTGTTCCGCACCGTCGAGAACGACCCCCGCGATCTGACGGCGGCGCGCAAATATCTGAGCGTCTACCTGCTGGGTGCCCGCGACGCGACCGCCAGGTTCGCCGAGGTCTATGCCCGCACGGGCGATCCGCAGGCCCGGTCCGACTACACCGCGCTGCTGGACGACCTGGAGCAGAATTTCGCCGCCCGTACCGAAAAGCTCTTGCTGAACGAGCACAGCGACCTGACCGTGGAGATCGAGGTGCTGCGCGACCGGCTGAAGCGCGAGGGCGTGCGGCCGGCATCGTCGACGAATCCCCAGGAATGAGGAAGGTGTCATGTCCGAGAATGTTCGCGCCAAGGCGCAGGAGACGCTGAGCATGGTCGAGGAGATCAACGCCGTCGTGCTGCCCGAGCCGGGCCAGGCCGATGAGATCGTCCCGCTGGAACGGGCCGACGCACGGCAGGGCGCCGAAATCCGCCGCCGGATGGACGAGATCGATCTGCGCGACACCAACTCCATCGTCTCCTTCGGCTCGGCCGCGCAGGCCGAGTTGCAGGAGATCAGCCAGTCCATGCTGCAGGGCGTGCGCAACAAGGATGTGGGCCCGGCGGGCGACAGCCTGCGCGGAATCGTCACCACGATCCGGGGCTTTTCGGTCTCCGAGCTGGACGTGCGGCGCGAGCGGTCCTGGTGGGAGAAGCTGCTGGGCCGCGCCACGCCCTTCGCCAAGTTCAGCGCCCGCTACGAGGAGGTGCAGGGCCAGATCGACCGGATCACCGAGGATCTGCTCAGGCACGAGCATACGCTGCTCAAGGACATCAAGTCGCTCGACATGCTGTATGACAAGACGCTGCAGTTCTACGACGAGCTGGCGCTCTACATCGCGGCGGGCGAGGCCAGGCTGAAGGAGCTCGACGACGAGGTGATCCCCGCCAAGCAGGCCGAGGTCGAGGCCGCGGCCGAGGACGATCAGGTGATGAAGGCGCAGGAACTCCGCGACCTGCGCGCCGCCCGTGACGATCTGGAACGTCGGGTGCACGATCTCAAGCTGACCCGCCAGGTCACGATGCAGTCGCTGCCCTCGATCCGGCTGGTGCAGGAAAACGACAAGAGCCTCGTCACCAAGATCAACTCCACCCTGGTGAACACCGTGCCGCTCTGGGAAACCCAGCTGGCCCAGGCCGTCACCATCCAGCGCAGCGCCGAGGCCGCCGGCGCGGTGCGCGACGCCAGCGACCTGACCAACGAATTGCTGACGGCCAATGCCGCCAACCTGCGCGAGAGCAACAAGATGATCCGCCAGGAGATGGAGCGCGGGGTGTTCGACATAGAGGCGGTCAAGCAGGCCAATGCCGACCTGATCGGCACGATCGAGGAGAGCCTGCAGATCGCGGACGAGGGCAAGGCCCGCCGCGCCGCCGCCGAAGAGGACCTCAGGAAGATGGAACGGGAACTGCGCGACACCCTGGCCTCTGCCAAGGCCCGCGCCACCGGCACCGGCGACACCGCCGCCACCTCGGTTCCGGGGGCCTGAACCGGATGTGGATGCGAGGGGCAGTCCTGGGGCTGGCGATCGGGGCGCTCGCGGCCTGCGAGCCGGTGCCGCCATCGCGGGTGCCAGAGCCGCGTCCCGAACGGCTTGCCCCGCCGCCGCCCGAGGCCGAACCCGCCCCCCGGCCGCCAGAAAGCCGGGCGCTGGCCGCCTACTACAAGCGGTTGCAGACCGACCTGCGGGCAAGGGGCCTGCTGCGCACCGATGGCGGCGGCCCCGACACGCCCTATACCGAGACCGACCTGATGCGCCATTTCGAGCGCATCGCCTTCTATGATGAATACCAGCGCGGGGCGGGGCTGCGCCCGGGCTCCGACAGGCCGGGACGGCTGAAGAAATGGACCGGCCCGGTGCGAATGGACGTGGAGTTCGGCCCCTCCGTCACGCCGGCGCAGCGCACCGCCGACGAGAACGAGGTGCGCGCCTACGCGGACCGGCTGGCCCGGGTCACCGGCCATCCGATCTCGTTCTCCCCGGAGCAGGCCAATTTCCATGTGCTGTTCCTGGGGTCGCAGGAGATCGGCAGCGCGGCCGACCGGGTCCGGCAACTGGTGCCCAATGTGGACCCGGAGGCGCTGGCGCTGTTCCGCGACCTGCCGCGCGGCATCCATTGCCTGGTGCTGGCATTCTCCGGCACGCCGGGCGGCACCGACTACGCGCGCGCGGTGGCGGTGATCCGGGCCGAACATCCCGACCTGCTGCGCAGCGCCTGCATCCACGAGGAGCTGGCCCAGGGGCTGGGACTGGCCAATGACAGTCCGCGCGCCCGTCCCTCGATCTTCAACGACGACGACGAGTTCGCGCTGTTGACCAGCATGGACGAGATTCTGCTGGAAACTCTTTACGATCCAAGGCTGCGCGCGGGCATGCGTCTGGACGAGGCCCGCCCGATCCTGCGCAGGATCCTGGCCGATCGTTTCGGCACCATGTGAGGCGCAGCTTGCCGTTCCTGAACCGGAGAACCACCAGATGGGCATTCTAGATTTCCTCTCGGGCCAGTTCATCGACGTCATCCACTGGACGGATGATACCCGCGACACGATGGTCTGGCGCTTCGAACGCGAGGGGCACGAGATCAAGTACGGCGCCAAGCTGACGGTCCGCGAGGGACAGGCGGCGGTCTTCGTGCACGAGGGCCAGCTGGCCGACGTGTTCACCCCGGGCCTCTACATGCTGGAAACCAACAACCTGCCGATCCTCACGACGCTTCAGCACTGGGATCACGGCTTCCGCTCGCCCTTCAAGTCCGAGATCTATTTCGTCAACACTACCCGTTTCTCGAACCTGAAATGGGGCACCAAGAACCCGATCATCGCGCGCGACCCGGAATTCGGCCCGGTGCGGCTGCGCGCCTTCGGCACCTACACGGTGCGGGTGGCGGAGCCGGCGCGCTTCCTGTCCGAGATCGTGGGCACCGACGGCGAGTTCACGATGGACGAGATCAGCTTCCAGATCCGCAACATCATCGTGCAGGAATTCAGTCGCGCCCTGGCCTCCTCGGGCATTCCGGTGCTGGACATGGCCGCCAACACCTCCGACCTCGGCAAGCTGGTCGCGCGCGAGATCGCGCCCACGCTGGTGGAATACGGGCTGGAGATCCCCGAACTCTACATCGAGAACATCTCGCTGCCCCCCGCGGTGGAGGCGGCGCTGGACAAGCGGACCTCGATGGGGCTGGTGGGCGACCTGAACCGCTTCAGCCAGTATTCCGCGGCCGAGGCGATGACCCGCGCTGCCGACAATCCCGCAGGCGGCGGCATGGCCGCGGGGCTGGGCGCGGGCATGGGCCTGGCGATGGCGCAGCAGATGGGCCAGGGCGGACCCTGGGGGGCGCGCCCACAGGCCACCGCGCAGCCGGCCGCCGGAGCCACCGCCACGCCACCGCCCCCGCCGGTGGAGCATGTCTGGCACATCGCAGAGAACGGCCAGACCCGCGGCCCCTTCTCCAAGGCGTCGCTGGGGCGCATGGCCAGCGCCGGCGAGATCAGCCGCGAAACCTTCGTCTGGACCGCCGGGCAGGACGGCTGGAAGCGTGCCGAGGACGTGACCGAGCTGGCGCAGCTCTTCACCGTGATGCCGCCGCCACCTCCGGGCGCCTGACCGCCCGGTCCCTGTTCCGCAAATCCCCGCATCGCCCGCATGGCCATCCCGCCCCCGCCCCCGCTTGCCGAAAGCGAGCCCGCCCCGCAGGAGGAGCACCGCTTCCCCTGCGAGCAATGCGGCGCCGACATGCGCTTCGATCCGACGCAAAAGCGGATGGTCTGCGACCATTGCGGCCATGCCGAACCCCTGGACGGGCAGGCCGCCCTGCCCGCGATCCGCGAGCTGGACTTCCGCGCGGCGCTGGAGGCCCACCTGCCCGAGGCCGAGATCGAGGTCACACGCGTTTCCACCTGCCCCAATTGCGGCGCGCAGGTGGAGTTCGACCCGGCGGTCCATGCGAAGGAATGCCCGTTCTGCGCCACCCCGGTGGTCACCGATACCGGGGCGCACCGGCATATCAAGCCGCGCGGTCTGCTGCCCTTCGCGCTGGACGAATCCGAGGCGCGCAAAGCCCTGGCCGACTGGCTGGGCAGGCTGTGGTTCGCGCCGAACGGTCTGCAGGACTATGCCCGCAAGGGCCGGAAGATGCAGGGGATCTACGTCCCCTACTGGACCTTCGACGCCGACACCGCCAGCCGGTACCGGGGCGAGCGCGGGACCGCCTATTATGAAACCCGCACCGTGATCCGCGACGGCAAGCGGGTGCAGCAGCAGATACGCAAGATCCGCTGGACGCCGGTCGCGGGCCGGGTGACGCGCTTTTTCGACGACGTGCTGGTGCTGGCCTCGCGCGCGTTGCCAAGGCGCTTCACCGACGCGCTGGAACCCTGGGATCTGGCCGCGCTGGTCCCCTACCGCCCCGAGTTCCTGGCCGGCTTCCGCGCCGAGGGCTACACCGTGGAGCTGGCCGAGGGCTATGACGAGGCGCGCGCCAGGATGGATGCGGTGATCGCCCGCGACGTGCGCTTCGACATCGGCGGCGACGCGCAGCGCATCCATGCCATCGAAACCGACGTGCGCGACGTGACCTTCAAGCATGTCCTGCTGCCGGTCTGGCTGGCCGCCTACAGGTTTCGCGGAGAAACTTACCGTGTCGTGGTCAACGGACGCACCGGCCGGATACAGGGAGAGCGGCCCTGGTCGGCCTGGAAGATCGCGGTCGCGGTGCTGGCGCTGTTGATCGCGGCGGGCGTGGCTGGCTATTTCTACGCCGAGGCGCAATGACCCCCCGGTTGCGCTTTCTTCACCACGAGGCCGAAGCCGCCGCGCTGCGCCCGATGGTGGTGGAGTTCCTTCACGGGGTCTTCGCGGGAATGCAGCCGCAAGTGCCGCTGCCGGGCACGCCGGCGCAGGCGGCGGAAAAGACCTTCGCCAATCTGCGGGCCTACCTGCCGCCGCGGGGCCGCACGCTGCTGGCCGAGGACGGACAAGGCCGGCGGCTGGGCTGCGGGTTCCTGAAGATGGTCCGTCCGGACGCCGCCGAGATCAAGCGGCTCTATGTCCGGCCCGCCGCCCGGGGGCTGGGCCTGGGGCGCGCCATCACGCTGGCGCTGATGGAAGAGGCCCGCGCGCTGGGCGCGCGCGAGCTGCTGATCGACACCGGCGCGCATATGGCACCGGCCCGCGCGCTCTATCGCGGGTTGGGCTTCGCCGAGATCGCCCCCTATCCCGAGAGCGAGAACGACCCCGCGCTCGCGCCCTTCATGGTCTACATGCGCCGCGATCTGGGGCCCTAGGCCTCGCGGCGGGCACGCGTTCAGCCTTTCCTGATCGCCACCTTGCGGGCGCCCTCCGCGGCAGTCTCGGGGCGGCGCGGCACGGTGACCGTCAGCACCCCGTCCTTCATATGGGCCTCGACCTTGGTTTCGTCCGCATCGGCGGGCAGGCGGAACGAGCGGCTGAACGCGCCGTATTGCCGTTCGGAGAAATACCAGGTGTCGCCCTTCTCCTCGCGTTCGGATTTCTTCTCGCCTCTCACGCTGACGACGCCCGCGTTGACGCTGACATCGATGTCATCTTCGGCCACGCCGGGCAGTTCCATGGTGATCGTGTAACCGTCATCGCCGCTGGAGGCATCCGAGGCCGGGCTGAGCATCTCGGCCAGACGGGTGCCGAAAGTGCGGAAAGGTTCGTAGATCGAAGGCCAGAGGCTTCCGGTTCCGGATTTCTCGACCATGATGACAAGTCTCCTTTCTCCGCTGTGGTCATGCGACCGCGATTCTAGCAGCGCACCCGCGGAATGCGTTGACGGCGATCAAATCCGGCGCGCTTGCATCCTGGTCGCATGGGGGGCTACATCCCGACGAGGCAAGAGCAAGGCGAGGGGCGATGCGCGCGGTTCTGCAACGGGTAAGCGAGGCATCCGTCTCGATGGAGAATGCGGTACTGGGCGAGATCGGTCCGGGGCTGATGATCCTGGTCTGCGCGATGGCGGGCGACACCGAGGCGCAGGCCGGGCAGCTTGCCGCCAAGGTGGCCCGGCTGCGCATCTTCCGCGACGCGGAGGGCCGGATGAACCGTTCCATCCTCGATGCGGGCGGTGCGGCCTTGGTGGTCAGCCAGTTCACCCTGGCCGCCGATACCTCGCGCGGGAACCGGCCCGGGTTTTCCTCCGCCGCCCCGCCCGAGGAGGGCAGGCGGCTCTACGAGCAGTTCGCCGCCGCGCTGCAAGCCGAGGGCGTGCCGGTGGCCACCGGGCGTTTCGGCGCCGACATGCAGGTGCGGTTGGTCAATGACGGGCCGGTGACGATCTGGCTGGAGGTCTGAGCGCCGCGCGCCCTTGGCGCGGCAGGGCGGAGTCCTAGTTAGCCGGGAGGCAGGCAGCGGCAGGATGGCGAAGATGCGCGACACCACGACGGAAGACGGCTTCGTTCCGGGAGCAGAGACCGCGCGCGAATTCCGCGACGCGCTTGGCCGTTTCGGCACCGGTGTCACCGTGGTGACCTGCGCCACCCCGTCCGGGCCGCTGGGCATCACCGCGAACAGCTTCGCCAGCGTGTCGCTCGATCCGCCGCTGGTGCTGTGGTCGCCCGCGAAATCCTCGTCGCGCTACCCGTTCTACGCCGCCGCGGATCATTTCGCGATCCATGTCATGGGACAGGACCAGCACGGCCTGTGCCGCGGCTTCGCCCGCGACGGCGGCGCCTTCGACGGGGTGGACTGGGCCGAGAGCACGCATGGCGTGCCGCTGATCGAGGGCTGCCTGGCGCGGTTCGAATGCAGCAAGGTCGCCGAGCATGAGGGCGGCGATCACACCATCATCGTGGGGCGGGTGACGCGCGCATCCAGCCGGGACGGCATGCCGCTGCTGTTCTTCGGTGGGCAATATGGCGGGTTCGACGAAGGCTGAGGCGGATCATAGCGCGATCGTGCCTATGCTGGCGCCGCCGCAGACATAGAGCACCTGCCCCGTCACGAAGCCGGATGCCGGGTCGCAGAAGAACAGGAAGGCGTTGGTCACGTCGGCAGGCTGGCCCAGCCGGCCCACCGGGATGGATTGCGCGAGTTTCGCCTCGCGCTCGGAGCCCTTCTCGACGATTCCCCAGAAATTGTCGGTCTGGATCGGGCCGGGCGAGACCACGTTCACCGTGATCCCGTGCGGTGCAAGTTCCAGCGCCCAGGTCCGCGCCATGCCGATCATGCCGGCCTTTGTGGCCGCGTAGGCGGTTCGGGTGGGCACGCCCAGCGCCGCGCGCGAGCCGTTGAACATCACCCGCCCGAAGCGCCGCGCCTTCATCGCGGGCAGGCAGGCCTGCAGCAGGGTGAGCGCGGCCCCGAGATGCAGCTGCGCCAGCCCCGCGATGTCTTCGGGACTGGCCTCTTCCACCAGGTTGGGCCAGATCAGCCCGGCATTGTGCACCAGATGCGTGACCTCGTGCCGGGCGGTCACCTCGGCGGCGGCCTGTTCCACGGCCTTCGGATCGAGCAGATCCACCTCGACGCTTTCCAGCCGATCATGCGACCAGTCGGGCGCACCCCGCGACATCGAGATCACCCGGTAGCCGCGCGCCAGCAGCGCGCGGGCCAGATCGGCGCCGATACCCTTGGAGCCCCCCGTGACGAGGGCGGTATGATCGGTCATGCGTTTTCCTCCGGGACAAGCGCGAGCACGCGCAGCGGGCTGCCGGTGCCGCCCTTGATCTTGAGCGGCGGCGCGATCAGCATCGCGCCCCTGGGCGGTAGCAGGTCGAGATTGCACAGGCATTGCAGGCCGAACCTGCCCGCGCCGTGCAGGTAGAAATGCGCCGGGAAGGGCGGATCGTAATGCGAACCCTGGCCGGCATCGGTGCCCACCGTCTCGACCCCGAAGCCGCGGATGTCGCGCGCCACCAGCGCCCGCACCGCCTCGGGGGTCGGGCCGGGCGAGTGCGGGCCGTCCTCGCCCATGTTGAGGTAGTCGGCGCCCGATCGTTTCGACCAGTCGGTGCGCATCAGGACCCAGGCACCGGCGGGGATCGGCCCGTGCTCGGCCTCCCAGGCCTCGATGATCGCGGGTGTCAGTTCGAAATCGTCGTCTCGCGCCGCGCCCTCGGAACAGTCGATCACCACCACCGGGCCGATCAGCGCCTCGGGCGGGATCTCGTCCACATGCCCGTTGGCCACGTCGCGCCCCGAGACCCAGTGCACCGGCGCGTCGAAATGGGTGCCGGTATGCTCGTTCATCGAGATGTTGTGCCATTTCCAGGCCGGGCCGCGATGGTCGTAGGCCGAAACCTCCTCCATGCGGAACCTTGCGCATTGCCCGAATTCGGGCGGCAGCACGATGACCGGGAAATCCGGGTCGAGACGGTGGGTCAGGTCCACCACGCGCACCGCGCCACTGGCGAGGGCGCCGGCCAGGTCGTCCAGGATGCTCATGCGCCACCTCCGCTGATCTCGCGTTCCAGCACGGCCGGATCGCGGCGCCAGCGTTCGGCCAGGTCTTTCGCCACGTCGCCGCAGAACACCTCTTCAAGCCCGCGCTCAAGCCCGTCCACGATGGCGCGCGCCAGCGCCTTCGGAGTCACCTTGGGCGGCGGCAACGGCTGGTGCCATTCGTCATCCACCGGCCCGGTATAGACACAGGCCACCCGCAGCCCCGACCCCGCCAGTTCCGCCCGCAGTGTCTGCATCACCGAGCGCGCGGCGGCCTGGCTGGCGTTGAACGCGCCATAGGCCGGATCGGGCGAAAGCGCATGCGCCGAGAGCACCGAGACGAAGGCCGCGGCCGCGTTCACCCCGTCGGCGGTGCGCGCCGCCATGGCGGGGGCGAAGCCCTGCGCCAGCCGCATCAGGCCCAGCGCATTCACCTCCATCTCGTCGCGGGCGGCGACGGTATCGGCGCCCAGCACGCCGCCGGGCCGGACATGGCGGGCGGTGTTGACCAGGATGTCGGTCTTGCCGCCGATCTCGGCCGCCAGCGTGGCGATGCTGTCGGCATCGGTGAGGTCGAGCGGCATCAGCGTGACCGCCTCGCGCCCCTCGAACACCGCGCGGCCCGCCCAGCGCCGCCAGGGCTCGGGCTCTCCGACGAAGACATGGGCCGCGCCCGCGCGCAGCAGGGCCTCGACCAGAACCGCCGCCTCGGGGGCGCGGGCGTCGGTGACCAGCACGCGGCGGTGTTTCACATGGGTGCCCATGGCCCTCAGCGCCGGGTCGTCCTCCATCGCGTCGCTCCCTTCCAGAGGCAGGGCGACAAGCACCCCCTGCCCCGCGCGGTCCAGCCGCAGTTCCATGCGCACCGCATCGCCGCGCCGCACCTCGCCATGCAGATGCGCCAGCGCCACCGGGCCGGCCTCCAGCTTCACGCTGCCCATGCGCCAGGGCAGGCGTTCGCGGAAATAGGGATCGGGCGAGGCGTGGATGCGCGTCTCGGCGATGACGGTGCCACTGCGGGCGATATCGCGCCAGTGCAGATCGACCGACAGGCAGGCGTGGCAGGCATCGCGCGGCGGGTATTGCACCGCGCCGCAGGACCCGCACACCTGAAGCGCGAAACGTCCCTCGGCCGCCGCCGCGGCCAGCCCCAGCGCCGCGCGCGAACGCGCCCGCGGCGGCAAGGTGGGCACGCGGCTGCGCGCCTGCGGGTTCTTTCTTTTCGGAGGTTGCAACGGATCGGTCATGCCCCGCCCTCCAGCACCGCCGCGGCCGAGCACAGGCCCCGGTCGTAGTTGATCAGGCCGAATCCAGACACGCAGGCCCGCCGCGCGCCGGGCACCTGCGTGGGTCCGGCCTGGCCCGTGACCTGGCGGATCGCCTCGACCAGCCCGAGATAGCCACCAGCGGCGCCCGCCTGGCCCGCAGACAACTGCCCGCCGGAGGTGTTGTGCGGAAAATCGCCCGTCACGGTCAGGTCACGGGCGCGGACGAATTCGGCCGCATGTCCCTTCTCGCAAAAGCCAAGATCCTCGATCTGCATCATCGAGATCACCGGATAGTCGTCATAGGTCTGCAGCAGGTCCATGTCCCCGGGGCTGCGGCCCGCCATCTGCCACAGCTCGTCACGGTCCATCACCCAGCCGCCGCGCAGCTGGATCGGATCGTCGGGAAAGGCGTTGTGGCGCTCGATCGTGGCGGTCAGGCGTGCGGCGGGCAGGCCCAGCCGGGCGGCCTCGTCCTCGCGCATCACCAGGAAGGCCTCGGCGCCGGCGCAGGGCATCACGCAGTCGAACAGCGCGATCGGGTCCGCGATGGGCCGGGCGGAAAGATACTGCTCCAGCGTGAGCGGCGTCTTCATCAGGGCATGCGGATTGCGCAGCGCGTTGGCGCGCTGGGCCACGGCGATGCGGCCGAAATCGGCACGCTCCACCCCGTATTCGGCCATGTAGGCATCCATCAGGAGCGCGAAATTCGCGTTCGGCCCCCCGTAGCCATAAGGATAGCCCGCGTCCTGGCTGAATCGCGAGAAGGACGACAACAAGGTGCGGAACGAATCGATCCGGTTCATGTCGCCGGCGACACAGGCCACGATATCGGCATCGCCCGCCTGCACCGCGCGGGCCGCGCGCCGGGCCGCCGCCACGCCCGAGGCCCCGCCCATCGGGATCGTGTCCAGCCAGCGCGGCGTCAGGCCCAGATGCTGGGTCAGCGTGACCGGGGTGTCGGGAAACAGCGTGAAGGACGAGCAGGAGAACCCGTCCACCCGGGACTTTTCCAGCCCGGCGGCGTCCAGCGCCGCCCTGAGGCCCCGCGCGATCCACCAATGCGCGGTTTCCTGACTGTAGCGGACGTAAGGGACGGTCACTGGCGCCGCAAGCACCACGCCATCATAGGGCGCTCGCCTCATGCGGCGCTCCGCTTCTTCAGGTTGCGCAGATCATGGGTGCCCGGCGCGCCCAGCAGGTCCGCCGCCTGCGACTTCAGCACGCCCCGCTGGATCTTTTGCGTGGCGGTCAGCGGCAGCGCATCGACGAAGGCGATGTAGCCCGGCGCCTTGAAATAGGCGAGTTGGGTCAGGCACCAGCGGGTGATCTCCTCGGCCAATGCGGCATCGGCCGCCCCCTCCACCACCAGCAGGGCGAAGACCTCGTCGCCCCGGATCTCGTCGGGCACGGCCGCCACGCCCGCAGCCCGGATCGCCGGGTGCCGCATCAGCGCGCTTTCCACCTCGACCGCCGCGATGTTCTCGCCCGAGCGGCGGATCACGTTCTTCTTGCGATCCACGAAAAAGACCGAGCCGTCGGGTTCCTGCCGGACGATGTCGCCGGTGTGGAACCATCCCCCCCGCCAGGCCTCGGCGGTGGCCTCGGGGTTCTTGAAATACCCCGCGAAGAAGCCGTAGCGCGGATCCTCGCCCGCCCGCCGCACCAGCAATTCGCCCGACGCGCCACCGGTGTCGCGGCCCGCGTCGTCCACGATGCGGATCTCGTAGGCGGGTTCGGGCCGGCCCAAGCAGGATTCGCCCACCCGGCGCGGCGGCTTGTTGGCGCAGATCGTGCAGGCGCTGCCGGTTTCCGTCATCGCCCAGGCCTCTACCAGCGGAAAGCCGAACCGCGCCTCGAACGCGGCATGAAGCTTGGGATCGACCCCCGCGCCGAAGCCGAAACGCACCTTGTGCGCGCGATCCTCGGGCGCGGGTTCGGCCCCCATCAGCATCGAGGGCATGACGCCCAGGTAATGCAGGCAGGTGGCATCACTGTCGCGCACGCTCTGCCACCAGCTGCGGGGATGGAAGCGGTCGAGCACGGTCAGGCTGCCGCCCACGGCGATCATCGCCATGAAGGACACCGCCATGGCGTTCATGTGGAAGATCGGCAGCGGGGTGATCATCCGCTCGCCGCTTTCGGTCAGCGTGCACAGGCCCCCCGCCCCCGCATACCAGCGCCCGCAATGCAGGAAATAGGTGTTGGTCAGCACGCAGCCCTTGGGCTGTCCCGTGGTGCCCGAGGTATAGAGCAGCGCCGCCTCGCGATCCGCCGCGCCCCCCTCGCGCAGGGCGATCCGCGCGTCCTCGCGCGGTTGCGGCAGGGCAGCGTCCGGCACGATCACCGGCATGTCGATCCCGGCCTCGGCGGCAGCCGCGCGCAGCTCGTCGCAGCGGGAGGGCAGCGCCACCGCCAGCACCGGCTCGGCATGGCCGATCATGTAGGTCTGTTCGGCCAGCCGCAGGTCGGGGTTGAGCGGCACCACCGAGGCGCCCAGCCGGTTCAGCGCGAGAAACCACAGGAAGAAGGCCGGGCGGTTCTCCATCAGCAGCATCACCCGGTGACCGGAACCGTAGCCCGCCTCCTCCAGCCGGGCGGCCAGCGCCTCCACCTGCGCGGCGGCGTCACCATAGGCGATCTCTCCGGCCGCGATGCCGTAGATCCCGGCGGTCTCGGGCAGCACGTTGAGAAAGCCGCGCGAGGGCCAGCGGGCGGCGGCGGCGGCGAAGGCGCCATGCACCGTGTCGATCTCCGGTCCGATCATGGCAGCAGCTGGATGTTGCCGAAGGCCGCGTCGCAGTTCAGCAGGTCGACGCGCTTGTTGGCGATGCGCAGCCTGCCATCCACCGCGCGCAGTTCATGCCGCGCGGTCAGGGCCAGCAATTGCTGCTCGTCCAGCCGGGTCTCGACGTAATGCATCGGCGTGGTCAGCACGTATTCGCCCGTGGCATCATTCATCTCGTCCACGAAGGGCCGGCTGAGCACATGGTGACAGCGACTCTTGGGCTTCTGGCTGAAGGTGCGCGCGCCGTTCAGCCGCTCCACCCGCAGTTTCAGCATGAAGATGTCCTCGTAGAGCAACGAGGTGACATGCACGGGATCTTCCTGCTTCCAGTCGAGCGGCATCCAGTAATGCCCGTCGGGCAGCCACAGCTCCAGCCACTCGTCATAGCGGCCCTCGTCCAACATCCGCGCCTCGTCATGGACGAAGTCGATCAGGTCGTCGCGCGTCACGCTCATTCCGCGGCCTCCCTCGTGGCGGTCCGGTCCATGTCGGCGGTCATGAACTTCACCCAGGCGTGGAACTGATTGCGCATCTGGCGCTCGGTGGTGCCGTTCTCCACCCGCTCCACGTCGAAATCCTCGTCCTCCTCGTAGAGGCGCTGGACATTGACCCATTCCAGCCCGTCCGCGTGCAGACCCTCCTGCGCGCGCTCGTACATCTCGAGGTCGTCATGGCCCACGATCGAGGTGGGCGCGTTGATCATGCGGTTGTACATGGCGGTGCGGGCCAGCAGCTCGTCGGGCGCGTCCACCAGGCGGTAGATGTAGCTTTCCACCAGCGTCCTGTCCGCGGCCAGCGGGATGAAGACGCGCA
>JBKHDP010000067.1:0-13894 GCA_046541255.1 Paracoccaceae bacterium | reverse complement strand
GCGCGGCGCACCAGTTCGACCAGGCGCTCGCGGGCGATCTCGCGGTTGCGGGCCTGGTGGCGGGTGTCCTCCACCCGGATCACCACCGCGCCCTCCTTCGTCCAGCGCGACCCCGCCAGCCGCCGCAGCCGGCGTTTCACCGGCTCGGGCAGGTTGGGCGAGCGTTCGGCCTCGAAGCGCAGCTCCACCGCGCTCGACACCTTGTTCACGTTCTGCCCGCCGGGGCCGGAGGAGCGGGTGAACTGCTCGGTCAGTTCCCAGTCTTCCAGCGAGATCTGGTCGGTTATCTGCAGCATTGCCGATATCTGCGGTTCATCGGGTCATATAGGCATGTTTCCCCGACCTGTCGCAACGGGCGGGGCCGGTGCAACGGAAAAAGGGCCGCCCCGGCGATGGGACGGCCCTTTCGAGAATACGGAGGCGGGGCCGGTTCAGGCGCTCGCCAATCCGGGTTTCGCGTGCCCCAAGGGCTGCCCTAGAGCCGCGTCCCCCCGACTGTCCCGACACCTCTCTCCAATGCTTCTCTCGACACTGGATCACCTCCTTTCTCAATGTTTCGCCTATGGGGAAGCGTGGCACAGATTGTGGAGATGTCAAACGAAATTCATACAGCTTGTGGTGAAAGCCGTTTGACCAGCACCCGGAACGGGATCAGGGCCAGAAGCGCGAGCGACAGTTTCACCAGCCAGTCGGCGACGGCGAGCGACACCCAGAGCGGCACCACCGGCCCCAGGCCCAGCAGCGGCAGCGCCTCGCCCGCCCAGCTCACGTCATTGGCCGGTTCGAGGAAGGCCAGCGAGGCCGAGAAGGCGATGGTGAAGAACAGCGCCGTGTCCAGCGAAGAGCCCAGCAGCGTGGACACCAGCGGCGCGCGCCACCAGCGGCCCTCGCGCAGCCGGTCGAACACGAAGATGTCGAACAGCTGCGCGGTCAGAAAGGCGAGGCCCGAGCCGATGGCGATGCGCCAGGTGACGAGCGGGCCGAACTCGCCCTGGATCTGCGTGCCGATGAGCGAGCAGATCACCCCCACGACGAAGCCGGCAAGGACCACCTTGCGCGCCGGCCCGGGGCCGTAGACCCGGTTCATCACGTCGGTCACGAGGAAGGCCAGCGGGTAGGTGAAGGCCCCCCAGGTCAGCCATTGGCCGAACAGGAACTGCACGAGAATGTTGGAGGCCACGACGATGGCGGCCATGGCAAGGATGCCGGGAAGGTGGGAGCGTGTCATGTCTGATGCCCGTTTTTACAAGGTTGCGGCGACTTGGCCCCCGACATCGGGGACGCGCGGCGCATAGCGCGGGCGGGCCGGCCGCGCAAGTCATTCCTCAAGGGCGTATTCCACGATCTGGTTGCGCTGGAAGAAGCGGAAATTGTCGTCGGAGACCATGGTCAGGCGGATCAGGCCGTCCGCGTCGCGCCACACGGCCAGCCCTTCGAGGTTGTCGTGGGTGCCGGTGCCGGTGGTCAGCAGCACCTCCTCGCCGGTCAATGCGGTCTCGGTCAGGGTGAAACGGCGGATGCGGGTGCGAAAGCCAAGGCCGGTGAAATCGCGCTCCAGCAGATAGAAGCGGCCATCGGGGCCAATATCGGCCCCCACCGGCAGGAAGCCATCGCGGCGCTTCACGGAGAAGGGTGTATCCCAGGCCCCGTCGCGGTAGCGGAAGACCGGAAAGGGCCTGTCCGGTCGGCCCGAGCGCTCGGGCAGGGTGTAAAGCCAGCCGCGCCGGTCGATCGCCAGCGCCTCCAGCGCGGAATTGCTCTGCAGCCTGTCGAATGCCGCCGGGCGCGGCAATCGCCGCGCGGCCGCGGGCGTGGGATAGGCGAGGACCCGGTGAACCCCCTCGAAGGACACGAATAGAGGCCCATCCTCGCGGCGGGCCAAGCCCTCGGCATCGCTGCCCCGCCCTTTCAGGGAGCGGCCGCCGGAATCCGTCAGCGCGGAGAACCGCGCGGCCTCCAGCCCCGCGATCCGGCCACCCTCGCGCCGCAGCATGGCGTCCAGCCGATGGCCGCGATCGCTGACCGCGGTCATGCGCGTGCCCGTCGCGTCCAGTTCCAGCCCGGAAAACCCGCCGAAGCGCGGATCGTCGATCTGCCAGGGCGTGACCGAGACCAGCCGGGCCGGACCTTCGGACGGCCCCGCCCCGAGCAACCCTGCCGTGATCGCCAGCAAGACACCCGCTGCCGCGGCACCGACGCTCACGGCGATTGCAGAACGGCGGCGCATTGGGCGGGCAGATCGGCCATGACGAGTTCGCGCCGGGGTTTTGGCGGCGGGGCATCGGGATCGGGCGGCGGCGGGGCGAGAATGTTGCGCACCCATTGCCGGGCGTCGTCGCAGCCGTCGCCAGGCGGCGGTGCGGCCTGTTCAACGCAGGCCTGGCTGCCTTGCGGGCAGTTCAGGCGGACATGAAAATGATAATGGTGGCCCCACCAGGGGCGTATCTTGCGCAACCAGGCGCGATCGCCGGTCTCGTCCTCGCACATCCGTACCTTTGCGCCGGGAAAGACGAAGATCCGCGCCACGCGCGGATCACGGGCCGCGGCCTTCAGGATCTCGTGATGCGCCCGCGTCCATCGGTCGTTGACATAGGCGCCCCCGGCCCGGCGCGTCGAGATCGACGAGATCGACTCGCGCTCTGCCTGGCTGAGCGTCAGGGTTTCGGCCGGCCGCATCCAGATATCCACGTCGAGGCCGGACTGGTGGCTGCGATGCCCGGTCAGCATCGGCCCGCCGCGCGGCTGGCTCATGTCGCCCACGTAGAGGCCACGCCATCCCGGTTGCGCCGCCGCCTTGCGCGACAGGTCTTGCACGAAGGCGACGGTTTCGGGATGCGCCCAGTTGCGGTTGCGCGACAGGCGCATGGCTTGCCAGGTCGGCCCGGTCTCGGCCAGTTGCCGCGCCCCGGCCAGGCAGCCTTTTGCGTATTCTCCGATCACGGCGGCGTCCTGGCGCGACGCGGCGGCGCTGGACCCGAACAGGTGCCTGGCCTCGCGGGTGCTCAGCACCCCGTCCCGGGAGACGGCGTCGCGCGCCTGCGGCGTCCCGCAGCCGGCAAGCGCAAGGATCAGGAGACAGGTTGCGAAGAGGCGGCCCATGCGGCGCGGTCTCCTTCCGGTTTGACCCATGCTAACAGCACAAGCCCGACCAGGAAAAGCGCGATCAGCGGCGTGACGCCCAGCTGCTGGCTGCCGGTGGCCCAGGTGGCGAAGCCGATCGCCAGCGGTGCCAGGAAGGACGTGGCCTTGCCCGCCAGCGCGTAGAGTCCGAAGGATTCGGTGATCCGGCCCGGGTCGGCCTGGCGCACCATCATGGTGCGGGAGGCGGCCTGGATCACCCCGCCCGCGGCTCCGATCAGCGCGCCGATGGCGTAGAACAGGATGTCTGGCAGAGGCGAGCCCTCGGCCAGCGGAAACCCCAGAACCCGATCGCGCGAGATGAACACGATCGCCACGGCCACGCCGGTCAGGATCACGATGCAGGTCGCGATGACGGGTTTCGGCCCGAACCGTTCATCCGCGCGTCCGCCGATCCAGGCGAAGACGGCGCCCGAAACGATGGCCAGGATGCCGAACACGCCGGTATCCACCACCGACCAGCCCAGCACGCCCGCGGCATAGATCCCGCCGAAAGTGTACATGCCGTTCAGCGCGTCGCGATAGAACATCGAACTGCCCAGATAGGCGAAGAGCGAAGGCGTGCGTGGCAGGTGCCGGATGGTACGCCCGACCTCCCGCAGCGCCAGACGCACCGCACCTTCCGGCGCCCGGCGCGGCCGCGGATCGCGCACCCACAGAAAGAAGGGCACCATGAACACCGCGAACCAGATCGCGGTGAGCGGCCCCACGAAGCGGGTGCCCTCGCGTGCCTCCGGGTCGAGCCCCAGCGCCGGCGACAGGCCGACGAAGGTGCGCCCGGTCTCCCCGCTTTCCGCGAAGAAGACCAGCATCAGCACCAGCGCCACCAGCCCGCCCAGGTAGCCGAAGGCCCAGCCATCGCCCGAGATCCGGCCGATCTGGTCGCGCGGCCCCAGATCGGGCAGCATCGAATTGGTGAAGATCGTGGCGAATTCCATGCCGATCATGCCGATGGCGAAGAACAGCAGGATCAGCAGCAGGCTGAATTCGCCCGGCACCGCCAGCCACAGGCCCGCAGCCCCCACGACATACATCGCGGAGAACCCCCAGATCCAGCGCAACCGGTTGCCCGCCGTGTCGGCCATCGCCCCCAGGACCGGCGCGAGGAAGGCGATCACGAGCCCCGCCGCGCCGATGCCGAACGCCCAGGCCGTCTGTGCGGCGGTGCCGTCGCCCAACAATTCCTTCACATAGGGTGCGAAGATGAAGGTGATGAGCAACGTGTTGTAGGGCTGGCTCGCCCAGTCGAAGAAATACCATCCCCATATGCGCTTGCGCAGCGACGGCGTTGCCATTCCCGGTCCCTCATCCAGCCCGGGAATAAGACACCGCGGCGCGCGGGGAGACAAGGCTATTCGGCGGGGATGTCCTGCATCGGCGGCCAGGGGCGCTGCGCCTCGGCCTCGATCCAGGCCCGCACCCAGCCCGGCATCGGCGGGGATTGAACCGGGTGGCCCATCGCGGCAAGAACCCGCTCGGGTGGCACGATGCCGTCGCGCCCGGTCACCGCCGACCGATAGAGCACATGGCCCGCGCAGTCTCCGTCGCTCCGCCACATCGACTGTTCCAGGTAGAGAAACCGCGCGTCCCAGCAGATCGCGCGCGAGCGCATCTCGATCCGCTCGAAGCTGCGGATCCGCCGCCGGTAGCGTACGCTGGCACCGGCCATGGTCAGCCCCCAGCGATTGCGCCGCAGCGCCCCGATCAGCCCGGTGCGCGCCGCCAGGGGAATGCGCCCCAGATCATAGAGCGTCAATGTGCGGCCGTTGTTCAGCTCGCCCCAGATATCGATGTCCCAGGGCCAGCAGAGATGGTGCGAGACATGGGTTTCCGTCAGCCCCAGCGGCAATGCGTTGCGGCTGGTCCAGAGCTCCTTGGCCATGCGGATGAAGGGATACATGCGCAGCCTCCTTGCGGCGCCGTGGGTGTGTCAGGGTGGCCGCGCCGTCAACCGCGACCTTGCGGCACTCTTGCCGCGGTGCGCCCGGGTGGCTACCTGTTGCGCGAACTGCCGCAGAGAGGGCCGACATGATATCGCTGTTCCAGATCCTGATGCTGATCCTCGACGTCGTGTGGTTCTTCATCATTGCCCATGTGGTGATGAGCTGGCTGATCAACTTCCAGGTGCTGAACCTGCATCAGCAATTCGTCGCCCAGATCTGGTACGGGCTGAACCGGATCATGGAACCGATCTACCGGCCGATCCGCCGGGTGATCCCGCCGATGGGCGGCATCGACCTGGCGCCGCTGGTGGCGCTGATCGCTGTCTATGCCCTGCGCATCATCCTGGCCAACAACATGGCCGCCTTCTACTGAAACGCGGCATGGCGTCCCTGTCCGGAGATGCGACGCCGAGCAACGAGATGAAGGTGGCACGCCCGTGTCCGGCCTTCCGTCTTCCCGGATACACTCGGGGATGGAAGGCACTTCAGGGGCCAGAGGGGGCGCGATTCCCCTTTGCCTTGTCCGGCCCGGCCCATCCGGGCTAGGACTGGGTCCAGAGCAGAACGCCGGACAACGGGACAGAACATGCAGCAGGCCGCCCCCCTCTTGCGCGAGGTTTTCGGATTCGACGCCTTCCGCCCGGGGCAGGAAGAAATCGTCGACGCGGTAGCCGCGGGCCGCAACGTGCTGGCCATCATGCCCACGGGCGGCGGCAAGTCGCTGTGTTTCCAGCTGCCCGCGCTGATGCGCGAGGGCGTGACGGTGGTGATCTCGCCGTTGATCGCCCTGATGCGCGACCAGGTGCGCGGGCTGCGCGAGGCGGGGGTGGAGGCCGGGGCGCTGACCTCCGGCAATACACCCGAAGAAACCGACGCGGTCTGGCAGGCGCTCGAGGACGGGCGGATGAAACTGCTCTACATGGCGCCCGAACGGCTGGCTGCGGGCGGCGTCACGCGGATGCTCAAGCGCGCGGGCGTCGGGCTGATCGCGGTGGACGAGGCGCATTGCGTCAGCCAGTGGGGCCATGATTTCCGGCCCGACTACCTGCGCATCGGCGAGTTGCGCCGCGCGCTCGACGTTCCGCTGGCGGCCTTCACCGCCACCGCCGATGCCGAGACACGGGCCGAGATCGTCGCCCGGCTGTTCGACGGCGCGGCGCCGCAGAGCTTCCTGCGCGGTTTCGACCGGCCCAACATCCACCTGGCCTTCGCCGCCAAGGACAATCCACGCAGCCAGATCCTCGATTTCGCCGCCTCCCGGAAGGGGCAGTCCGGTATCGTCTATTGCGGCACTCGCGCCAAGACCGAGAGCCTGTCGCGGGCGCTGAGCGAGGCGGGCCACGCCGCCTGCCACTATCATGGCGGGATGGAGGCCGAGGCCCGGCGCAAGGTCGAGTCGCGTTTCCAGCAGGAGGACGGGCTGATCGTCGTGGCCACGGTCGCCTTCGGCATGGGGGTGGACAAGCCCGATATCCGCTGGGTCGCCCATGCCGACCTGCCCAAGTCGATCGAGGCCTATTACCAGGAGATCGGCCGGGCCGGGCGTGACGGCGCGCCGGCCGAGACGCTCACGCTCTACGGCCCCGACGACATCCGCTTGCGCCGGGCACAGATCGACGAGGGGTTGGCCCCGACGGAACGGCGCGCCGCGGATCACGGGCGGCTCAACGCGCTGCTCGGGCTGGCCGAAGCGCTCGAGTGCCGTCGCGCCACGTTGTTGCGGTATTTCGGGGAAGTGGCCGAGCCCTGCGGCCATTGCGACATTTGCGACACCCCGCCCGAGATATTCGATGGCACCGAGGCGGTGCGCAAGGCGCTCTCGGCCATGCTCCGCACCGGCGAAAGCTTCGGCGCGGGACATCTGGTGGACATCCTCACCGGCAACGAGACCGACAAGGTTCGCGCACGCGGCCATCACCGCCTGCCCACCTTCGGCGTCGGGCAGGAGCTGACCCGGCCGCAATGGCAGGCGGTGTTCCGGCAGATGATGGGGCTGGACCTGGTGCGCCCGGACCCGGCCCGCCATGGCGCGCTGTTCATGACCGAAGCCGCCCGCCCGGTTCTGCGCGGCGAGGCGGCTGTGCGCCTGCGCCGCGACGTGCTTGCCGCGAAACGGCGCCCGGCCGTCAAGGCGCTGGTGGCCGAGGAGGACGCGCCGCTTCTTTCGGCGCTGAAGGCGAAGCGGCGCGCGCTGGCCGAGGAACGGGGACTGCCCGCCTACATGGTGTTCACCGACCGCACCCTGATCGAGATGGCCGAGATGCGGCCCGAGACGCTGGACCAGATGGCCCGGATCTCGGGCGTGGGCGCGAAGAAGCTGGAAACCTTTGGCGCCGCCTTCCTGTCGGTCATCACCGGCGCGGCGGAAACGATGCACCCCAGTCGGCGACGGCTGGCCGGGCGCGAGGCCGGTACGCTCTACGACCGGCTGCTGGAGGCGCAGGCGCGGCTGGCGCGTGGCGCGGACGGTGTGGACAAGCCGCTGTCCTGCTCGGCGGCGCAGCTTGCGAAGGTGGCGCAATTGCGCCCCGCCGATTCGGGCACGCTGGCGCGCATCCTGGGCGAACGCCGCGCCGAACGTTTCGGCGCCGCCTTTCTGGACGTTCTGCGCGCAGCACCCTAGATCGGGACGAAAGCTCGATCGAAAGGGACCGGAATGCTCGTCGTGATCTCGCCCGCCAAGAAGATGGACATGGCCCCGGTAGACGTGCCCGCGCGCACGGCGCCCGAGTTCATGGAAGATGCCGAGGCGCTGGCGCGCGAGGCCGGCGCGCTGGGCGTGGGCGATCTGATGAAGCTGATGGGGATCAGCGAAAACCTTGCGCGGCTGAACGCCGGGCGCTTCGCGACTTTCGGCGCGCAGGAGCGCAAGCCCGCCGCCCTGGCCTTCGCCGGGGATACCTACCAGGGGCTTGAGGCCGGCTCGCTCGATACGGACGAGCTGCGCTGGGCGCAGGATCACCTGCGCATCCTGTCGGGGCTTTACGGACTGCTGCGCCCGCTGGACGAGATCGAGCCCTACCGGCTGGAAATGGGCAGCCGGCTGAAGACCGCGCGCGGCAAGTCGCTCTACGACTGGTGGGGCGATCGGCTGTCGAAGGCGCTGAACGCACAGGCCCGGACGACAGGCGCGCGGGTGCTGCTGAACTGTGCCAGCCAGGAATATTTCGGCGCGGTGGACCGGACGGCGCTGGCCCTCGACGTGGTGACGCCGGTCTTCATGGAGATGAAACCGGGCGGGCCCAAGATCGTCAGCTTCTACGCCAAGAAGGCGCGAGGCGCGATGGCGCGCTTCGTGGTGCAGAACCGGCTTACCGATCCGGCGGCGCTTTGCGATTTCGACACCGGCGGCTATGCCTTCCAGCCCGACATGTCGGAGCCCGGAAAGCCCGTCTTCCTGCGTGACGAGGCCGCGGCCCAGGCGGCCTGAGCCTGCACCCCGCCGGGCGGTGCCTCAGTCCATCTCGGCCAGCAAGGCCGCGTGGCGTGCTGTGAACTCGGCGCGCACGTCCAGCGGAGGACGCAGCCGGATCGTCAGACCCTCTCTAAGTGCCGGATCGGGGCGGCCGAAGAATCGGTTCGCCTCGGGTTCCGAAAACCCGGCGATCTCCACCGCTTCCATCCAGGCGCTGACCCGGTCGGCGCGCTTGATCTGGCGCTTGACCTGCTGCGGCAGGACCGCCGGCAGGCCGAAACGCAGATGCACCGCCGCTTTCAGCCTGGCATCCAGCGCCTCGTAGCCCGGCCCCACCGCCGCTTTCACCGGCGAGATCATGTCGCCGATCACGTATTCCGGTGCATCATGCAGCAGCGCCGCCAACCGCCATTTCGGCGGCGCCCCGGGCGCGATGCGGCAAAACAGCGCCTCCACCAGAAGCGAATGCTCGGCCACGGAATAGGCGTAGTCGCCGCGAGTCTGGCCGTTCCAGCGCGCGACGAAGGCAAGGCCATGGGCGATGTCCTCGATCTCGACATCGACCGGAGTCGGGTCCAGCAGATCGAGTCTGCGGCCCGACAGCATCCGTTGCCAGGCCCGTGCCGTACTTGTCATCCGTTTCTCGCCCCTTGCGCCGCGCCCCCTCAGAGCGAGACGTTCGATCCCTCCACGGCATAGACATGGTTGCCGTGCACTTTGCCCAGATGTGTGTATCCCAGACCCCGGAAGGTCCGATTGATCCATTGGACATTGCCGAGATATTCCAGAACGAGGATCGGACGCCAGCGATTCACGATGTGATAGGCGCCCTTGAGGGCCTGTTTCTCGTGCCCCTCGACATCGAGCTGCAGGATCGAGATCCTGCGATCGAGAGGCACGGCGAAATCGAGCATGACAGCCCGGACCGGTTCGACGCCCGGACCCTCGGCCTCGGCAAGATGCGACAGGCCGCCCAGCGATTTTCCCTGTGCATCACGGGTGCGGAACAACACCGTCGCATCCCGGTTGGACAGGGCGGCATGGGTCAGTTCGACGTTGCGCAGGTCGTTCAGCGCGAGGGTCTGCCGCGCCGCCTCGAAATTCCCCGGGTTGGGCTCGAAGGCCCAGAGCCGCGCATCCGGCGCCAGCGCCTTGCTCAGCGCCGGGATGAAGTCGCCGAAAAACGTGCCGGCATGGATCACGTCGCCCGTACCCGCATGGGCGCGCATGAAGCGCAGGGTTTCGGGCTCGTAGGCGTGTCCCGACAGCACCGCCCTGGCCGCAGGCCGGTCCTCGAGCCCTTCGGGCACATGATAGAGCCCGTATTCGTTCTGTGCCGTGGCGTTCATGCCGGACCCTGCGATAAGCATGCTGTGAGCAGCAGCTTATCCGCGTTGCCCAAATCCGCAAGGAATGCTAACCGCCTATCCAAAGAGGTTCCTATCGGAGGCAGGCTCATGGCCACGGATCATATCGTCAAGGACATCTCGCTGGCCGAGTATGGCCGCAAGGAAATCGCGATCGCGGAAACCGAGATGCCCGGCCTCATGGCCCTGCGCGAGGAATATGGCGAGAGCCAGCCGCTGAAGGGGGCCCGGATCGCGGGCTCGCTGCACATGACGATCCAGACCGCGGTGCTGATCGAGACGCTGGTGGCGCTGGGCGCCGAGGTGCGCTGGGCATCCTGCAACATCTTCTCCACCCAGGATCACGCCGCAGCGGCCATCGCCGAGGGCGGCACGCCGGTCTTCGCCATCAAGGGCGAGACGCTGGAGGAATACTGGGATTACGCCGACCGGATCTTCCAGTTCGCCGAGGGCGGGGCCAACATGATCCTGGACGATGGCGGCGACGCCACGCTCTACATCCTGATGGGCGCGCGGGTCGAGGAGGGCGAGACGGACCTTATCGCCGTGCCGCAATCGGAAGAAGAGGAATACCTCTTCGCGCAGATCCGCAAGCGGATGAACGAAAGCCCGGGCTGGTTCGTCAAGCAGCGCCACATGATCAAGGGCGTCTCGGAAGAGACCACCACCGGCGTCCATCGTCTCTACAAGATGATGGAGAAGGGCCACCTGCCCTTCCCGGCGATCAACGTCAATGACAGTGTCACCAAGTCGAAATTCGACAACAAGTACGGCTGCAAGGAAAGCCTGGTGGACGGCATCCGCCGCGCCACCGACACGATGATGGCCGGCAAGGTCGCCGTGGTCTGCGGCTATGGCGACGTGGGCAAGGGATCTGCCGCCTCGCTTGCGGGCGCGGGCGCCCGGGTCAAGGTGACCGAGGTCGATCCGATCTGCGCGCTGCAGGCGGCGATGGACGGGTTCGAGGTTGTGCTGCTGGAGGATGTGGTGAGCAGCGCCGACATCTTCATCACCACGACCGGCAACAAGGACGTGATCCGCATCGAGCACATGCGGCAGATGAAGGACATGGCGATCGTCGGCAACATCGGCCATTTCGACAACGAGATCCAGGTCGCCGCGCTGAAGAACCACAAGTGGACCAACATCAAGGAACAGGTGGACATGATCGAGATGCCCTCGGGCAATCGCATCATCCTGCTGTCCGAGGGCCGCCTGCTCAACCTGGGCAACGCCACCGGCCACCCGAGCTTCGTGATGTCGGCCTCCTTCACCAACCAGGTTCTGGCGCAGATCGAGCTGTGGAAGAACGGCGAGAACTACGAGAACAAGGTCTACATCCTGCCCAAGCATCTGGACGAGAAGGTCGCCCGGCTGCATCTCGGCCGGATCGGTGTGAAGCTCACGCAGCTGGCGCCGGAGCAGGCGGACTATATCGGGGTCAAGCCCGAGGGTCCGTTCAAGCCCGAGCACTACCGCTACTGATCCGCGGCAGGCGCCGCGTGCTTGCGCGGCGCGCGCCTCCGCGAGGGGCCGTCCCTGGCCCGATATGCGGCGAAAAAACGCCGCGCGGGACCGCCTTTCGCAAGGCGGTCCCGTCGCCAAAGTTGCGCCATTCCGGAATTTCTGCCTAGCTGCCTTCATGGTATCGGGCCATCAGGAGGACGGAAGCATGGGCAAACGAGAAGACTTGATCGAGAAATACGCCGAGGACCTGCGCACGAAATGCGGGATGGTGCCCGACATGGCGCTTCTGACGAAGGTCACCATCGGCTGCGGCCCGTCGATCTACGACGCGGACGCCTCGACCGTCGCCGCGACCCAGGAGGGCGAGCTGGAAACGGTGAAGAACAATTTCCTGATCAGGAAGCTGGGGCTTGCCGACGGGCCGGAACTGATGGACGCGATCAATTCGGTGATCGATATCTACGGCCGGTCCGATCCCAACAAGTATCGCGCGGTGATCTATTACATGCTGACCAAGCATTTCGGCAAGGAAGCCGTCTACCGCTGATCCGCGCCAGGGGCGCCCCCGGGGAACTCCGGCATCTTTACTCGAATGCGGGGCATTCGCCGTTTGCGCGAGGGATCGGTGCGGCGTAATCTACCCGTGTCGGCCAGGATGGCCAGTCCCCTAGACAAGGTCACGTTCGGTGTGTGGGAGCGCCGGGGGTGGCGGAGGGTTCTGGCGCAACGCCGGCCCTCCGCGTTCCCGGCTCCGGCGCGTCTCGCGGTTCAGCCCGACAGCCCGCCCAAGGCGCGCACGATCCGCCATTCCTCCGCCGTTACCGGCTGCACGGAAAGGCGCGAATTCTTCACCAGAACCATCTCGGCAAGGCGCGGATCGGCCTTGATCGCATCCAGCGTCACCGGCTGCACAAGCGGCTCCACCGCCTTGATGTCCACGCAATCCCAGCGCGGATCGTCGGTGGTGCTGTCGGGATGGGCCTCGGCAATCACCTCGACGATCCCCACCACGGCCTTCTCGCTCTGCGAATGATAGAAGAAGCCGCGATCGCCCAACGCCATCTCGCGCATGAAGTTGCGGGCCTGGTAGTTGCGCACCCCGTCCCACTCCTCGCCCGCCTCGCCCTTCGCCACCTGATCCTCCCAGGACCAGGTCGAAGGTTCGGACTTGAACAGCCAGTAGCGCATCAGCCGATCACCTTCTTCCAGGCGTGGATCTCGACGCTCTGGAACAGGGCGGCCTTGGCATAGGGATCTTCGGCGGCCCAGTCACGGGCGGCCTGCATGTCCTCGACCTCCAGCACCAGCAGCGAGCCGCACATCGCGCCCGCCTCGTCCATCAGCGGCCCGGCCAGCCGCACCATCTCGCCCGAACTTTCGAGATAGGCCAGATGCGCCTCGCGCCGGGCCTTGCGCAGCTCCAGCGATCCGGGCCTGTCCCGGGCGATGATGGCGACGAGCATGGTCATTCCTCCCTCAGCGGTCTGGACAGAAGCGCGCGGATCGCCTCGGCGATGCTGGCCTGCCCGCCAGCAATCTGATGCACCGCCCGGCTGATGGGAAGGTCGAATCCGTGCCGCTCGGACAGCCGGGCGAGCGCCTCGGCCGTTCTGGCGCCTTCCACTGTGATGGCGCTGTCGAAGGGCTCGCCGCGGCCCAGCGCCAGCCCGAAACGGTAATTGCGCGACTGTTCCGAAGTGCAGGTCAGTGCCAGATCGCCCAAGCCCGACAGGCCGGCCAGCGTCTCGGGACGGGCGCCGAAATGCGGAGCCAGGCGAGTCATCTCGGCGAAGCCCCGCGTCATCAGCGCGGCCCGGGCGCTTTCACCCAGCCCCTCGCCGATGCTGGCGCCGCAGGCGATGGCGATGACATTCTTGAGCGCCCCTCCCAGTTCCGCCCCGGCGGTGTCGGTGCTGCGGTACAGCCGCAGCGTGGGCGTGGCGAGCGCGTGCTGCAGCGCATGGCCCGCGGTCTCGTCGGCGCAGGCCAGCGTCAGCGCCGTGGGCAAGCCACGCGCGATATCGGCGGCGAAGCTGGGCCCTGTCAGCACCGCGGGCACCGCCTCTGGCGCGACGGCGCCGATCACGCCGGACGGCCCGGTGCCCGAGGCGATGTCGATCCCCTTGCAGCAGGCCACCAGACGCTGGCCCGCACAGGGCGCACCGATCCTGTCCAGAAGCGCGGAGAGGCTCTGCATCGGCACCGCGAGCAGCAGGATCGGCCGGGCCGCGGCCTCCTGCAGCGCGTCGGCCAGCACCACCGAGTCCGGCAGGGCCACCCCGGGCAGGCGCGGAATCTCGCGCGTGGCCCGCATGTGATCGAGGACCTGCGCGTCGCGGCCCCACAGCATCACCTCCCGGCCCGCCCGGGCCAGGGTCACGGCCATGGCGGTGCCGAAGGCGCCGGCGCCCAGGATGCCGATACTCATGCCTTGGCCCCCTTCCTGCCACCCCCCACCAGCGCAGGGCGCGACGGATCGAGCGGCCAGCGCGGCCGTGCCGCCAGCGTCATGTCGTCGCGATGGCCCGCGCGGTACAGTTCCAGCCCGGCCCAGGCGATCATCG
>JBKHDP010000066.1:0-13907 GCA_046541255.1 Paracoccaceae bacterium | reverse complement strand
GACTGCGGCTGATGGGCTGGCTGGTGCGCCGGCGGATCGCACCGCTGGCGGGCTATCGCCGTCGCGCGATGGCGAACCTGGTCCATGTCTGGCCCGACCTGCCACTGGCCGAGCAGCGCCGGATCGCCGATGCGGTGGCAGACAATGCCGGCCGCACCATGATCGAGAATTACGACGTGGCGGGCCTGCGCGAACGGATGGCGACGGCCCCGGTCACCGGACCGGGCCTCGTGGCGGCCGAGGCCGCCCGCGCCGAGGGCCGCCCCGTGCTGTTCGTGACCGGCCATTTCGGGAATTTCGAGGCACCCCGCGCGGCGCTGGTGGCGCGTGGCTGGCAGATCGGCGGTCTCTACAGGCCGATGAGCAATCCCTATTTCAACGCCCATTACGCCGCCAACATGCATGCATTGTCGGGCCCGGTCTTCGAACAGGGTCGGCGCGGCACGATGGGGCTGTTGCGGCATATCCGGTCGGGCGGCATGGGCGTGCTGCTGTTCGACGTCTACAACAGCGCCGGCGTGCCGATCGAGTTCATGGGCCGGCCCGCGCCCACGCTGACCTCGGCCGCCGAGATCGCGCTGAAGACCGGGGCCGAGCTGATTCCCTTCTTCGGCACCCGCCGGCCCGACGGCATCGGCTTCGAGATCGCCCTGGAGGCCCCCATCCCGCATGGCGACCCGGTCGAGATGACCCGCGAGATGACCCGCCGGCTGGAAGCGCGCGTGGCGCGGCATCCCGAACAATGGTTCTGGATCCACCGGCGCTGGAAACCGCGGCGTCAGCGCAGGCGCGCCGCCGCCCGGATCGGGCCGTGACCGAGCTTCTGCAGCAGAACCACTGCTGGCGCCTCGCCGCTCAGATCGAGTTCCATGCGCAGCGGCGCATCGCCCTCCCAGCGCCCGACGAGTTGCCAGTCGGTGACGATGTTTGCGTAATCCAGCGTCCGCCCCGCATTCTCGCCCTTGGTGATGCGCACGCTGGCGGAGGGGCGGTAGCGCACAAGGTGGATGTCCAGCGCATCCACCGGCTCCGGGGCCCGGGCTTCCAGCGTCAGCGTGTCGCCCGTGCGCGACAACCGCAGCGTGATCGGCGAACGCCGGTCCTGATGCGCGCGCACGCTGTCCATCACCGCCATGGCATTGGCACCCATCACGTGATCGGCCCCGTTGACGATCATCTGCGGGGTGTAGATCGCCCGGCTGCCCGCCGCATAGGCATAGCCGCGCTGGCGAGTGGTGAACCCGGGCTGGGCGAAACTGTCCTTCCAGCCGATGTAATCCCAGTAATCCACATGCAGCGCCAGCGCGATCACGTCATCCCGCGCGGCCAGACTCGCCAGCAACTTGTCGGCCGGCGGGCAGGAGGAACAGCCCTGAGAGGTGAAGAGTTCGACAACTACCGGGTTGTCGGACTGCTGGGCCTCGGCGAGGCCGGCCCCGGCCCAAAGGGCAACCGACAAGATCCATCCTGCGACATGCCTCATGGCCGGCATCATCCCCCCTCGCTGACCCCTGTTTCTAGCCAGAGCGGGGCGGGTTGGCCAATCACCCTTTTGCGAGAGCCGGTGAAACCAGGCGGCGCGGCCAGGCGTTTTCTGTGCACCATAGTATACCAATTCGACGCACCCCCCTTGATCGGCCCGCCCGCAGGGGGATAAAGCAGCGTAGAGTTAGCCAGACCCTAGCACTCGGGAGCCCGCGAATGCCCATTACAGTCGGACAGGACACATCCGGAACCCGCCGCAGCCTCGAGGCTGGCGGCGCGACGATCGCCTATTACTCCATCCCCGCCGCAGAAGAGGCCGGTCTTGGCACCTTCTCGCGGCTGCCGGCCGTGCTCAAGGTGGTGCTGGAGAACATGCTGCGGTTCGAGGACGGCAAGACCGTCTCGGTCGAAGACATCCGCGCCTTCTCGGACTGGGCCGAAAAGGGCGGCAAGAACCCGCGCGAAATCGCGTATCGCCCCGCCCGCGTCCTGATGCAGGATTTCACCGGCGTTCCCGCCGTGGTCGACCTGGCCGCCATGCGCGACGGCATCAAGGCGCTGGGCGGTGACCCGCAGAAGATCAACCCGCTGAACCCGGTCGACCTGGTGATCGACCATTCGGTGATGATCGACGAGTTCGGCAATCCGCGCGCCTTCCAGATGAACGTGGACCGCGAATACGAACGCAACATCGAACGCTACACCTTCCTCAAATGGGGGCAGAAGGCGTTCGACAATTTCCGCGTGGTGCCGCCGGGCACGGGCATCTGTCACCAGGTCAACCTGGAATATCTGGCCCAGACGGTCTGGACCGACACCGACCAGAACGGTGACGAGGTCGCCTACCCGGATACGCTGGTGGGCACCGACAGCCATACCACCATGGTCAACGGCGCCGCCGTTCTGGGTTGGGGCGTGGGCGGCATCGAGGCCGAGGCCGCGATGCTGGGCCAGCCGATCTCGATGCTGATCCCCGAAGTGGTCGGCTTCGAGCTGACCGGCCAGATGGTCGAGGGCACCACCGGCACCGACCTGGTGCTGAAAGTGGTCGAAATGCTGCGCAAGAAGGGCGTGGTGGGCAAGTTCGTGGAATTCTATGGCGACGGGCTGGATCACCTGCCGCTCGCGGATCGTGCCACCATCGCCAACATGGCGCCCGAATACGGCGCCACTTGCGGCTTCTTCCCGGTGGATGACGAAACCCTGCGCTATCTGCGCCAGACCGGGCGCGACGAGGCGCGGGTGGAGCTGGTCGAGGCCTATGCCAAGAAGAACGGCATGTGGCGCACGGCCGATTACGCGCCGGTCTACACGGACACGCTCACGCTCGACATGGGCACCATCGTGCCCGCCGTCTCCGGGCCCAAGCGCCCGCAGGACTACACGCCGCTCGACCAGGCCGCGACGGCCTTCTTCGACGTGGTGGCCGAGTATCGAGGCGAGGATGAAGGCCACGCCGCCAACGCGATGACCTCCGAGGGGCCGACACCCGATGCGCTGGTCGATCCGCGCAAGAGCGTGAAGGTCAAGGGCGAGGATTACGAGATCCGCGACGGCTCGGTGGTGATCGCCTCGATCACCTCCTGCACCAACACATCCAATCCCTACGTGATGATCGGCGCGGGCCTTGTGGCCCGAAAGGCCCGGGAAAAGGGCCTGACCCGCAAGCCCTGGGTCAAGACCTCGCTGGCCCCGGGCAGCCAGGTCGTGTCGCATTACCTGGAGGCCGCCGGTCTGCAGGAGGATCTGGACGCCATCGGCTTCAACCTGGTGGGCTATGGCTGCACCACCTGCATCGGCAATTCCGGCCCTCTGCAGAAGGAAATCTCGGAGGCGATCCACGAGGCCGACCTGGTGGCCACCTCGGTGCTGTCGGGCAACCGCAACTTCGAGGGCCGCATCAGCCCCGACGTGCGCGCCAACTATCTCGCCTCGCCGCCGCTGGTGGTGGCCTATGCGTTGGCCGGCGACATGAATATCGACCTCACCCGCGAGCCGCTGGGCAACGACAAGGACGGCAATCCCGTCTACATGAAGGACATCTGGCCGACCCAGAAGGAAATCGCCGAGCTGGTGGAACAGACCGTCACGCGCGAGGCCTTCCAGGAGAAATACGCCGACGTCTTCAAGGGTGATGACAAGTGGCAGGCGGTGGAAACCACCGACAGCGAGACCTACGACTGGCCCGCCACATCGACCTATGTGCAGAACCCGCCCTATTTCCAGGGCATGTCCCGGCAGCCGGGCACGATCACCGATATCGAGGGCGCGCGCATCCTCGCGCTGCTGGGCGACATGGTCACCACCGATCACATCTCGCCCGCAGGGTCGTTCAAGCCCGACACGCCGGCCGGCAGATACCTGACCGAACGGCAGGTCGCCCCGCGCGACTTCAACTCCTACGGGTCGCGCCGCGGCAATCACGAGGTGATGATGCGCGGCACCTTCGCGAATATCCGCATCCGCAACGAGATGCTGGACGGGGTCGAGGGCGGTTACACCAAGGGCCCCGACGGCAGCCAGATGGCAATCTACGACGCCGCGATGGCCTGGCAGGAACAGGGCACGCCGCTGGTGGTGATCGCGGGCGAACAGTATGGCGCGGGGTCGTCGCGTGACTGGGCGGCCAAGGGCACTGCGCTTCTGGGCGTCAAGGCGGTGATCGCCGAAAACTACGAGCGCATTCACCGCTCCAACCTGGTGGGCATGGGGGTGATTCCCTTCGAGTTCACCGGCGACGATACCCGCCGCTCGCTGGGCCTGACCGGCGATGAGAGCGTCTCGATCCACGGGCTCGACAGCGTGACGCCGCAGGCCGAGGTGACGGCGACGATCACCTATGCCGACGGCACGTCGAAGGACATCACGCTGAAATGCCGGATCGATACGGCGGTGGAAAAGGAATATGTCGAGAATGGCGGCGTGCTGCACTACGTGCTGCGCAACCTCGCCGTCGCCTGATCCGCTCTCGGAAAACTGCAAAGCCCCGGCCGATCCGGCCGGGGCTTTCGCGTTCTTCCGGCGGCATGGGGCCGCGGACCCGGCCTGCCGGCCCGTGTCAGTTGGTCGGGATGCCGCCGGCCTCTTCGATGGCCGGGCGGATGGTATTTTCCAGCACGCTTTCGGTGATCGGCCCGGCGAAACGCAGCACGATCTTGCCCTCGCCATCGATCACATAGGTTTCGGGCACGCCATAGACGCCCCAGTCCAACGCCATGCGGCCCTGCGCGTCGGCCCCGATGCCGATATAGGGGTCGCCCAGGTCTTGCAGGAACTTGAGCGCCTTGTCCGCGCCATCCTTGTAGTTCACCCCGTAGATCGGCACGCCCTCGCGGGCCAGCGTTTCCAGATGCGGGTGTTCCACCCGGCAGGGCGCGCACCAGGACGCCCAGTAATTCACCAGCTTCACTCCCGGGGCGCGCAGCTCTGCATCCCCGAATTGCGTCTTGTCCTCCAGCGCGGTGAGCTGGACAGCCGGAGCAAGCTGCCCCTCGCGGGCCGAGGGCAGTGCGTCCTTGTTCTCGCGGAACATGCCCACGTAGAACAGCACCGCCAGCGCCGCGAACAGCACCGGCGGCAGGATCATCAGCGGGCTAACCTTTGCCATCGCGGCGCGACTCCACCTTTTCCAGCTCGGCCCGCACCTTGCGCGCGCGCCATATGCTGAGCACGATCAGCGCCACCAGCAGCGCCAGCGTGACCCCGTAGGAGGACAGCACCGCGGTGGCGTATTTTCCCAGATCCGGCATCATCCCAGCCGCTCCCGCGCCATCAGCGCCTTCATGCGGCGGGCCCGGATTTCGGTGCCCGTGCGCAACAGCACCAGCGCCACGAACAACAGCACGAACCCCGCAAGGCAGACCAGCAGCGGATACCAGAACACGTCCGAGACGTTCTCCTCCTGGTCGAGGCTGAGCGACGCGCCCTGATGCAGCCCCTGGTTCCAGAAATTCACCGCGTAGCGGCTCAGCAGCGCGAAGACGGAGCCCACGAGACACAGAACCGCGGTCAGGTCGGCGGCGGTATCGGGATTCTCGATCGCCTCCCAAAGCGCGATATAGCCGAGGTAGAACAGGAACAGGATGAGGAACGAGGTCAGGCGTGGATCCCAGGCCCACCAGGTGCCCCACATCGGCTCGCCCCAGAACGCCCCGGTGACCAGCGCGATCAGCGTCATCACCATGCCGATGGGGGCCGCCGCCTTGGCCGCCAGCGCGGAGACGTGATGCCGGCGCACCACCCAGACCAGCGAGGCCACCAGCATCATCACCCAGATGTTGATCGCCATCATCGCCGAAGGCACGTGGATATAGATGATCTTGACGGTCGAGCCCTGCCGGAAGTCATCCGGCGTGAAGAAGAATCCCCAGACCAGCCCTCCCACCAGCGACACGGCGGCGAGCACCGACACCCACGGCAGCACCACGCCCGACAGGCGCAGAAACTTCTTCGGATTGGCATATTCCCAGAGCGAGGCCATGATCGTGATCTAGTCCCTTGTCTTTGTGCGCGCAATTCACATCAGCGCAAGTTGACCCTGAGTACGGCGGCCGACGCAAAAGGCAAAAGCGCGATCGTGCCACAGGTGATGCCGGCGAGCATCAGCGCCGAAGTGCCGGTGGCCAGGCCTTCGGCTCCGCGCCGCGCCATCTCGGCGCCGAAGATCAGGGTGGGCACGTAAAGCGGGAGCACCAGCAAAGACAGCAGCAGGCCGCCACGCTTGATGCCCACGGTCAGCGCCGCGCCGAAGGTGCCGATCACCGACAGCGCGGGCGTGCCCAGCGCCAGGCTCAGCACGAGCCAGCCCTGGCCGGCCTGCGGCAGGTTGAGCAGCACGCCCAGTGCCGGCGCCGCCAGCACCAGCGGCAGGCCGGTCACCAGCCAATGCGCCAGCGCCTTGAGGCTGACCAGCGCCTCCAGCGGCAGCGGCGCGGTGGCCAGCAGGTCGAGGCTGCCATCCTCCCAGTCCAGCGCGAAGATCCGGTCCAGCGACAGCAGGCAGGCCAGCAGCGCGCCCACCCACAGGATGCCCGGCGCGATGCGGGCCAGCAGCTCGGCTTGCGGGCCCACGCCGAAGGGCACCAGCACGGTGACGATCAGGAAGAAGGCCAGCCCCAGGCCGAACCCGCCACCGGCCCGGATCGCCAGCCGAAGGTCGCGGGACAGCAGCGCGATCACAGGAAACTCTCGTCGAAATCGGGGGCGGCCGAGGCGGTGGCGCGATAGGGTGTCACGTCGAACACCACGGCCTCCAGCCCCAGGTCGATATGGGTGGCGATGAGCGCGGACCCGCCCTGCCCCAGATGGCCGCGCACAGCCTGCGCGAACAGCGCCACCGAGGCCATGTCCAGCGATACGGTGGGCTCGTCCAGCACCCAGACCGGGCGCCCGGTCACCATCAGCCGCGCCAGGCCCAGCCGGCGCTTCTGTCCCGCCGAAAGATTGCCCGCCTGCCGGTCGGCCAGCGCCTCGAGGTCGAAGCCTTCCAGCGCGGGCAGGATGCTGCCGGTGCCGAAGATGCGGGCCCAGAAGGCCAGGTTCTCCGCCACCGTCAGCGTGGCCTTCAGCCCATCGGCATGGGCGGCGTAGGCGATCGCATCCGGGGCGGCCTCGACCCGGCCCGCCAGCGGCGGCTGAAGCCCGGCAACCGTGCGCAAGAGCGTCGTCTTGCCGGATCCGTTCGGCCCGCGCAGGATCAGCGCCGCGCCGGGGGCGAGATCGAAACTCACCCCCGCAAGCACCGGGATGCCGCCGCGCGACACGGTCAGGTCATGGACGCTCAGGTTCATGCGGTCCAGTTAGCCCATCGCGCCGGCGCGCGAAAGCGCCCAAGCGTCACACCGGCAACGCCGCAAGCGCGATGCGCCGCCCTTCGGACAAAAGCACGTTGTAGCTGCGGCAGGCCGGGCCCGAGGCCATCACCTCGACGCCGAGTCCCGCCTCCTCCAGGCGGGTCCGCAACTCGCGCGGGATATGCGCGATCTCGGCGCCGGTGCCCAGGAAAAGCACGTCGATGTCATCGGCCAGCGCCAGCAGGCTGTCGGCATCGTCATAGCCGCCCCAGCCGGCGACGCCATTCGCGGTCAGCAGCACCGCGCCCTCGTGAACCTCGCCGCCGACGCGGAAAAAGCCGGGCCCGTAGCCGTCCACCGGCAGCGCGTCGGTATAGACCACCTCGTTGATGCGCATCTTGCCTCCAGTGTTCCGTGTCCACAGTGGCAGAGCCGACCGGGCCCCGGCAAGCGTGTCAGGCATCCACATCCGCGAAACGGTTGCCGGTATTGTCCGGATCGGTCTTGGACCAGTCGCGCTTGACCCCCAGCGAGAAGAGCACGGCCGCCGCGACGAAGATCGAGGAATAGGTGCCCACGATCACGCCCCAGATCATCGCGAAGACGAAGCCCCGGATCACGTCGCCGCCCAGCACGAACAGCGAGATCAGCGCCAGCAGCGTGGTGGCCGAGGTCATGAAGGTCCGGCTCAGGGTCTCGTTGATCGACAGGTTCAGTACCTCGCGCAGCGGCTTCTTCTTGTATTTCATCAGGTTCTCGCGCACCCGGTCGAAGATCACCACGGTGTCGTTGAGCGAGTAGCCGACGATGGTCAGCAGCGCGGCGATGATCGCCAGGTCGAACTTGATCTGCAACTCGGAGAAGATGCCGATGGTGAGGACCACGTCATGCACCAGCGCGATCACCGCGCCCAGCGCGAACTGCCATTCGAAGCGCAGCCAGATATAGATCAGCACGGCCCCGATCGCCAGCAGCACGGCGATCGCCGCGGTCTGGATCAGCTCGCCCGACACTTTGGGGCCCACCGATTCGACCGAGGCGAAGCTCAGATCCGGCGCGACCGTGCGCAGCGCCTCGCGGACCTGCTCGATCACCTCGGGCGACACGCTCTCCTGACCCTCCTGGGCCTGGATCCGGATCATCGCGACGTTCTCGTCCGCACCGAAACTCGGATCGAACACTTCGGAAATCGCCACGTCGCCCAGCCCCAGCGGAGCAATGGCGTCGCGATAGGCGCCCACATCCACCGGCTGCGTGCTTTCCGTGCGGACCGTGGTCCCGCCGCGGAAATCGATGCCGTAATTCAGCCCCTGGATCAGGAAGGAGGCGAAGGCCACCACCACCAGAAGGGCCGAGATGCCCAGCCACAATTTGGGCCGTGCGAAGAAATCGAAATTGGTTTCCTGGGGTATCAGTTTCAGGCGCATCTCAGACCTCCAGCGTCTTTGGGCGGCGGCGGTCGAACCAGATCACGATCATCAGCCGCGTGACGAAGATCGCCGTGAAGACGGAGGTGAGGATGCCCAGCCCCAGCGTGATGGCGAAGCCACGCACCGGACCCGAGCCCATGACGTAGAGGATCGCCGCGGTCATGAAGGTGGTGATATTGGCATCCACGATCGCGGAAAGCGCCTTCTCGTAGCCCAGCTGGATGGCGCGGGCCGGGCCCTTTGCCGTGCGCAATTCCTCGCGAATCCGCTCGAAGACCAGCACGTTGGCATCGACCGCCATGCCGACGGTCAGCACGATCCCCGCGATGCCGGGCAAGGTGAGGGTCGCCCCGATCAGGCTGAGCAACCCGAAGATCAGCCCCACATTGACGATTAGCGCGATATTGGCAAACAGGCCGAAAAGACCGTAGCTCAGCGCCATGAAGATCAGCACGGCGGCGAAGGCCACCATGGTGGCCACCCGTCCGGCCTCGATACTGTCGGCCCCCAGTTCGGGGCCGATCGTGCGTTCCTCCAGGAATTCCAGCCCCGCGGGCAGCGCGCCCGCCCGCAGCAGCACCGCGAGGTTGGTCGATTCCTCGACGGTGAAATCGCCAGTGATGATTCCGGAACCGCCGGGAATGTGGCTCTGGATCACGGGGGCGGAGATCACCTCGTTGTCCAGCACGATGGCGAAGGGATTGCCGATATTCTCGGCGGTATAGTCGCCGAACTTGCGCGCGCCCGTCGGGTTGAAGCGGAAGTTCACCGCCGGGCGGCCGTTCTCGTCAAAACTGGGCTGGGCGTCGACAAGCTCGTCGCCGGTCACGACGGGCGACTGTTCCAGCGTGTAATAGACGCCTTCCTGATCGAGCGAGGGCAGGATCTCGTTTCCGATGCCGGGCGCCTCGTCGGGATCGGCGTTGCGGCTCACGACCGGCTGGAAGGTAAGCTGCGCGGTGGTGCCGATGATTTCCTTGAGTTCGGCGGCAGAGCCGACGCCCGGCACTTGTATCAGGATGCGATCGGTGCCCTGGCGCTGGATCGTGGGCTCGCGCGTGCCGACCTCGTCGATGCGGCGGCGAATGATTTCAAGCGCCTGCTGCAATGTGCGCTCGTCGGTGGCGCGCTTCTCCGCCTCGGACAGGGTGACGGTGAGGACATCCTCCTCACCGCGCACCTCCAGATCGTCGGACCCGCTGCCGGAAACCGAGCTGACCGGCCTGGCCAGATCGCGCACCAGTTCCTGCGCCCGCGCCATGCCCTCGGGCTGCGAGATGCGTACGCGCAGCTCGTCCGGCGCGCCGTCCAGCAGACGGATCGTGCCGATCTCGTCCCGAGCCTCGCGCAGCACGCCGCGCAGCTCGGGCCAGAGCGAATCCATCCGCGCCTCGTAGACATCGGCCACCTGCACCTCGGCCAGAAGATGCGCGCCGCCGCGCAGGTCGAGGCCCAGATTCACCAGCCCCGACGGCATCCAGCCGGGCCACAGGCCGGCCTCGGCCTCCAGCGTGGCGGACTCGCCCTGAAGTTCGATGGCCTGCTCGGCGTCATTGTGGCGCTCCACCCGTTCGTAGAACAGGTTGGGCAGTGCCAGCAGAAGCCCCACCGCCACCGTGGCCCCGATCAGGACCCGTTTCCATAGATCGATTTGCAGCATGGGGCGGCCCTTTCCGGCGGGCGGAAATCAGGAACCCGAAGGCTCGGTCTTGTTCAGCACCTGGGCGATGGTGTTCTGCACGACCCGAACCTTGACGCCTTCGGCCAGTTCGACCTCCAGCTCGTTGTCTTCCTTCACCTTGGTGACCTTGCCGATCAGCCCGCCCTGGGTGACCACCTGGTCGCCGCGGCGCAGGGCCTGCACCATCTTCTGGTGCTCCTTCACCCGCTTCTGCTGCGGACGGATGAGCAGGAAATACATGATCGCGAAGATCAGGATGAGTGGGAGAATCTGCGCGAAGGCGCCGGCACCGTCCATGAGAGAATCCTTCTTTGCTGCGGGGCCGGGCCCCGCGGGAGTTGCGCGGAACCTATGTCCCGCATGGCCCGTTTGCAAGACGCCGCGCGCCGCGGATCGTGCCGGGCCGCGCGCGTCGCATCGCCACCCCCCTTGCCAGGTCAACGCCCGCCCCGCAACGCCCCCGATACGCGCCGCGGGCGCGCGGGGCCGCGCGATGCCTGCCTCGCGGGGGCCTTACGTCGCAGCACGAAATCGGCCATAACCGCGCGCGAGCCGAGTCACAGGAAGGATTCCGACGATGCACGACATCCGCTTCATCCGCGAGAACCCGGGCGCGTTCGACGCCGCGCTGTCCCGCCGCGGGCTGGAGCCGGTCTCGCCCGGCATCCTCGCGATCGACGAGGCACGCCGCGCCGCGATCACCGCCGCAGAGACCGCCCAGGCCGAGCAGAACCGCGCCTCGAAGGACGTGGGCAAGGCCAGGGCCGCGGGCGACGATGCCGAATTCGAGCGGCTGCGCGCGCTGGTGGCCGAGAAGAAGGCCGAGGTGGCCGCGATGCAGGCCGAGGCCAAGGCGCGGGACGCGGAATTGCAGGCGCTGCTGGCGGGCCTGCCCAACCTGCCGCTCGACGACGTGCCGGACGGCGCGGACGAGGATGACAACGTGGAAATCCGCCGCTGGGGCACCCCCCGCGAATTCGACTTCCGGCCGGTCGAGCACTACCAGATCGCGGGTGTGCTGCCAGGCATGGATTTCGAGGCGGCGGCCAAGCTCTCGGGCGCGCGCTTCGTGGTGCTGTCGGGCGCGGTGGCGCGCATCCACCGGGCATTGGCGCAGTTCATGCTGGACACCCATGTCGAGGAGAACGGGCTGACAGAGACCTGGACGCCGGTCCTGGTGCGCGACGAGATGATGTTCGGCACCGGCCAGCTGCCCAAGTTCGGCGAGGACAGCTACCGCACCACCAACGGCTGGTGGCTGGTGCCCACGGCCGAGGTGACGCTGACCAACCTGGTTCATGGCGAGATCGTCGAGGCGGCCTCCCTGCCCCGGCGCTACGCGGCGCATACCCAGTGCTTCCGCTCCGAAGCCGGCAGCGCCGGCAAGGATACCTCGGGCATGCTGCGCCAGCACCAGTTCGAGAAGGTCGAGATGGTCTCGATCACCCATCCTGACGAGAGCCTCGCCGAACACGAGCGCATGACGCGCTGCGCCGAGGGCATTCTCGAACGCCTGGGCCTGCCCTACCGCACCGTGGTGCTGTGCACCGGCGACATGGGCGCGGGTGCGCGCAAGACCCACGATATCGAGGTCTGGCTGCCCGGCCAGGGCCGCTATCGCGAGATCAGCTCGGTCTCGATCTGCGGCGATTACCAGGCCCGGCGGATGAACGCCCGCTTCCGCCCCGAGGGCGGCGGCAAACCCGATTTCGTGCACACGCTGAACGGCTCGGGTCTTGCGGTGGGACGCGCGCTGATCGCGGTGCTGGAAAACGGCCAGCAGGCGGATGGCTCGGTGGATCTGCCCGAGGCGCTGCATCCCTGGCTGCGCGGCAAAACGCGGCTGACCGCCGAGGGCCACCTGGCCTGACGGATCAACCCAGCGCGTCCCGGACCCGGCGCAGGCTGGCGGGCCGATAGCTAGGCAGGCCCGCCACCCGCGCCCGCGCGGTGGCGGAGACATCGTCGGCCTGGTCCGGCCCGTCCCGGTCGGCCAGCCAGAGCCCCAGCAGGTTGCCCGGCCCCGCCACCTGCGCCAGTCGCACGCCGCTTTCCAGCGGATCGGCCGCCCGGGCCAGCGTCTCCAGCGTGCCGGGCTCGAAGGCCAGACCGCCCGCCGCCGCGCCCTCCGCGACCCAAAGCGCCGCCGCCGCGCCAAGCCCGGGCGCCGGGCCGCTGCCGCCGACGATGCCGTGATTGCCCGGGAACCAGTGCTGCAGGTAGCACCGCGCCGCCGGGTCCGCATCGCCGTTCAGCGCATCGAGGTTTTCCCACAGCGTGGGCGGGTAGAGCCTGCGGCGCTCGTCCAGCGCCACCGCGTGACGCGCCGAGGCCACCATGCGCGACAGGTCGGCATCATGAAAGGCGTATTGCCGGTTGACCCTGCGCGCCAGGGCGCCGAACACCCCGGGCAGGCCCAGCGCGCCCACCGTGTCCCACACCCCCAGATAGGCCACCCGCAGACGGGGCGCATCGGGTCCGCCGGTGCCGCGCCGCCAGGCCTCTTCCTCGGTGCTGGTGACAAGATGCGGCGACACCCGGAGGCGAAACCGGAAACTGACCTCGGAATTGGGATGCGTCTCCGGGCCACGGGCCCGGTAATGGGCGATCGCGTCGGGAATTGCCGCCGCCTGCGCCCGCAGCGGGATGCCCGCGGCCCGGATCAGCCCGACCAGCGAGCGCGCCGTATAGGCACCGCGGGAGAAGCCGAAGATGTGGATCTCGTCGCCGGGCTCATGGGTGAAGACCAGCGCGCGGAACGCCTCTTCGATGGTTGCGGTCAGGCCCCAGCCGAAGGCGCCGCCGAGGATCCGGTCGAGACCGCGCGCGACCGCGGAAGAGCCACGCCCGGTGCCCACGCCCTGCAGGTAGAACACCACCTGCTTGACCCCGTCCGGGGCGGTGGGCGGCACCGCGCGGGCAAGACCCAGCACATGGGTGGGGCGATGCCGGTCGAGCCCGTTCCACGTACCGTCGCAGAAGATGGCAATCCGTTTCATCGGCGCTCCCCGGGACATGTCGAGGCGAGCATAGGGACCTGCGCGAGGCAGCGGCAAGCGCCCCGGCGATTCCCGGGCCGCGACCGAATGGCACTGGCCCCGGCCCGGTGCGGCATGGTGAAACGATTTGTCACAGCCGTTCCGCGCCACCGGCCGGGCCGCGGGGCGGCGCCGCGCACCGGCGCAGCGGCACGCGCCGGCCGCCGGATTGACAGATCCGGGACGCCATGGCCTTGGATTTACGCTACGTCAGAAGGTGTATTTACATTAATCTCTTTCGATCGAAAACTTTTTTACACCTAAACAACTATCTCAAAAGAATAAATTTCATTTGTTTCGAATTTTGCTATCGTTCAAATATTCACCAACCCCGCGTCATCCCCTGCAGAGGAGCAGGCGGCGCGGCCCGGAAAGCGAGGGAGGACAGCATGAAAGACAACCCGCAGAACGATTCCGTTTCCAGCCACCCGCCGTCGGCGGAGACGGTTTCGCGGGCGCATGTCGATCTTGCGGCCTATGA
>JBKHDP010000065.1:0-13989 GCA_046541255.1 Paracoccaceae bacterium | reverse complement strand
TGGTGCTCGGCCGCCTGGGCACGTCGCTGGCCGGCGGCAAGATCACGCTGGACCCGAAACTGGCCGAGGACGCGGTGCGGCGCACCGTGGCCGAGCCCTTCGGGATGGAGCTGCACGAGGCTGCCGAGGCGATCCTGCGGGTGGCCAATGCCAACATGGCGAACGCGGTGCGCCTGCTGTCGATCTCTCGCGGCTACGATCCGCGCGACTTCGCGCTCTGCGCCTTCGGCGGCGCGGGCGCGCTGCATGGCGCGGCGGTGGCGAAGGAGCTGTCGATCCCCACCGTGATCGTGCCCCCCAACCCCGGAGTGACATCGGCACTGGGCTGCCTGCTGGTGGATATCCAGCACGACTTTTCGGACAGCTACATGAAACGCGCCGTCGAGACAGATGCCGCCGATCTGGAGGCCGCTTTCCAGCGGATCGAGGCCGATGCCCGTGCCCAGCTCGAACGGGAGGGGGTGGAACCCGACAACATGGTGCTGAGCCGCACCGCCGAGATGATGTACCAGGGCCAGTGGCGGTCGCTGGAGGTGTCGGTGCCCGGCACCATCACCAAAATCGACGACCTGGTCGAGGCATTCCACACCCAGCACGAGCGCGAATACAATTATGCGCGCAAGGAAGCGGACGTGTCGCTGTTCCGCGTGGCGGTGAAGGCCGTTGGCCTGGTGCCCAAGGCCGAACTGCAAAGCCAGGATGTTTCGGCCTACACGCCCGAGCCGGCCAGCCGCCGCCCGGTCTGGTTCGACGGCAGCGCGCATGACGCGGCGATCTACGAGCGCGACACGCTGAAGGCAGGCGCCCGGATCGACGGGCCGGCGATCGTCGAGCAGTTCGACTCCACCACCGTCATCCCCCCGGCGATGCACGCCGAGGTGGACGCACACATGAACATCCGCATCGAATCGAAGGGCTGAACCGATGACCCACAAAGACGCACAGCAGCTCGATCCCGTCACCTTCGAGGTGCTCAAGAATTCCTTCATCACCTCGGTCGACCAGATGGCCGAGCAGATGCTGCGGACCTGCTATTCCTTCGTGATCTACAACCGCGACTTCTCGAACGCGCTGCACGATGCCCGGGGCAATTCGGTCGCGCAGGTCAACCAGGACATCGCGGTGCATGTCGGAACGCTGCATTTCACCTGCAAGGACGTGATCCGGGTGTTCGACGGCCAGATGCAGCCCGGTGATGTCTACGCGATCAACGATCCCTATGCGGGCGGCACCCATTTCAGCGACGTGCGCCTGGTGCGCCCGATCTTCGACGGCGACACGCTGATCGGCTTTTCGCAGTCCAACGGCCACTGGTCGGACCTGGGCGGTTCGGTCCCCGGCTCGTTCGACGTGAGCGCGCGCGACATGTTCCGCGAAGCGGTGCGGATCACCCCGGTGCGGCTGTTCCGCGCCGGCGAGTTCTGCAGCGACGTGGCCAACATGATCGCCGCCAACACCCGTGACCCGGGCTCGATCATCGGCGACATCCATTCGCAGGCCGGCGCCACCAAGGTGGCCGAACGCGAGATCCTGCGCCTGGTCCACAAATATGGCCGGGACCAGGTGCTCCGGGGCATGGACGAGGTGCAGGACTACGTGGAACGCGCGGTGCGCCAGCGCATCGCCGCCCTGCCCGACGGCACCTGGGAGACGGTGGACTATATCGACCGCGATCCCGCCCGTGGCGAGGGCATGATCCCGATCCACGTCAAGATGACGATCAAGGGCGAGGAGATCCACTACGATTTCACCGGCAGCCACCCCACGATCGCCTCGATCTACAACTCGGCGCCGGGGGCCACCTTCTCGGCGGTGGTGGCGGGGATGAAGACCTTCTTTCCCGATCTGCCCCTGAACAGCGGCTTCTACCGCATGATCGACATCACCGCGCCCGAGAACAGCGTGGTCAGCGCCCAGTGGCCGGTGGCGGTGACGGGCTTCCTGATGCCCTTCGAGAAGATCATGAACGCGATCTTCGAGATGTGGTCGAAGATCATGCCGGAACGCGCCATCGCCTGCGCCTTCAACCTGGAATACCTGCTGGCCGGCGGGCGCGACGCACGCACGCCCGAGAAGCCCATCTTCATGTTCTACGAATGGCTTCCCGGCGGCTGGGGCGGGCGCAACGGCAAGGATGGCTCGGATGTCACCACCGCCTGTTTCGGCACCGGCCTGATGTCGCAACCCAACGAGGGCAACGAGCGCGTCAACCCGACCCGCACCAAGGTCTTCCAGATCCTGCGCGACAGCGCCGGACCCGGGAAATGGCGCGGCGGCACCGGCGTGCAGAAGACTTCCGAGCTGCTGGAAAGCGAGGACGCGGTGATGTCCTATATCTGCGACCGGGAACGCGCCGTGGTCTGGGGGGTCGAAGGCGGGCTGCCGTCGATGCCGCATGGCTGCTCGATCCGCCGCGCCGGCGAGGCCGAGGCGAAATGGCTGGGCTCGGTCTTTTCGGACTACCCTGTCTATACCGGTGACGAATTCGCCCGCCCCACGGCCGGCGGCGGCGGCTTCGGAGACCCGCTGGAACGCGACCCGCTGAAGGTCCGCGAGGACGTGGCCGACGATTACGTCTCGGTCGAGCGGGCGGCCAGGGATTACGGCGTGGTCATCAAGGAGATCGACGCCGATCTTTGCGAGTACGAGGTCGATGCCGAGGCCACCGCGAAACTGCGATCCGAGATCCGTGCCGCCCGTGTCGGCTGGGCCCGGATGGACCCGGAGGCCGTGGGCGAGATGTATCGCAAGGGCGAGATCGACTCGCTCGACGCGGTGCGCCGCTACGCGGTGATCCTGGACTGGGAGACCGGCGAGGTGCTGCCCCGCACCACCGAGCAGTTCCGCGAGTCCTTCGAGAAACGCACCGTGGCGCACTGGACCTGACAGCGCGACCGGCGCGCAGCGACGCGGCCCCGGCCAGGCCGGGGCCGTTTCGCATGGGCCTGCCACCCTTCCCCGCGCCTGGCCGGCCGGGTGTGTGTCACGCCCCGGCGCCGGCGAATGCCGGCAGACCGGACAGAAGGCTTTCGTCAAGCCTGGTCACGAGCCTCTCCGGCATTGTTGCCGGACCACCGGAATTCCGCGATCAGCCGGCCGCCCGATGTCCGATCCGGCGATAGCCCGCCTCGCCATAGAAGAACCCGTTGCTGAACCCGGTGCCCTGGCAGATTCCGGCCAGCCGCGCGCGCGCCTCCTCGGCCTCGATCCGGCCCGCCAGCGCGGCCTCGAAGACCTCGGCCACGGCGACCATGTCCACATCCTGCGGCATCAGCCTCGCATGGGTCACGCCCATCGCGGCAAGCTCGGGCAGCTCGGCCAGAAGCTCCATGTAGGTCTGGGATTGCGTCTGGATGCCGTTGATCCGCAGGATCGCCTGGCCGTCGCGCGTGTCGAGCGGCATCCCGTCGGGATCCTCCTCGCAGACGAACTGGCAGTTGTCCTTGGTCCGGTTATGCGCCCGGGCATGATAGCACCGGGCCGACACCGCCAGCGATGCGCGTCCGAAAACCTGCACCTCGAGCCCGACGCCGCGAGACGCGGCCTCGGCGGCGGCCACCGCGATGGCCGGACCGGGCAGTTCGGGCGGAACGCTGACATGGGTCGCCCCCTGTTCCGCCAGCCAGCCGATGGTGTCCTCGTTATAGGCGTTGAGGAACGGGCCGATCCGGTGCGGCCGGGTGCCACGGGCCAGCAGCCCGGCGGCATTGTTGATCTCGATCTCGAACGCATCCGCCTCGGCCAGTTCCGCCGTGGCCTGGCGCTCGCGCTTGAGCATCACCTCGGCCAGCGACGAGACCACGACGCGCTTGCCCGCGCGGGTCAGCCGCTCCATCACGGCCGGCAGGTCGCGTTCGAAGAACGGCGCCCGCTTCGAGCAGATCACCTCGCCCAGATAGACGGTGCCCACCGGCGCCTCGTCGGCGATGCGGGCGTAGAAATCGCGCCGGCGTTCGGCGCTCCAGTGATAGGCCAGCGGCCCCAGCGTCAGCTCCATCCCGTCATCTCCATTTCTTCGTGCGGAAGGCGCCCTGGGTTTCCTTCTGGCCTTCCGTCAGCGCCACCAGATCCGCCAGATCGGGCTGCATCCCGGCGCGGATGGCATCCACCGCGCGGCGAAACTCGGACACGACCTGCCGAACGTAGCTCTTGGAGCGTTGCCGCCCCTCGATCTTGAAGGCATGGACGCCTGCCTCCATCAGGTCGGGCAGCAGCCGGGAAAGGTTCAGGCTGACCGGCTCCTCGAAGGCGTAATAGCCCTCGGGACGGTGCGGCGCATTGTAGCGGCCCTTGCAGATCGTGGGGTAGCCGGCGGTCTCGTCCGGGGCGAAACTGTCGATCGTGACGCCCGCAAGGCAGCTGCGCATCGAGCCGTCCGCATCGCGCGCATAGGTCACGTCCGCGGCCGGCGAGCAGACGCCATCCATGTTGGTGGATTGCCCCGTCATCCAGTTCGTCAGGCTGCAGCGCCCCTCCACCATCAGCCCGTGATTGCCGAAGATGAAGGTCTCGATCTCGCAGGGGATCTCGCGCTTGATCTGACGGATCTCGGGGATCGTCAGGATGCGGGGCAGCACCACGCGCTTCACGCCGAAATGCTGACAATAGTAGCGGATCGCCTCGGGGCTGGAAGCGGCGGCCTGCACCGAGAGATGCAGCCGCGCGTCGGGATGGGTCTCGGCGATGTGCCGCGCCACCCCGAAATCCGCCACGATGAAGGCATCCACCCCCGCGCGCATCCCCAGCGTCACGGCCTCGCGCCAGAGATCGGTGCGGCCGGCGGGCGGATAGGTGTTGAGCGCCAGCAGCACCCGCGAGCCCTGCGCATGGGCATAGGCCACCGCGGCATCGAGCTCGTCCGGGGTGAAGTTCAGGCCGGGAAAGTTGCGGGCATTGGTGGCGTTGCGAAAGCCGCAATAGACGCTGTCGGCGCCCGCGTTCACCGCGGTGCGCAAGGCGGCGGGCGTGCCGGCCGGGCAGACCAGTTCGCCGGCGGCGGAGAATCCGTTCTGTTCGCTCATGACTGCGCACTCCGCCGGCGCAACGCCTGCAGCAGGACCCGGCCCGGCGGGCCGAACATTTCGGCCGCTTCCTGGGCCACGGAGCCATCCATGTCATCAAGCGCGTTGCGCAGGCTGACAACGGCCTCGGTATTGCCGGAGATCGTCAGATCGCGCGAGAAAAAGGCCGCGTCACCATCGCTCTCGCCGTCGACGAGATTCAGCAGAAGCAGGAAGGGCCCCTCGATCCGCGCGTCATGCGCCGGTGCCGGGTCGCGCCGGACGGCGCGCAGAACCGGGGCCTCGGGATCGGGCCGCAGAAGCAGCGCGAAAGGCAGTTCGGACGGCACGATCAGGAAATCGGCCTGCTGATACGGTGCGATCCGGGCAAAGATGCCCGGATGGCGGGCCGCGATCGTGCGGACGATGCGCCCGAGAACCGGCTGCAACAGCCCACGCAACGGGCCGGTCGGCAAACGCAATCCGAACGGTGGGGGCCTGAGCGTCTGGGTGGTCATCGGGAACACCTCCTTCTTTCGGACTTTCGGAACCGGGCCGGCACCTGACGGAGCGACCCGCGACTCGTTGTTAGGCCATTGTGCGGGCGCAGAATTTGCGCTGGCGCAAATTCGGCTCAGGTTGCCCCTGCGTCATCTTGTCGGGTCCGGCTTCCGTTGCGGCACCCGGCCCGCCCGGATCGGAGTGTCACGAAACCGACATTTTTCGGTAACGTGCCTGTCACCAAAGCTGGGCATCTGCGGGCAGGCACAAACCCTAGGGAGTTTCCCATGTTCCGTACCCTCAGCCTTTCGACGCTCGCGCTTGGCGCCGCGCTTTCCCCTGCCTGGGCACAGACCGAAATCCAGTGGTGGCACGCCATGGGCGGCGAGCTTGGCGAAAAGCTCGAAGCCATCGTGGACGGCTACAATGCCAGCCAGTCCGACTACCGCGTGGTGCCGTCCTTCAAGGGCACCTACGGCGAGACCATGACAGCCGCCATCGCCGCCTTCCGCGCCCGTGAACAGCCCGCGATCGTTCAGGTCTTCGAGGTGGGCACCGGCACCATGATGGCCGCCGAAGGCGCCATCTACCCGGTCTACCAGCTGATGTCGGACATGGAGGAACCCTTCGACCCGTCCGAGTATCTGCCCTCCGTGGTCGGCTACTACACCGACACCGACGGCAACATGCTGTCGATGCCCTTCAACAGCTCGACCCCGATCGTCTACTACAACAAGGACGTCTTCGAGAAGGCCGGGCTCGATCCCGAAACCCCGCCGAAGACCTGGGGCGAGCTGGAAGCCTTCTCGCGCCAGATCATCGACTCGGGCGCCGCGTCCTGCGGCTTCACCTCGGGCTGGATCAGCTGGGTGCAGCTGGAAAACTTCTCGGCCTGGCACAACCAGCCGATCGGCACGCTCGAGAACGGTTTCGGCGGGCTCGGCACCGAGCTGACGGTGAACGGCCCGGTGCAAGTCAAGCATTGGGAGAACATGGCGCGCTGGCAGGAAGAGGACATCTTCCAGTATGGCGGCCCGGTCGGCGGCAACGACGCCCCGCCGAAATTCTACACCCAGGAATGCGCGATCTACATGAACTCCTCGGCCAGCCAGGCCGGCGTGGTGGCAAATGCCACCGAGTTCGAGGTCGGCTACGGCATGCTGCCCTACTATGACGATGTCGAGGGTGCACCGCAGAACTCGATCATCGGCGGCGCCACGCTCTGGGTCATGGCGGGCCGTCCCGAGGCCGAGTACAAGGCGGTGGCGGACTTCTTCACCTATCTGTCCTCGCCCGAGGTCCAGGCCAAGTGGCACCAGGAAACCGGGTACCTGCCGATCACCCAGGCGGCCTGGGATCTGTCGGCCGAGCAGGGTTATTACGAAGCCAATCCCGGCACCGATGTCTCGATCAAGCAGATGACGCTGAACGAGCCCACGCCGAATTCCAAGGGCCTGCGCTTCGGTTCCTATGTGCAGATCCGTTCGATCATCGACGAGGAATTCCAGGCGCTGCTGTCGGGTGACAAGACCGCGCAGGAAGCTCTCGACGCGCTGGTCGCGCGCGGCAACGTGCTGCTCCGCGAGTTCGAAGCCGCCAACAACTAAGGCGTACCGGCGTCCTACCGACAGCCCGCGCCACCCCGGCGCGGGCTGTCGCCCCTTGAAAGACACCAGATGAAGCGTTCGATCTTCCAAAATCAGCTGCTGCCCTGGCTCCTGCTGGCGCCGCAGCTCGCAGTCACCTTCGTCTTCTTCCTGTGGCCCGCGGCCCAGGCGGGACGGCAGAGTTTCCTCCGCGAGGACGCCTTCGGCCTGAAGACGGAATTCGTCGGACTGGGCAATTATCAGCGGCTGTTCGCCGACCCGCTCTACCTGAACGCGATCCAGGTCACGCTGTTCTTCGCTGTCGCCGTGGCGGCGCTGGCCTTGCTGGTGTCGCTGCTGCTGGCGCTGGCGGTGGACCGGATGCTCGTCACCGCGCGCGCCTACACGACGCTGCTGGTCTGGCCCTACGCCGTGGCCCCCGCCATCGCCGGGCTGCTGTGGTGGTTCATCTTCAACCCCTCGATCGGGCTTCTGCCCTACGCGCTCGAGATGATCGGCCTCGACTGGGACCACAGCCTGAACGGCAGCCAGGCGATGATCCTCGTGGTCGTGGCGGCCGCGTGGAAGCAGATCAGCTACAATTTCCTGTTCTTCGTGGCAGGCCTGCAGGCGATCCCCGGCTCGATGCGCGAGGCCGCGGCGATCGACGGCGCCGGCCCCGTCCGCCGGTTCTGGACGATCACGCTGCCGCTGCTGGCCCCGACCTCGTTCTTCCTGCTGGTCGTGAACACGGTCTATGCCATGTTCGACACGCTGCCGGTGATCGACGCCACCACCGAGGGCGGCCCCTCGCAGGCCACGAACACCCTTGTCTACAAGGTCTATGTCGATGGCTTCCTCGGGCTCAATCTCGGCTCCTCCGCGGCGCAGTCCGTGGTGTTGATGCTGATGGTCGTCGGGCTGACCGTGGTGCAGTTCCGCTATATCGAACGCCGCGTGGAGTACTGACATGGTCGAACGCCGCCCCGTCCTGAACCTGCTCGCCCACGGCGTGCTGATCCTCGGTGTGCTGATCGTGGCCTTCCCGGTCTGGCTGGCCATCGTCGCCTCGACCCATCCGCAGACCGCCTTCCAGACCGGGCTGATCCCGATCTGGCCCGGCAGTCACGCGGCGCAGAACTATTCCGTCATGCTGGGCGACGGGCTGTCCAACATGGGCGCGCCGCCGCTGGCCGGGATGCTGTGGAACAGCCTGATCATGGCGCTGGTGATCGCCTGCGGCAAGATCGCGATCTCGATCACCTCGGCCTTCGCCATCGTCTATTTCCGCTTTCCCTTCCGCATGCTGGCCTTCTGGTGCATCTTCATCACCCTGATGCTGCCGGTCGAGGTGCGAATCCTGCCCACCTTCAAGGTGGTGGCCGATCTGGGGATGCTGAACAGCTATGCCGGGCTGACGATCCCGCTGATCGCCTCGGCCACGGCCACCTTCCTGTTCCGTCAGGTCTTCCTGACCATCCCGGACGAGCTGCTTGAGGCGTCGCGGATCGACGGCGCCGGGCCGATGCGGTTCTTCCGCGGCATGCTGATCCCGCTGTCGCGCACCAATATCGCGGCGCTGTTCGTGATCCTCTTCATCTATGGCTGGAACCAGTATCTCTGGCCGCTGCTGATCACCACCGACGAGAGCTATTACACCATCGTCGCAGGCATCAAGCGCATGGCCGAGGCCGTCGATTCGATCCCGGTCTGGAACTACGTCATGGCCGCGGCCGTGCTGGCCATGCTGCCACCCGTGGCGGTGGTGATCCTGATGCAACGGGTCTTCGTCAAGGGCCTGATCGAAACGGAGAAATGACATGGCAGAGATCACGCTGGACGCGTTGGGCAAGACCTATGCCGGGGGAATGCGCGCGGTGGAGGGGGTGGACCTCGCCATCGAGGATGGCGAGCTCGTGGTGCTGGTGGGCCCCTCCGGCTGTGGCAAGTCCACCCTGCTGCGGATGATCGCGGGGCTGGAAACCATCAGCGAGGGCACGGTGACGATCGGGGGCCGGGTGGTCAACGATCTCGAACCGGCCGACCGGGACATCGCCATGGTGTTCCAGAACTATGCGCTCTACCCGCACATGACGGTTCGCCAGAACCTGGCCTACGGGCTGAAGAACCGGCGCATGGCCCGCGACGAGATCGACCGCCGGGTGACCGAGGCCGCGGGGATGCTGGAAATCACGCCCTATCTCGACCGCAAGCCGCGCCAGCTTTCGGGCGGGCAACGCCAGCGGGTGGCCATGGGCCGCGCCATCGTGCGCGAGCCGGCGGCCTTCCTGTTCGACGAGCCGCTGTCCAATCTCGATGCCAAGCTGCGCGTCACCATGCGCGGCGAGATCCGCCAGTTGCAGCGCCGCCTCGGCACGACCTCCGTCTATGTCACCCATGACCAGGTCGAGGCGATGACGCTGGCCGACCGGCTGGTCGTCCTGAACGGCGGCCGGGTGGAGCAGATCGGCGCGCCGCTCGAAGTCTACCGCAACCCGGCCACGGTCTTCGTGGCGGGGTTCATCGGCGCGCCGGCGATGAACCTGCTGACCGCCACGCGCGAGGGTGGGTCGGTGGTGCTCGATGGCCGGGCGCTATCGGTTCCGGCCCCGGGCACGGGGCCGGTCACGCTGGGGCTGCGGGCCGAGGGTCTGCACCCGGCGCCCGAAAACGCGCAGGGCACGCTCGATCTCGCGGTGTCCCATGTCGAGGAACTGGGCAATCAAAGGCTGGTGCACGGGCGCGTGGGCGGGCAGCCCCTCGTCGCGGCACTGCCGGCCGAGACGCCGCTCGCCGAGCGGCTGACACTGTCCGTCGAGGCCGGCGCCGCGCATATCTTCGATGCCGAGACCGGGCAGCGGATCCGTTGATCCGGCCCCGGGGGCGCACCGCGGCAGCACGGGCTCGGCCTGCAGGCGCGACCATGCCCTTTGGGAAGGTCGCGCCGTCGGCGGCCTATCGCGCCCTTGGCAGCATCGCGATGAAAGCGCCCGCGAGGATCAGAGGCGCGGCGACCAGGAAGGCCCGGCCCGGCACCTCGCCGAAGAGCAGGAAGCCCAATGTCACCGCCCAGACGATCGCGAGATATTCGAAGGGCGCCAGCGCCGCGGCATCCGCATGCCGGAAAGACAGGGTCATCAGGATATGGGCGATGCCCCCGGACAGGCCCGTGCAGATCAGAAGCGCCACCGCCGAAGGGCCGGGCCAGACCCAGCCCCAGGACAGGGTCGCCAGCCCTCCCAGCGCCGAGACCACGGCGAACCAGAAGGCGATGGCGCCGGCGCTTTCGCCTGCCAGCGTAAGCTTTCGCACCTGGATCAACGCACCGGCGGTCAGGGCGGCGGTCACGAGGCCCGACATCACGCCCAGAAGGGCGGCATCGGGCACCCCTCCCGCGAAGGCCGGCAGACACAAGGCGGCGGCACCGGCCAGGCCGAAGGCTATGCCGCCAAGCCGACTGGCCGTCAGCCGTTCGCCCAGCAGCACCCAGCCCAGCAGCGCCAGCATCACCGGCGCCAGGTAGGACAGCATCGTCGCTTCGGCCAGAGGCAGGAGCCGGATCGTGGCGAAAGACGTGAACATCGCCGCCGTCCCGATCAGGCAGCGCGCCGCATGGCCAAGCGGGCGACGTGTCGCCAGCCCGCGCGGCCACTCCCCGCACCACCACAGGAAGGCCACCAGCGGCAGCAACGCGAAGGCCGATCGGAAAAACACGACCTGCCCCAATGGAACGGTATTCCCCAGTGCCTTGATGCAGGCCCCCATGGCGGCGAAAGCCAGCGTGGAGCCGATCCGCAACAGGATGCCAAGGCGCTCATCCGTGAAGACGCGCGCGGCCTGTGTCACGAGGAATCTCGCGCGGGCGATCCGGCGGCCGGGCTCATCGCCGCCGCAGATCGCGTCAAGGCAGAAGCCCGGCCGCTCATTCCGCTCTGAACCGGATATGCGGCCGCCTGGCATCGGGCGATGCGCTCACATCGGCCGAGACCCGGAACACGTCGCGCAGCAGATCTTCCGTGAGCACGGTTTCCGGCGTTCCGCAGGCCCGCACGCTTCCCGCCTCGAGCACCACGATCCGGTCGCAGAACATCGCGGCGAGGTTGAGGTCATGCAGGGCAATCACGCTGGTCAGGTCGAGATCGCGCACCATGCGCAGGATCTCGATCTGGTGATGGATGTCGAGATGGTTGGTCGGCTCGTCAAGGAACATCACCTTTGGCGCCTGCGCCAGCGCCCGCGCGATATGGACACGCTGACGTTCTCCCCCCGACAGGGTCTGCCAGGCCTGCGCCTTGCGCTCGGTCATGTCGACGCGGTCGAGCGCGGTGGCCACACTGGCCTCATCCGCCTCGGACCAGCCGGCCAGGGCCGAGCGATGCGGGGTCCGCCCCAGCCGGACCACGTCGCGCACGGTGACATTCGTATCCGTCGCGGCGTTCTGCTGCACGAAGGCGACCTGCCGCGACAAGGCCTTTCGAGACACGCGCGCGATATCCGTACCGTTGATTTCCACCTGTCCGGACATGGGTTTGCGCAGCCCGGCCAACAGGCGCAGAAGAGACGATTTTCCCGATCCGTTGGGCCCGATCAGGCCCAGCGTTTCGCCCGGCGAAACGGAAAGGGAAACGTCGGACACGATGGTCTTGCGCTTGACACCCCAATGCAGGTTCCGTGCGACGACGCTCATGTCTGCGGCCTTGCGCGGTAGAGGATGATGGCGAAGAACGGCACGCCGACCAGCGCCGTGACAACCCCGATGGGCACCGTCTGCTGCGTGGCCACCACGCGCGACGCGATGTCGGCGACGACCATGAACACCGCACCCACGACGGCGCAGGCCGGCAGCAGCCGCAGGTGCAGCGGCCCGACCACATATCGCGCGGCATGGGGAACGACCAGCCCGACGAACCCGATGGCCCCGACCATGCTGACGATCGTCGCGGTCAGCAGCGCGGTCACCGCGAACAGGACAAGCCGGATGCGGGCAACCGGCACGCCGAGCGACGCGGCATCCTCGTCGCCGAAGGTGAAGGCGTCGAGCGCGCGGCCCATCCAGATGCAGATCGCCAGACCGACGAACACCACCAGCAGAAGCAGCTGGAAATCCGGCCAGCGCACACCGCCGAAACTGCCCAGAAGCCAGAACATGACGTCGCGGGCCTGCTGGGCGTTGCCCGAGGTGGTCACGATGTAGGAGGTGAGCGCGTTGAACAGTTGCGATGCCGCGACGCCGGCCAGGATCGTATGGTTGGGCCCGCTCGTCGCCCCGTTCGACAGCAGCGCGACCAGCGCGAAGGCGGCAAAGGCCCCGGCGAAGGCGCCGAGCGACAGCGAAAGACCACCCGCCCCGATGCCCAGGACGATGACGCAGACAGCGCCGGTGGACGCCCCCGCCGAAACGCCCAGCACGAAAGGCTCGGCCAGCGCGTTGCGCAGAAGCGCCTGAAGGATCGCGCCACAGATCGCCAGGCCCGCCCCCGCCAGCGCCGCCACGAGGGCGCGGCTGAGACGCAGGTTCCAGACCACGCTCTGCTCGATCGGGGCGATCTCGGCGTCGCTCAGGCCCAGCTCGTTCGTGACGGACAGGAAGACCGTCCGCAGGCCGATGCCATAATCGCCGATCGCCGTCGCGGCAGCGACGGCGAAGACCAGAACCAGCAGGGACAAGCCGAGAAAGAGGGCGAGGCGAACCGCCCCGCCCTCGGCGTCGTCGGACATCTTCACGGAAGGTCAAGCGCCTTGAGTTGATCGGCCACCTGTTCGGCACCGTAGAGCGTGCGGATGCTCGGATTCATCGCCGCGCCGCTCATCACCACGATGCGGCCCTGGCGAACCGCCTCCATCTGGCTGACGGTGGGATCCGAGGTCAGGAACTCGATCTTGTTCTCGGCGGTGTCGAGATCCCAGCGGTTGCGATCGACCTGCGCCGCGACGAAGACCGTCGGATCGGCGGCCATGATTCCCTCCCAGCCAAGGGCCGGCCAGTCGGCCTCGGTCTGGATCGCGTTGGACCCGCCCAGGATGTCGGCAATATAGCCCGACGGGCCGTTGCCTCCGCCGAGATAGGCATCATCCGAGGGCGACGGGCTGGAAAACCAGAACAGGAAGGTCAGATCCTCGTCTTCGGCGAATTGCTCCCGCAGCGCAGCCTCGCGCGCCTTGAAATCCGCGATCAGAGCCTGGCCCCGATCGGCCACGTCGAAGATCCGGGACAGATCCTCGATCTCCTTGTAGAGCAGGTCCATCGTCCACAGATCTCCGCGCGACCCGTAGGCATCCCCGGAATCGAGCTTGGTGGAACATGCGCTGGGCGACAGGTAGGTGGGAATGCCGAGCGTCTCGAAATCCTCCCGCTTGGCAACCTTGCTGTCGGGGCCAAGCAGCGTCGTCAGCATCGCGGCGACAAAATCGGGCTGTTTCGACAACACCGACTCCAGAGTGGGAAATTCGACCGAGATGACCTCGACCCGGTCGTTGGCTTTGGCCAGTTCCGGCAACACCTCGTTGGGCCAGAACGCGGTCGCGGCCATCCGATCCTCCAGCCCGAGAAGCAGCATGATCTCGGCGCTGTTCTGCCCGAGGGCCACCGCATTCTGCGGGGCCTGGTCAAAGGTGACCGTCTGTCCACAGTTCTCGATGGTCAGGGGGAAATTCGTCGTTTCGGCCTGCAAGGCCGTGCCGGCAAAGGCCAGGGCTGCGCTCCCGACCGTCAGGATGGACTTGATCCGCAACTTGCGTCTCCCAATTCCGAGTGATTTTGTCGGACGCCTGCTACAACCAAGACCGGCCGTCGGCAAGAGACATTTTGAGAGATTCTTTGGGACGACGCGCCGATCTTCGCCATCACCGCCTGCCCCGGGGCCGAAGGCGTCTCGGCCGAGCCCTCAGCCACCGGCGAGCTC
>JBKHDP010000064.1:0-13990 GCA_046541255.1 Paracoccaceae bacterium | reverse complement strand
CTGGCGGGCCATAGGCCTTGAGGTGGTTGACGATCTCCTCGACCTCCTCGTCCGACACGAAGGGCCCGTGACAGCGGGTGATCTTGGCGCCGCCCGCCATGTAGAGCATGTCGCCCATGCCCAGCAGCTGCTCGGCGCCCATCTCGCCCAGGATCGTGCGGCTGTCGATCTTCGACGTCACCTGGAAGCTGATCCGGGTGGGGAAGTTGGCCTTGATCGTCCCGGTGATGACATCCACCGAAGGCCGCTGCGTGGCCATGATGAGATGGATGCCCGACGCCCGCGCCATCTGCGCCAGCCGCTGGATGCAGGCCTCGATCTCCTTGCCGGCGACCATCATCAGGTCGGCCATCTCGTCGACGATCACGACGATATAGGGCATCTTGCGGGGCTCGAATTCCTCGGTCTCGAACACCGGCTCGCCGGTCTCGTCGTCGAAGCCGGTCTGCACGGTGCGGCGGAAGAGTTCGCCCTTCTTCTGCGCGTCCTCGACCCGGCTGTTGTAGCCGTCGATGTTGCGCACGCCCATCTTGGACATCTTGCGGTAGCGTTCCTCCATCTCCGCCACGACCCATTTGAGCGCCACCACGGCCTTCTTGGGGTCGGTGACGACCGGCGAGAGCAGATGCGGGATGCCGTCATAGACCGAAAGTTCCAGCATCTTCGGGTCGATCATGATCAGGCGGCACTCGTCCGGCGAAAGCTTGTAGAGCAGCGACAGGATCATGGTGTTGATCGCCACCGACTTGCCCGAGCCGGTGGTCCCGGCGATCAGCAGGTGGGGCATCTTGGCGAGATTCGCCACGATCGGATCACCGCCGATATCCTTGCCCAGCGCCAGGGGCAGCTTCATGTTGCTGTCCCCGAAATCGCGCGCGGCGAGGATCTCGCGCAGCACCACCATCTCGCGGTTGTCATTGGGCAGCTCGATCCCGATCACCGAGCGGCCAGGCACGGTGGAGACCCGCGCCGACAATGCCGACATCGACCGCGCGATATCGTCGGCCAGCCCGATCACGCGGGAGGCCTTGAGCCCGGGGGCCGGCTCCAGTTCGTACATGGTGACGACCGGGCCGGGACGGACCGAGACGATCTCGCCCTTCACCCCGTAATCGTCGAGCACCGATTCCAGCATCCGGGCGTTCTGTTCCAGCGCCTCGTCGCTCAGATGGTGACGCTGGATGCTGGCCGGGTTCATCAGCAGGCCCAGCGGGGGCAGCTCGTAATCCGGCGCCCGCTCGTCGAATTTCAGGCGCGGCTGCGCCTCTTCCCGGGCACGGCGCGACGGCGCCGGGGCCTTGCGCTGCAAGTTCTGCACCACCTTTCGCGGCTCGGGTTGCGGCACCTGCAGACGCGGCATCGGCTGCGGCGGCGCGGCCGGTTCCGACGTCTCCTCCCACGGCTCCAACAGCTCCTCAGCCTCCTCGACCGCGCCTTCGCCCGGCAGGTCGGCGGATAGCGGCGCCGCCGGATCACGACCGGCGCGCGGCGAGATATCCGGCTCGGGGGCGGGATGGGCCGCCAGTTCGGGTCCGGGAGGCAGGCCCGCGCCTGCTCCGGTCAGCGGCGGTTCCGTCCGCATGGCCCCCGCCCCGGGCCGCGACGTATCCAGCAACAGCGGATCGGGGCCTCGGCCGCGCCCGCGGGTCAGTGGCGCCACCGCCTCGACCTGAACCGCCGGGTTCTGCCGAACCCGCGCCTTGATGGCATCCGCGATCCGGGCGCGGATGCGATCGTCACCGGGGGCCTCCTGCTCTCCTGCGACGGGCATCGGCTCGACCAGTTCGGGCTCTGGCAGGGAGGCCGGCCGGCGGATCAGCGAGGGCATCCGCGACAAGAGCCCGGTGCGAACCGGGATTGCTTCCTCCTGAACATCCGGGGCCTCCGGCCGGGCCGGGGCTGCGCGCTCCGCCGCGGCCGCTGCTGCCCGGACCTCCTGCCGGCGCGCCTGCCGCGCGCTCCGGGCGTCGCGGGTCCGACGCGCCAGTCGAGCCGCCCCCATCGCGCCACGGCCTGCCATCGCCACCAGCGCGGCATAGGTCATCACCAGCCCGAGAAGCAGAAACCGGCCGATCGCCCGCAACTCGGTCAAGGTGAAGCCCAGCACGAAGGCACCGAACACCACGATCCCCGCCGCGAAAGCCAGCGACATGAGCTTGAGCCCGAAACCCGCGCCCACGGGGAGAACCGTGAGCAATGCCGCGAGCACCGTGTCGCCGAACAGCCCGCCCAGCCCGAACGGGTGGTTCCAGGCCTCGCCCGGCACCAGCGTAGAGGCATAGACCGCGGCAAGGGCCACCCAGATCGGCGCGAAGATCACCCGGCCTATGGCGCGCTCCGTGCCGCGATGCACCGCCAACCGCAGCCCCCAGGCCATCAGCACCGCGCCGATCCCCAGGCTGCCCCAGCCCACGATCATGAACAGCGGCGCGGCGATGGTGGCACCGAGGCGTCCCATCCAGTTCTGCACCGGCGCGTCGGTGGCGGACATCCAGCTCGGATCATCCGGCGTGTAGGACAGCACCAGCGCCGCCGCGGCGGCACCGAGCGCCAGCAGGACAAGGCCCAGCAATTCCTTGCCGCGCTTTTCGATCGCGGTTGCCATGTCGCTGTCGAAGAGCGGGTCGCGCCCGCGCGCCTGGTATGCCATCCTTGTCCTCGTCCTCATTCGTAAAGGCAGCGCCGGATCGTTTCCAACCCGTCGCGCAGCTCGGTCTCGGGGGCGACCAGGGCCACCCGGATATAGCCCGCACCCGGATTGCCGCCCGGGCCGTCCTGGCCAAGATAGGCCCCCGGAAGCACCCGCAGCCCGCTCTCGCGCCAGAGCTTCACCGCCGCCGCCTCGCCATCGCCGACGGGCAGCCACAGGAAGAACCCGGCCGGCGGGCTCCGGTAGCCCGGCAGATCGCCCAGGATCTCATCCGCGGCGGCGAATTTCGCCCGGTAGAGGCGGCGATTCTCCTCCACGTGATCCTCCTCCGCCCAGGCGCGCTCGGACACGCGCTGAACCGGCAGCGGCAGCGGGGCGCCGCCATAGGCACGCAGCTGCCTGAGCCTCTCCAGGCTTTCCGGCCCGCCCGCTACGAAACCCGAGCGCAACCCCGGCAGGTTCGACCGCTTCGAGAGCGAATGGAACACCAGCACCCGCTCGGGGTCCGCCCCTCGGGCCGCAGCTACCTCCAGCGCGCCCGCCGGTGGCGCGTTGCGCCAGATCTCCGAATAGCACTCGTCGGCGAGAATGCGGAAATCGTGCCGCTCCGCCAGCGCCAGAAGATCGCTCCAATAGCCGGAATCGGCGACCGCGCCCTGCGGATTCGCCGGCGAACAGATATAGGCCGCGACGGTGCGGTCCAGCACCTCCGCCGGCAGCGCGGCGAAGTCGGGCAGAAATCCGGTCTCGCGGGTGGCGGGCACGAAGATCGGCTCGGCCCCGACCGAGATCGCCGCGACCATGTAGGCCTGGTAGAACGGGTTGGGGATCAGCACAGCAGGCCGCTTGCCCTGCTTGACCTCCGGAAACAGCGCCATGGCCGCGTTGTAGAGCCCCTCGCGCGTTCCGTTCAGCGGCATGACCTGCCGATCGGGGTCCAGCTGCACGCCGTAACGGCGGCGCAGCCAGTCCGTGATCGCTCCGCGCAGTTCGGGCGTTCCTTCATTCGGGGGGTAGCGGCCGAACTCGCCGCAAGCGGCCGCGATCACCTCGGGAACCCAGGACGGGAACGGATGCCTGGGCTCCCCGATGGTCATGGACCGCACCTCGCCGCCCGGCGCATGGCCGTCGAGAAGCGCCCGCAGACGCGGGAACGCGTAGGGAGGGAGGGTCGAGAACCGCTCGGGAAACATCGTTTGCACTGCCTCTTGCCCGGAGTCCTTTTCGCCCCGGTTTCTAAGAGGATACGAAAGCCCCCGCGGCCCGTCCAGCCAAAGCTGGAGACAGGGGAGACTTGTGGCAGCCGCGCCATAGCCCGGAATGGCCTCCAGGCGTCAGGCTGTCAGTGCCACCTCCAGCGCCGCTCCCAGTCGCAGAAGGCTCGCCTCACCCATCGGACGGCCCAGGACCTGCAGGCCGCAGGAGGGAAGCCCGGTGGGCAGGGTCAGCGCGGCCAGGCCCATCAGGTTGCCGATACGGGTGTTGCGCAGGGTCATCAGGTTCTCGGACCTGTAATAGGCCTCATCCGCCATCAGCCGGTCGTGTTGCGGCGGCAGGATCGGCACGGTAGGGCAGATCACCGCATCAACCCCCGCAGTGGCCTGCGCCCAACGATCCCGCACGGAATCGAGCCTGCGCCAGGCGGCAACGTAATCGGCCGCACCCACCTCGGCTCCGCCCCGGAACCGTTCCAGGATCGGGCCGAACATGAGATCCGGGGCGGCCTCGATCACCTCGCGCCAGATGCCGTAGGCCTCCGCCTGGAACAGCGTGGCGGACAGCGCCATGGCCTCCTCCAGCTCCGGCAGCTCCAGCGGGACCAGCTCGGCCCCCGCATTGCGCAGCCGGTCGCAGGCCATGTCGAACGCCTGCCGGGGCGCCTCGCGCAGATCATCCAGTGCCACCGTCCTCAGCACCGCCAGGCGGCGCCCCGAAAGGCCGCCCGTGCCGCGCAGATCGGGCGATTGCGCGCCTTCGAGCACGCCCAGAAGCAGGGCTGCGTCTTCGACGGTGCGGGTCAGCGGGCCGACCGTGTCGAATCTCTCTGCCAGCGGCACCACGCCCTCCAGCGACAGCCGCCCCGAGGTGGTCTTGAGTCCCACCAGATCGTTCCAGGCCGCTGGCACGCGCACCGAGCCGCCGGTATCGGAGCCGATCGCCGCCGGCGCCAGTCCGAAGGTCACCGAGGCGGCGGCGCCCGAGGACGATCCGCCCGACACCGCATCGGCATCGTTCACGCAGGGCGGGGTTGCGGTGACCGGGTTCAGCCCCAGCCCCGAGAAGGCCAGCTCGGACATATGCGTCTTGCCCAGGCAGACCAGTCCGGCCGCGCTGGCATTGGTCAGCACACGCGCATCACGCGCGGGCACCCGCCCCTTGAGCAGCGCGCTGCCGGCCTCGGTCGCCGTGCCGGCGGTGTCGAACAGGTCTTTCCAGCTCACCGGCACGCCGTCGAGCGGCGAAAGCCGGCGCCCCGCCTGCGCCCGGGCCGCAGCCGCCCCGGCCTCGGCCAGGGCGCGTTCGGGCGTAAGCCGTGCATAGATCCGCCCGGACAGCGGGTGCGCCTCGATCCGGTCGAGAAAGAAACCCGTCAGCGCCACCGGGTCGATCTCGCCGCGCCCGATCCCGCGCCCCAGGTCCGCCGCGCTCATCCGCTGCCACTCCTGCATCGCCGTTCCTTCCTGCCCGGTGATTGGCCCTGCCCCGTGAATGGCGCGACGGTAGCGGCAGCGCAGCGCATGGACAATCCCGTCACGGCCGCCATATTCGGGCATATGGACCAAGACAGCGACATCCTGATCGTCGGCGGCGGGCTCAACGGCCCGGCGCTGGCGCTTGCACTGGCCCGGGCGGGCCTGACTTCCACCGTGGTGGACGCGCTCCCGCGCGCCGACCGGGCGGCCGGCGATTTCGACGGGAGAGCCTACGCGCTGGCGCTGGCCTCCTGCCGGCTGCTGAACCGGATCGGGATCTGGGCCGAGGTGGCGGCCCTGGCGCAACCGATCCTGGAGATCAAGGTCAGCGACGGCCGCGCAGGCCAGGGCCCCTCCCCCTTCTTCCTGCATTTCGATCATGCCGAGATCGAGGAAGGCCCGATGGGCCACATGCTGGAGGATCGCCACCTGCGCCGCGCCCTGCTGGACGCGATGGAGGCAGAGCCCGGAATCGCGCATCTTGCCGGCGAAACCGTTGTTGCGCAGGAGGTGGACTCCTCGGGCGTGACGTTGCGGCTGGCCTCGGGCCGCGCGCTGCGCGGGCGGCTGCTGGCCGGCTGTGACGGGCGGGCGAGCGGCACCGCCGCGCGTGCGGGCATCCGGCGCACAGGCTGGGAATACGGGCAGACGGCGCTGGTCTGCGCAGTGGCGCATGAGAAGCCGCATGGAGGCATCGCGCACCAGTTCTTCATGCCGCCCGGACCGCTGGCGATCCTGCCGCTGCCGGGCGACCGCAGCTCGATCGTATGGACCGAGAGCGACACCATGGCCCGCCGGATCCAGGCGCTGGACGATGCGGGCTACATGGCAGTGCTGCGCCCGCGCTTCGGCGATTTCCTGGGCGAGATCGCGCTGGCCGGCGATCGCTTCACCTATCCGCTGTCGCTGAGCCTCGCGAACGCCTTCACGGCGGACCGGCTGGCGCTGGTGGGAGATGCGGCGCACGGGATGCACCCGATCGCGGGTCAGGGGCTGAATGCGGGCTTCCGCGACGTGGCGGCGCTGGCGCAGGTTCTGGGCGAGGCGCGTCGGCGCGGCGTAGAGATCGCGGCCGCGCCTGTATTGGCCCGCTACCAGGAATGGCGGCGCTTCGACACAGCAACGCTGGCACTGGCCACCGACACCCTCAACCGCCTGTTTTCCAACGATAACGCGCTGCTGCGCGGACTGCGCGATCTGGGCCTCGGAGCGGTGAACGCGGCACCGGGTCTTCGCCGCCGGTTCATCCGCGAGGCGGCGGGTCTGACCGGGGAATTGCCGGAACTGATGCGCTGAGCCGGGCGGGTCGATACCCACCCGGCTCGGGGCTCAGTCCAGCACCCGGGCCTCGTCCACCAGCATGATCGGGATGCCGTCACGGATCGGGAAGGCAAGGCCCGCGCGTTTGGAAACCAGTTCCTGGCGCACGGCGTCGTAATCGAGCGGGCCCTGGGTCTCGGGGCAGATCAACGCCTCGAGCATTCGACGATCGAAGCCATGAGCGACGGGCATCTGCTCGTGTGGGTCTGTCATTGCATCATCTCTCCGCCTTCTCCGCCGCGCAGGCTGTATTCGATCAGTGTGACAAGGGTTTCGCGCCGGGTTGACAGGCTCGGCGCTTCCAGCAGCGCCTGCTTGTCCTCCGGCGCGAAGTCAAGCAGCATGGACAGCGAGTTCACCAGAAGCTCGTCATCGGCTTCCTTGAGCGAGGCCCAGTCCGTTGAAAGATTGCGGGCGTCGAAATAGCGCCCCAGCAGGTCGAGAAAGCTTTTCCGGCGGAAACCGGGATCGTGCTCGGTATCCCCGAGATCCTGCTCGAACCCGTCCCAGGAGACACGGGCCCGGCGATAGGCCGTAAAGCCCTCGACTTCCTCCAGCACCCGGAAACGAGAGATCCCCGATAGCGTGATCATGTAGCGCCCGTCCTCGGTTTCCGAGAATTGGGTCAGGCGCCCGGCGCAGCCGATCCGCTGCAGCGGCGATTGATCGCGCGCGGGTCCGGCGCCCGGCTGCACCATGCCGATCAACCGCTGCGGCGTCTTCATGCAATCCTCGATCATGGCCAGATAGCGCGGCTCGAAGATGTGCAGAGGAAGCCGGGCGCGCGGCAGCAGAAGCGCGCCAGACAGGGGAAAGACCGGGATCACCTCCGGCAGGTCGGCAGCTATTTTCATGGCCATGCAGGTAGCCCGCGCGCAGCCTCAGGCAAATATCATCGAGCTCAGTTTCCGGCGGCCGTTCAGCACCACCGGATCGTTGGGCTTGAGCGCCTCGAAGATGGTGAAGAGCTGCTTCCTGGCGGCACCGTCATTCCACTCGCGATCGCGGCGGAACAGCTCCAGCAGCTGATCGACCGCCGCCTCGGCATCGCCCTTGGCATAGAGCGCCTGGGCGAGGTCGAACCGGGCCTGATGGTTGTCGGGTTCTGCCTCAACCTGCGCCTCAAGCTCGGCCACCGGGCCGGCATCCGAGGCCTGGCGCGCCAGTTCCAGTTGTGCGGCGGCCGCCTCCAGTTCATGCGCCTTGGATATCGCCGCCGGGGCGCCGTTCAGGATCGCCTCGGCCTGGTCCAGCTCGCCCAGCGCGATATGGGCGCGCACCAGCCCGCCATAGGCGCCGGCATGGCTCTCATCCTCGCCCAGGATCGCCGCGAAGGTCTGCGCGGCATCGGCTGCCGCGCCCTCGGCCAGCATCTGCTCGGCCGCCTCCATCGCCTCGTCCAGACCGCCCGAGGCATCACCGCCGGCGGCCTTCACCACCCGGTCGATGAAGGCCTTGAGCTCGGAGGCGGGCAACGCGCCCTGGAACCCGTCGATCGGCTGGCCCTGCCAGAAGGCATAGACGGTGGGAATGGACTGGATGCGCAGCTGGCCCGCGATCATCTGGTTCTCGTCCACGTTCACCTTGGCCATCTTCACCGCGCCGCGCGCCGCGGTCACCGCGGCTTCCAGCGCCGGGCCCAGAGTCTTGCACGGGCCGCACCAGGGCGCCCAGAAATCCACGATCACCGGCACCTCGTTGGAAGCCTCGATGACCTCGGCCATGAAATCGGCCTCGCGCACGTCCTTGATCAGGTCGCCCTGTGCCGGGACGGCACTGCCTTGTCCAAGTTCGATCATGTCTCGTTCGTCCTCGAATGCGTGTTGCTGTGTATATGAGATCGGGACACCCCGATTCAAAGGTCGAATTCGGCGAAGACGGGCGCGTGGTCGGAGGGCTGCTCCCAGCCACGCACGGCACGCAGGATGCGCGAGCGGTGGCCCGCCGCGGCGATGTCGGGCGTGACCCAGACGTGATCCAGCCGCCGGCCCTTGTCGGCCGCGTCCCAGTCCTTCGCGCGATAGGACCACCAGGAATATAGCTGGCCTTCGGGGATGTCGCGGCGCGTCAGATCCACCCAGCGGCCGGCCTCCTGGGTCTGACCCAGGTGGTCCACCTCGATCGGCGTGTGGCTGACCACCTTCAGAAGCTGCTTGTGGCTCCAGACATCATCCTCGCGCGGTGCGATGTTCAGATCGCCCACGAGGATCGCCTTGTCAGGCCGGCTGTCGCGGAACCAGTCGCGCATCTCGGTGAGATAATCGAGCTTCTGGCCGAATTTCTCGTTCACCGCTCGATCGGGCACATCGCCCCCGGCGGGAACGTAGAAATTGTGGATCAGCACGCCGTTCTCCAGTCGCGCGGCGACATGGCGGGCATGACCAAGTCCCGCGAAATCCATGCCGCCCGCATCCTCCAGCGGCAGCCTGGACAGGATCGCCACGCCGTTATAGCCCTTCTGCCCGCGCGCCACCATGTAGCGGTAGCCCAGCGCGGCGAAGGCCTCGGCCGGGATCTTCTCCACCGGGCTCTTGCATTCCTGCAGGCAAAGGATGTCGGGGGCCTCGTCTCGCATGAGGCGCTCGACCAGTCCCGCGCGCAGGCGGACCGAGTTGATGTTCCAGGTGGCAAGGGTAAAGGGCATCGCGATCTCCGGCCTGTGAGCGCGTGGCGGAACTTAAGGGCGCAGACCCGGAACGTCCATGACCGGGTGCGCGTTTTTCCGGGCCTCTCACAGTTCGGAAAGGAGATCGCCATGCGTCTCAGCGCACTGCCCTTCGCCCTTGCAGCTTTCTACGCCGCACCGTCGGGGGCGCAGGAGGTCTCGGGAACCGTCAGCGGAACGCTGGATCAGCGCCCTGCGGAATGGCATGTCCGCGCCGGCGGCACCGAGCTGCCGCGTTCCGGTTGGCGCGATGGCACCCAGGATCAGGTGATTCAGGTGACCGGATTCGCCACCCGGGAGGGGCAAAGCGCGCGCGACGCGCTGGAGCTGCGCTTCGTCGCCAGCAGCGGCCCGAATGGGCTGGAAGCGGTGCCCGGTCGCATGGTTCTGCATGACGGCCCGGACGGCAAGGACTGGACCGCCGGGCCGCGCGACATCACGCTGGACCTGACCACCCTCGCCCGCAACGACGACGATCTGTCGGTCTCGGGCGAGGCCACCGCGCGACTGACCCCGGAAGACGCCTCGGGCAGCGACAGGACGCTCAGCGTCAATGTCAGCTTCGAGACGCTTCTCCAGAGATTGCCCGACGAAGAATGAAAAAAAGGCCGGGCACTAAGCCCGGCCAAGTCCAACAGGGAGGTGCATGTCATGACCCGGACATGCGCGGGATCTCGTATGTTGAATATAATACATGGAATCGTGGCATAACTTTGATCTGTCTCAAATCGATTAGGTCAAAAGCGCGCAGCCGCGCAGATCTTTCGAAACCGGTCATGATACCAGCCTGTAGCCGCCGCTTTCGGTCACCAGAAGCCGCGCGTTGGACGGGTCGGGTTCGATCTTCTGGCGCAGGCGGTAGATATGCGTCTCAAGCGTGTGGGTCGTGACACCCGCATTGTAGCCCCAGACCTCGTGGAGCAGAACGTCGCGCGGCACCACCCCGTCGGGAGACCGGTAGAGGAACTTCAGGATGTTGGTTTCCTTCTCCGTCAGCCGGATCTTTCGGTCGTCATCGGTGACGAGCATCTTCATCGCCGGCTTGAACGTATAGGGCCCCAATGCGAAAACCGCGTCCTCGGACTGCTCGTGCTGCCGCAACTGGGCGCGAATACGCGCCAGCAGGACGGGAAACTTGAAGGGTTTGGTGACGTAGTCGTTGGCGCCGGCGTCCAGCCCCAGGATCGTGTCGGCATCGCTGTCATGCCCGGTCAGCATGATGACCGGTGCCTTCACACCCTGCTTGCGCATCAACCGGCACAATTCCCGCCCATCGGTGTCGGGCAGACCCACGTCCAGTATCACCAGATCGAAATGCTGCTCCCGGATCCGCGCCAGGGCGTCGGCGCCCGTGCCGGATTCGAAGACCTCGAAATCCTCGGTCATCACGAGCTGCTCCGACAGCGCCTCGCGCAGGTCGTCATCGTCGTCCACCAGGAGGATGTTACGGATCTGCGGCATCTGGTATCTCCTTCTGCTGGCGTGCAGATGAGCGCGCTGCCACCGTGGGGCAAGCTTTCCTGCAAATGCCTCACGGGCTCGTGTAAAGATCGCAGTGTTTGTTTCACGCAGGTTTCAAGTTTCGCATCGCGGAGCTACATGTTCCGAATTGCAACGCGCCGAGGCCCGAATGAGTTTCGCCCCCGACATGACGGAAATTCTGGCCCGCGCCCGGGCCGATCTGCGCATGGGTGTGCCCGTGGTGCTGACCGGGGCGGGCACGGCGGTTCTGGTGATGGCGGCCGAAACCGTGAGCCCGGCCCGGCTGGCCGATCTGCGCGCGCTGGGGGCCGAAACGGTGCTGGCGATCACCGCGCGCCGCGCCGCTACACTCAAGGCCCGCCCCTATGACGGCGATCTGGCGCGGCTTCGCCTGCCCGGCGATGCCGATCTGGGCTGGATCCGCGCGGTGGCCGATCCGGCCGACGACCTGGATCGTCCGATGAAGGGCCCGCTGCAAAGCGTCCGCGACGGCGATGCCAGCCTGCACAGGGTCGCGCTCCGGCTGGTCAAGACGGCCCATCTGTTGCCGGCGGCGCTGGTCACCTTCCTGCGGGACGGGCCGGGATTTGCCGCCCTGCACGGGCTGACGGCGATTCCCGCCGCGGCAGCCGCCCCCTTGATGGCGGCCGCCAGCCCGCTGCACCCGGTGGCCGCGGCGCGCCTGCCGGTGGAGGCCGCGGGTGCCGGCCGGCTGCATGTCTATCGGCCCGAGGATGGCAGCGAAGAGCATTACGCCTTCGAGATCGGCCAGCCGCGCCGCGACGCGCCGGTTCTGGCGCGGCTGCATTCGGCCTGCTTCACCGGCGACGTGATGGGCAGCCTGAAATGCGATTGCGGCCCGCAACTGCGCGGCGCGCTGATGCAGATGGGCGCCGAGGGCGCCGGCCTGCTGCTCTACCTCAACCAGGAGGGGCGCGGGATCGGGCTGGCCAACAAGATGCGGGCCTATTCGCTGCAGGACCAGGGCTTCGACACGGTCGAGGCCAATCACCGACTGGGATTCGAAGATGATGAACGCGATTTCCGCATCGGGGCGGACCTGCTGCGCAAGCTGGGCTTCACGCGCGTCCGCCTGATGACGAACAACCCCGCCAAGATCGCGATGATGGAACGGCACGGACTCGCGGTGACGGAACGGGTGCCGCTGAAGGTGGGCCAGACCGCGCAGAATCGCGGCTATCTGGAGACCAAGGCCGCGAAATCCGGCCATCTTCTCTAGCACCGCCCGGATGCTTGCGCCGCAGCGCCGCGCGCCGCAATCTGGCCGCGCCCTTTCGCCCGCAGGAGACCCGCATGACCCCGCAAGACATGGTGCTGACCCCGACCGGCCTGCGCTTCCTGGGCCGGCGATGGCCCTGCACGATCGGCCGCGGCGGGCGGACGGGCGACAAGCGCGAAGGCGATGGCGCGACGCCGCGCGGCGTGCACCGAATCGTGGGAATGCTCTATCGCCCCGATCGCATGGCACCACCGGCGGACTGGGCGGTGCCGATCCGGCCCGGAGACCTGTGGTCCGACGATCCGCGCCACGAGGACTACAACCTGATGGTGCGCGCGCCCTATGGCTGGAGTCACGAGGCGCTTCGCCGCGCCGATCCGCTCTACGATCTCGTGCTGCTCACCGATTGGAACTGGCCGAGCGCCGAACGCGGCCGGGGCTCGGCGATCTTCATCCACCAGTGGCGACGGCCGGGATACCCCACGGCGGGCTGCGTGGCGCTGCGGCGCGACCATCTGCGCCGGATCGCGGCCAGACTCACCTTCGAAACCCGGCTGATCGTGCCCTGATCGCGAAACCCGGCGACGGCCGCGATGCTCCGGCGCGGCTCAGCCGGTCTCGCGCGCGCCGAAGATCGCGCTGCCGACGCGCACATGGGTGGCGCCGAGGGCGATGGCGGTCTCGAAATCGCCGCTCATGCCCATCGACAGCCCCTCCAGCCCGTTGCGCGCGGCGATCTTGCCCAGCAGTGCGAAATGCAGGCTGGGTTCCTCGTCGACCGGCGGGATGCACATCAGCCCGGCCACCGGCAGGTCGAGCGCGCGGCACTCGGCCACGAAGCCATCCGCCTCGTCGGGCAGCACCCCGGCCTTCTGCGGTTCCTCGCCGGTGTTGATCTGGATGAAGATCTGCGGGCAGTGCCCCGTTTCCTGCGCCAATCGGGCCAGCGTCGTGGCCAGTCTGGGCCGGTCCACGGAATGGATCGCCTGCGCCAGTTCCATCGCCTGGCGCGCCTTGTTGGTCTGCAGCGGGCCGATCAGGTGCAGCTCGATCCCGTCATAACGTTCGCGGAAGGCGGGCCAGCGGCCGGCGGCCTCCTGCACGCGGTTCTCGCCGAACACCCGGTGGCCCTCGTCCAGCACGGCGGCGATGCGCGCCTCCGGCTGGGTCTTGGAGACGGCGATCAGGGTGACGGCGCCCTCGGGGCGGCCGGCCTCGCGCTCGGCGCGGGCGATGCGGGCCTTGATCTCGCTCAGCGACATGGCGACCTCCTGCGTTGCTCGCGGCAGGGATGCACCGGATCGCCGGAAAAGGAAAGGGCGGGCCCGATGGCCCGCCCCCTTGAAAGCGCAACTTCCGATGGATCAGAAGTTGAACATCATACCGAGGTCTGCGGTCAGGTCGTCGTTCCACTGCTCGACGAGGCCGCCGCGGATCGAGGTGCCGCCGCCCAGGTCGTGGATGACGCCCACACCGTAGGAGTCGCCGCCGACGCCGCCGGATTCCTCGTCATTGGCGTAGAACGCCTGCACCGTGGTGGCCGCGCCGACTTCGAAGTCGCCGCCCAGCACGAACTTGCTTTCGCCGTCGTTGTCGGCAAGCTTGACGGTCACGTCGGCCACGCCGAGGTCACCCTTGACGATCAGGGACAGCTTGTCTTCGGTGTCCAGGCTGGAGTCCTGGAAGCCGACATGCGCCGACCAGTTGTTCCAGGCGTAGCTCAGGCCCAGCGAGGTCCGGTCAAGCCCGCCCAGATCCGAGTAGGACGCGATGGCCGAGAAATCGCCGGCGCTGTAGGCAACGCGCACGCCGTTACGGCCAGCCCCGGTTGACGTGTAGGTGTCGAAGCCCCAGTAACCGTTGACCGCCGAGTTGCCGACGTGGTTGTGGTAGCCCAGGCCCGACAGGCCCAGCGACTGGTCGTACTGGCCGGTCTGGCT
>JBKHDP010000063.1:0-14004 GCA_046541255.1 Paracoccaceae bacterium | reverse complement strand
CGCCGGTGGCCCGTTGCTGCGGCTGGGCGAATAACCAGGCAAAGGCCCGCGGGCCGTGTCCGGGCCCGCGCGGCAAGACATCCCGAAGGGCTGCCGCCCGCGCCGCAGACAGGCGGCACCCGACCGACAGTGCTTCCGCATGCAAGGCAGGGCGGCGCCCCCCTGCGGGAGTGGCGGTGCGGCCTAGAACAGCCCGTAATATTCCCGGTGCTCCCATTCCGACACCTCCGACAGGTAGCGCCGCCATTCGGCCCGCTTGATCGTCGCGAGCCAGCGCACCACGTCAGCGCCCCAGGCGCGGGGCCACAGGTCCGACGCCTCGAACGCCTCGATCGCCGCGCCCAGATCCGGCGGCAGGCGCGGGGCTTCGCCCGCATAGGGATCTTCCACCGGCGCGGGCGCGCGCAACCCGCGCGCGATGCCGTCGCGGCCGGCCGCGATCTGGGCGGCGAAGAACAGATGCGGGCAGGCGGCGGGCTCGGCGACGCGGTTTTCCACCCGGCTGGCCGGATCGTCCGGCGCGATCAGCGCGCGGATCATCGCGCCCTTGTTGTCGCGCCCCCACTGGATGCGGTCGGGCGCCAGCATGAAGGGCTGATACCTTTTGTAGCCGTTCACCGTAGGGGTGGAGATCATGCAGGTCTCGGCCGCCCTCGCCAGGAGACCCGCGATCCAGCCCGAGGCGGCATCGGTCAGCGCGCCGTCCGCGGAGCGGAACAGGTTGCGCCCGGACAGGTCGCTCACCGACTGGTGCAGGTGCCAGCCCGAGGGCACCACCCCGTTCAGACGTGGCCGGCTCATGAAGGTCGCGTGCAGCCCCATGCGGCGGCAGACCTCCCTGGCGGCATGGCGGAACAGCACCATCGCATCCGCATGTGCCATCGGATCGGCGGGCGCGAAGGTCATCTCGGCCTGGCTGGGGCCGAACTCCACCTCCATCGTGCGGACCGGCAGGCCCAGCCCCTGCGCCGCGCGGCGCACCGCGTCCATCGCCTCTTCCAGCACCTCGTAGCGCGCCTCGGTCAGATACTGGTAGCCATGCGAGGCCAGCGCGGTCTCGGGCGGCTGGCCCGGCATCCCGGCATCCGCATGATCCAACCGGGGTTCGGTGACCCGGTGGATATGGAACTCCACCTCCAGCCCGCAGGTCAGCGCCATGCCGTCATCCGCCAGGGCCGCCACCGAACGGCGCAGGATGGAGCGCGGGCAGAACGGCAGTTCCGCACCGTCGGCATAGTGCAGGTCGCACAGCATCCAGCCATTATGCGGCGACCAGGGCAGAACCCGGAAACTGGCCGGATCGGGCAGCATCAGCATGTCGCCCGCGCCCTCCAGCCGGCCCTCGCCAATCCCCGGCCCACCCTGCCAGACCGGAAATACCGTGCGGTGCGAGGTATCCTTGAGGATCAGCGTCGAGGTCATGTTGACGCCGTTGCGAAACGCGCCCTCCAGCGCCTCGGGCGTCAGCGCCTTGCCGCGCAGGATGCCGTGCTGATCGACGAAGGACAGGCGGACGACCTCCAGCTCGCGCTTGCGAACCTCGCGCAGCACCGCCTCGGCGGCCTCGATCTGCGCCGCGTCGTAAAGCCCCAGACGCGCGGTCCGCCCGCCGCGCAACGTGTCTCCGCTCATTCCGCGGGCACCCGCGCCCAGTCGCTGGTATCGCGGCGCGCCGCATCGGCCTCGCGCCACAGGCTTTCCCATTGGTCGGTCGGCCCGATCGCGTCGATCGAGACCGGCCCCTGAACCCGTGCCGCCGCCGCACCGCGGAGCGGCAGCGCGTCCAGCTCGCCCGCCTCCACCCGGTCGATGGCGGCGCGCAGCATCCGGCGATAGCGGATGATGCCCGCGTCGGTCTTGCCCAGATGCTCCTGCGTGCGGTCCTGGATCGCGCCCATGCTCTCCACCGCCCACTGGTCGTGGACGTTGATGTCAAGCCCCATGCCTGTATAGGTCTCGCGGTCCTGTTCCTCGGGGTCGTAGCCGTAATTGTTGCGCCGGTTCTTGAGCGGCGCATAATCCGGCAGGCGATGCTCCTTGAGGCGCTGCTCGCGCATCAGTTCCTTGTTCACGGGTTTCCCGAAGCTGGTGAACATCGAGTACCAGTAACAATGGGTGTCATCCACCGGCACATGCCATTGCGTGATCGTCATCTCGTTCGAGATCGGGATGCAGATCGCCTCGGGGAAGACCTGGTTGGTCACCCGCACATGGCTGCGCCCGTCTTCCATGTGCCGAAGCGCGATCAGCCGCAGGCCATGGTCGGTTTCCTCCACCCGGATCTCGGGCCGGGGATACTCGCGCAGCAGCTGGGTCATCGGCATGTCGGTCTGGCCGGCCTTGTCACGGAACTGCTTGCCGTAGCTGTCGGCCGGATCCTCGTCCTGCAGGAAGCGATGCAGGAAGGAGGCATGCGCCGGATCGATCCCCACCTCCATCGCCTGCAGCCAGTTGCATTCCCACAGCCCCTTGAAGGCGAAGACATGGCTGTCGGGCGCGCGGAAGCAATCCAGATCGGGAAAGGGCGGCGGATCGCCCGGCCCCATATAGGCCCAGATGATGCCGTTGCGTTCCACCACCGGATAGGCCGTGGTGCGGATGTTTTCGGCCAGGCGCGAGCCTTCGGGCTCTCCCGGGGTCTCGACGCACTGGCCGGTGCGGTCGAAATGCCAGCCGTGAAACGGGCAGCGCAGCCCGCCATCCTCGCGCCGGCCATAGCAGAGGTCCGCGCCACGGTGGGGGCAGTGCCGCCCGATCAGGCCCAGCGCGCCCGAATTGTCGCGAAACAGCACCAGATCCTCGCCCATCAGGCGCACCGGCACCACAGGCCGGGCCGAGACCAGCTCTTCGGCCAAGGCCGCCGGTTGCCAGTAGAGCCGCAGCACGGCGCCGGCGCCGGTTCCGGCCTCCACCCGCGTGATCCGGTCGTTGAGTTCCTGGCTGATCATGGCTGGCTCCCTGATGGTTTCTGTTTGCGCGATTATCGCGCATTCGTTACATAATCGACAGGCTAGGGCCACGCCCCGCCGCCTGTCAAGAACGCCCGACGGAGCCCCCGATGACCCCCAGAGACGCGATCGACCCGGCCTCCACCTCTTTGACCTTCGCCAAGGGGCTGGCGGTGCTGAAATGCTTCGATGCCGAGGCGGTCGAACTGTCGGTCCCCGAGATCGCCACGCGCACCGGGCTGGATCGCGCGGTCGTGCGACGGCTGGTGCTGACGCTGGTGCAGCTTGGCTATGTGCAGGCGCGCGGACGCAGCTACGCGCTGGCGCCGCGCATCCTCGTGCTGGCCGGCGGTTTCCTGCAGGGCCGCCGTTTCGGCATGGCGATTCAGCCGGTGATGGAGGGCTTCGCGGCGCAGCTGGGCGAGCCGCTTTCCATGGCCATGCGCGACGGCGACGAGGCGATCTATGTCGCCCATGCCGGGGGCGAGGCGCTGGCCCCGCGCCTGGGCTTCACCGTGGGCAGCCGGGTGCCACTGCTATCCACCGCGATCGGCCGGGCGTTGCTGGCGCAGGAAGACCCGCCGCTTCGGACGCGCCTTGTGAACGAGGCCCCGCTGCGGGCCTGGACCGACCACACCGAGACCGATCGCGCCCGGCTGGCCGCCCTGCTCGGTGCGCTTCCGGCCGGTGCGATCGTGACCGCGCGAGGCGAGTTCGAGCCCGGTATCGCCGCTTCCGCCCTGGGGTTTCAGGGCACGGGCGGCGAGATCGCGGCGGTGGGGCATTCCTCGGACGCTGCCCGCTACGAAGACCCCGCGTTCCGCGCCCGCCTGGACATGACGCTGCAGCGTGCCGCCGCCGCCTTGCGCGGCCTGCTTTGACCGCGGCCGCGCCGATCCGGGCGCGCCCCCGGTCGGACGCAGGTCACACGCCGCGATTCCCGAGCCAAAGCGCGATGTCCGGGAACAGGATCAGCAGCGCCACAAGGATCAGCGAACACAGGATGTAGGGCATCGCCGCGAGGTAGATGTCACGCATCGTGGTTCCGCGCGGCGCCACCCCCTTCATCACGAACAACAGCAGCCCGAAGGGTGGCGTGGTGAAGCTGATTTCCAGCGCCAGCAGCATGATGATGGCGAACCAGATCAGGTCGAAGCCCAGGCTCTGCGCCAGGGGGAAGAAGATCGGCACCGTCAGCAGCATGATCGAGATCTGCTCCATGAACATGCCCAGCAACAGCAGCACCGCGAACATCGCCAGCAGCATCGCCACCGGCGCCAGGTCGAAGGAGGTGGCCCAGGAAATCAGCCCGTGCGACGCGCCCGAGAAGGCCAGAAGCTGGCTGAAGGTCGCCGAGCCGAACACGATCAGATAGGCCATCAGCGTGACCTTCAGCGCGCCCTCGACCGATTTCCGCAGGGCCGTCCAGGTCATGCAGCGAAAGGCGAACCCCAGGATGATCACGCCCAGCGCGCCGAAAGCGGCAGCCTCGGACGGCGTTGCGACACCGTAGAGCATCATCACGACGACCACGGCCATCACGCCGGTCATCGGCACCACGTCGCGCAGGATCAGGATCAATTTCTGCGACAGCGCCACCTGCTCCACCTCGTAGGCCGGGGCAGCGTCCGGGTCGAGGCGGGTCTGCAGCCAGATCAGGCTGACATAGAGAAATGCCAGCAGCAGACCCGGGATCACGCCCGCGATCAGCAACGCGCCCACATCGATCTTCGCCAGCGTCGCCAGCAGCACCGCCAGGGCCGAGGGCGGGATGATGATCGCCAGCCCGCCGGTACCCAGGATCGGGCCTATCGACATCTTCTGCTTGTAGCCGCGGGCCTTCATCTCGGGCACCATCAGCGAGCCCAGAAGCGCGGTGGAGCCCATCGAAGAGCCCGAAAGCGTGGCGAACCCGGTTCCCCCGATCACCGTGACGAAGGACAGCCGCCCCGGCACCCGGCCCAGAAGCCGGTCGATCGCGTTGAACATCCGCGCTCCGAGCCCGGTATGGAAGAACAGCTCACCCATCAGCAGGAACAGCGGGATCGGGATCAGCGCGAAGCGCGACAGCGCCCCGAACCCGTTATCCAGCATCAGGGTGACGCCGTTGTCGCCCCCCATGAAGAACCAGGCGCCGGCGATATTGGCCGCCAGGAAGGCCAGGGCCACGGGCATGCCCAGCGCCATCAGAAAGACGATGGAGCCCAGCAGCAGGGCCAGCGCCCAATACCATTCCATCATTCGTGGATCCCCGCCTCGCCGGTATGCATCAGTTCCTCGCCAAAGACGAAACGGGCGAATTCAACCGCCATCAGGCCGAAGGACAGCGGGAAGGCCGCCGTCAGCCACCATTTCGGCGTGAAATAGGCGCGCACATCGAAATCGTTGCGCGTGATGTTCTGCGCCATCAGCTCGTAGCCCTTCCAGGCCAGCAGCGCGCAGATCAGCACGCAGGCCAGCGCGACCAGACGGCTGAGAACCCGCTGTGCGGCCTCGGGAAGCATCGCGGTGACCAGTTCCACATGCACATGTCCGCGCTTGCGGACCAGCCAGGGCGCGCCCAGCATGGTCAGGTAGAACAATCCGTATTCGCTGGACACGAACAGCCAGGCAAAGGGTTGCATGCCCAGATTGCGCATCGCCACGGAGATGATGATCGAGACCATCAGCCAGACCAGCAGAAGCGCCGCGATCAGCGCCATGCCTGCCAGCAAACCGTCATAGAGGCGAAGGACCGGCCTCATCGCGTACCCTTTCAAGGGAAGTGGCGGCGCCGGCCTTTTCCGGCGCCGCGGGTTTCAGGAAGAGCCGCCGATCAGTTTCCCGGATCCCTGGACGGATCGTAGAACAGCTCGATCAGCTTCTCGTAATTGCCCGCGCCGGACGGGTGCTTTTCCATCTGCTCGCGCATGCGCTCCCAGGTGCGTTCCCGCGCCGCGTCGAGATAGTTCTGTGCGGCCTCGCCTTCGAGCGTGACCACCTGCATGCCGTTCTCTTCCAGCTGGGCGAATTCCTCGTCGCGCTGCGCGCGCAGCTTCTCGACGCTGGCCTTCTCATGCTCGATCGCCGTTTCCGTCAGGATCTCCCGGGACTCGTCGCTCAGCGCATTCCAGCTCTCCAGGTTCACGATCACGCCGAGATCGGTCGAGAAGAAATCGGGCTCGATCCGGTAGTTGACGAATTCGTCCCACTTGAGATCGAGCAGGCCGATCTGGGTCCAGCCCGTGGCATCCACGATGCCGCGCTCAAGACCGGAATAGACCTCGGTGGTCGGAATATCGATCACGCTGGCGCCAAGATATTCCGTGAAGAAGGCGTTGTAGACGGGGTTGCCGCGCAGTTTCCACCCCGAAGCGTCCAGGTTGCCATCGGCATCGAGAACCGGCTCGTCCACCGACCAGAGATTGTAGCTCACGCCCGAATCGAACCAGCCGAGATACTTCACCCCCATCTTTTCCTGATGGATCTGGTCGATCAGGTCGATGCCGCCATTCTCGCGCGCCTCGATCGCCGTCACGTTCGATGCGACCAGCGCATCCTTCTCGGGCAGCGAGCCCGCGTAGAAGCTGCCCGGCGCATAGACCATGTCCACCACGCCGCTTCGCACCGCGTCCGCCTGCTGGAACATGCCGATCGCCTCGGGGCCGCCGCGCACCTCGATCTGCACCACGCCCTCGCCGCGCTCGTTCACCTTGTCGACGAATTCGAGGAAGCTTTGCGAATAGACCAGCGACGCCGGGAAGGCGTGCACCGCGCTCAGCGTGTCTTCCGCGGCGGCCGGCAGGGCCACCATCACGGCACCGGCATAAAGGCCGGCCTTGATCGTCAGTTTCATTTCGCTCTCCTGTCTTTCCGGGCCCGCGGGCCTCTCCCTGTTTCGGGGCCATCCGGCCCCTGCTGACGGCAGGACACGGGACGTCCCGCCCCTCTGCCGTGCACCCCCTATGGCCAGAGCCAAGGGCGATCCTGCTTCAGCGCGTCCCGGAAACTGCCGATCTCACGCGCGTTGGCGCGGGTCAGATCGATATCGTCCCAGCCGTTGACGAGCTTCTCGCGGGACGTGTCGTCCAGCGCGAAGCCATGGCGCATGTCTCCCAGCGTCACGGTCAGCGCCTCCAGATCCACCTTCGCCCGTTCCGGCCCTCGCGCCAGGGCCGCCAGCAGCGCCTCGGCCGCCTCGGGCGAGACGCGGGCGGGCAACAGCCCGTTGTTCACCGCGTTACCGGCGAAGATGTCGCCGAAGCTCGGGGCCACCACGGCACGGAAACCGGCATCGATCAGCGCATAGACCGCCGCTTCGCGCGACGAGCCGCCGCCGAAATTGCGCCGGGTGACGAGGATCGAGGCGCCGCTCGCCCCCGGCGCATTCAGCGGGAAATCCGGGCGCGGCGCACCGCTTTCATCCTTGCGCAGATCGTGCAGCAGGAAATCGCCATAGCCCGCGCTGCGCGGCCGCGACATGAAACGCGCGGGGATCAGCTGGTCGGTGTCGATGCCCTCCAGCGGCAACGCCACGGCAAGCCCCTCGTGATGAGTCCAGCCCTCGCTCATGCCACCTCCCGGCCTTGCAGCAGCGGGCGCGGATCGGTCAGCGTGCCCGTCACTGCCGCCGCCGCCGCCATCAGCGGCGACATCAGATGCGTCCGCGCGCCGGGGCCCTGCCGCCCGCGGAAATTGCGATTGGTGGTCGAGGCGCAGCGTTCGCCCGGCGGCACCAGGTCACCATTCATCCCGACGCACATCGAACAGCCCGAGTCCGCCCATTCCAGACCGGCATCGCGGAAGATGGTGTCGAGCCCCTCTTCCTCCGCCTGTTTCTTGACCAGCGAGGAGCCCGGCGAAACGAGCCCCGGCACTTTCGCCGTGCGGCCTTTCAGGATCGCCGCGGCACGGCGCAGATCCTCGATCCGCGCATTGGTGCAGGAGCCGATGAAGATCCGGTCCACCGGGATGCCCTCCAGCGGGCGGCCCGGCGTCAGCCCCATGTAATCCAGCGCCGCCCGGATCTTTTCGGCGCGTTTCGGATCGGCCTCCTTCGCCGGGTCCGGCAGGCTGGCCGTGATCGGCAGCGCGTCCTCGGGGCTGGTGCCCCAGGTCACGACGGGCGCGATTTCGGCGGCGTCCAGCACCACTTCGCGATCGAATGCCGCGCCGTCATCCGAGGGCAGACCCGCCCAATAGGCCAGCGCCGCGTCCCGATCCGCGCCCTGCGGCGCGAAGGGGCGGCCCTGCAGATAGGCGAAGGTGGTCTCGTCAGGCGCGATCAGGCCCATGCGCGCCCCGCCCTCGATGGAGAGGTTGCACAGGGTCATCCGCCCGGCCATCGTCAGCGCCCGCACCGCGGACCCGGCATATTCCACCGCATGACCCCTTGCGCCATCGGCGCCAAGCCGCGCGATCCAGGCCAGCGCGATATCCTTGGCCCCGGTGCCGGGGCCCAGCGTGCCTTCCACCCGGATCCGCATCGAGGCCGGGCGACGCTGCCAGACCGTCTGGGTGGCGAGCACATGCGCCACCTCGGTCGCGCCGATTCCGAATCCGATCGCGCCGAACGCACCGTGGGTCGAGGTGTGGCTGTCGCCACAGACCACCACGCAGCCCGGCAGGGTGATCCCCTCCTCCGGGCCCACCACATGCACGATCCCCTGTCGCGGGTCGTTCAGGCCGAACAGCCGAAAGCCGTGCCGGGCGGCGTTCTCGTCCAGCGTGCGGACCATGCGCGCGATATCGCTGTCGCCGATCGGCCGGTCACGGTGACGGGTGGGCACGTAGTGATCCGCCACGCCGAAGGTCAGGCCGGGCTCTGCCACCTCCAGCCCGCGCCCGGCGAGCTTGGCGAAGGCATGGTGCGATCCCTCGTGCACGAAATGCCGGTCCACCCAGAGCAGATCCGCCTCGCCGCGCGAGGTGACGCGATGGGCGTCCCAGAGCTTGTCGAACAGGGTGCGCGGCGCAGTCATTCCGCCGCCCCTCTCGCCCCGGGCATCACGACCGGCGTCCAGTGCCGCCCATCTGCCGAGCCGACGCGGTCGAGCTCCATTTCCAGCCGGAAGCGATCGGGCCGGTAGAGCGCCGCGAGATGCTCCACCCCGCGGCCGGCCGCGTCACGCACGATCCGGGTCAGCGACAGGAGAGGCGCCCCCACCTCCACGTTCAGCGCCTCGGCCACCTGCGGCGAGGCCAGGGTGGCGCTGACCTGCTGGCTGGCACGCTCCACCCGCACGCCGCCGCGCTCCATCAGCTGCAGAAGCGGTGTCGTGGCAAGATCGGCCTCGGAATAGTTCTGCGCGATATCGGCCGGCACATGCGTCGTCAGATGCGAGAAGGGCAGCCCTTCGATCAGACGCACCCGGACGGCACGTTGCACACGGTCGGCACCGCCCAGCCCCAGCGCGTCGGCCACGGTCGGGCTTGGCGGCCCATAGGAGAAATCCAGCAGCCGCGCGGTGGTCTTGTTCCCCATCTCGACCAGCTGCGGCATCAGCGTGGTCAGATCGGCGGTCAGCCCCACACCATCGCCCGGAGCCTTGCGCACCACGGTGCCGCTGCCGGCCTTTCGCGCGATCACACCCTGCGCTTCCAGCGCCTCGAGCGCGCGGCGGATGGTGACCCGGCTGACCCCGTAATCCTCGGCCAGCTTCAATTCGCCCGGAAGCGCCTGGCCCGCGGGCGGATTGCCGCGCGCGATCTCGTCCTGCAGAAGCAGATAGATCCTGTGCGCCTTGCTACCTTCCGGCACCTTGCCGCTTCCCCTCTCAGCCACTTCGGAACACCTCGCCTTTGACCTTGATGGTTAGCGGGAGAACGCGCGAGATCAAGGGTTTTGTATCACTTCATACGAAGTTTTTTGTCCTTTTCTCATTCGCCAAGCTGTCTTATGGATGATACCGTTCGATGAGCGGAGGAGCTGCGCATGCCGATTGTGACCGTTGACCTGATCGAGGGCTATGACAGCGAGGCCAAGGGCCGCCTGGGACGGGCCCTGACCGACGCGGTGCTCAGCGTCGTCGTGGCCCCGCAGGAGGCCATCACGGTGATGATGACCGAACACGCGGCCGATGGCTACATGCGCGGAGGGGCGCATCGCAGCCCCGGGCCGGTGCGTCAGGATCCGGCCGGCCTGGTGCGCAGTTTCCTTGCCGCGATGGAAGCGCGCGATCTCGATCGCGCAAAGGCGATGCTGGCGCCCGGCTTCGCGATGACCTTTCCCGGCGGGGTGCGCATGACCCGGCTGGAAGAGCTGATCGCCTGGTCGAAACCGCGCTATCGCTTCGTCCGCAAGACCTACGAACGCTTCGACGCGACGCAGCAGGGCGAGACGGGGATCGTCTATTGCTTCGGCACGCTGTCGGGCGAGTGGCTGGACGGCACCGCCTTCGCTGGCATCCGCTTCATCGACCGCTTCGAGGTGCTGGACGATCAACTCGTCCGGCAGGACGTCTGGAACGACATGGCCGAAATGAAGGACAAGGCATGAGCCGAGACATCGACCCGATCACGCTGGCGGTGCTCGCCGGCCGGATGGAACAGATCGCCGACGAGATGGACGCGACGCTGTTCCGCGCCGCCTTCAATCCGATCATCGCCGAGGCGCATGACGCCAGCCACGGGCTCTACCATGCCGAGACCGGGGACACGCTGGTGCAGGGCAAGAACGGCCTGCCGATCTTCGTGGGCGTCATGGCTTTCGCCGTGAAGGCGGTGATCGACAAGGCCGCCCGGCAGGGTGGCCCGAAGGACGGCGATGTCTGGATCTTCAACGACGCCCATATGGGCGGCACGCACCTGTCGGACATGCGGCTGGTGCGGCCCTATTACCGCGACGGCAAGCTGTTCTGCTGGCTGGCCTCGGTGGGCCACTGGCACGACGTGGGCGGCGCCGTGCCGGGCAACTACAACCCCGCCGCGACCGAAGCCTTCCAGGAGGCCGTGGTGATCCCGCCGGTACGGCTGGTACGCGAGGGCGCGTTGGAAACCGACGTGCTGGATATCCTGATGCGGAATACCCGGCTGCCGCAATCGGCCGAGGGCGATCTGAACGGCCAGTTGGGCGCGCTCGACCTGGGCGTGAAGCGGCTGGATGCGCTGCTGGACGAATACGGCGCCGAGACGGTGCAGGCCGCGCTTTCGGCGCTTGGCGACCGGGCCGAGACGCTGTTGCGCCAGGAGGTCGCCGCCCTGCCCGACGGGCGCTGGGAAGCAGAGGATTTCCTCGACAATGACGGCATCACCGACGAGGCGCTGCCGATCCGCGTGGCGCTGGAGGTCAGGGGCGACCGGCTGACACTGGATTTCACCGGCACGGCCGCGCAGGCCGCCGGGCCGATCAACATCGCCAGGCCGACGACGATCGCCTGCGTCTATGTCGCGATCAAGCACATCTTCCCCAGCCTGCCCGCCAATGCCGGCGTGATGCGGCCGATCGACATCGTGATCCCGGATGACTGCCTCCTGTCGGCCGAGTTCCCGACGCCCACCGGCGGCTACACCGAGACGATCCTGCGGATGATCGACGTGATCTTCTGCGCCGCCTCGCAGGCCGCGCCGGACCGGGTCGTGGCCAATGCCTACGGCACGATCAACGCGCTGTCGATCGCGGGCAAGCGCAAGAACGGATCGCGCTGGGTGATGTTCAGCTTCTATGGCGGCGGCCATGGCGGCAGCCCGGAAAGCGATGGGCTCAACCACGGCAACGCGCCGATTTCGATGGCGACCATCCCGCCGGTGGAAATCCTCGAAGCCGCCTATCCGGTGGCCTTCCGGCAATGGGCTCTGCGCCCCGGCAGCGCCGGCACGGGCGCCCATCGCGGCGGGCTGGGCGCGGTCTACGAGATCGAGGTGCTGGAAGAGAACGGCGCCGAGGTGTTCTTCTTCGGCGAGCGCGGCCGCTTCGCGCCCAAGGGCGTTGCAGGCGGAGGCGAAGGCGCGCTGAACGTGTTCTCCTACGAGCAGGCGGATGGCTGGCACAAGCCGCCGCTGGCCTCCAAGATGGTGGGGATCAAGCTGACCCAGGGCGAAAAGGTCCGGCTGGAAACGCCGGGCGGCGGCGGCTACGGCCCGGCCGGCGACCGGCCCGCCGCATCGGTGGCGCGCGACGTGGCGCTGGGGTATCTCGGCGCGGAAGAGGCGGATACGGCCTACGGCACGGCCTGGCGGGAGGTTTCGGCATGAGCGGCAAGCGCATCATCGGTGTCGACGTGGGCGGCACCTTCACCGACGTCTTCTCGCTCGATCTGGAAACCGGCGCGGCCGGGGTGGCCAAGGTGCCCACCACCCGGCCCGACCAGTCGGGCGGATTCCTCGATGGCATCCGCCAGCAGGTGGAGGATCTGGGACAGATCGCCGCCGTGGTGCATGGCACGACCGCCGGCACCAACGCCCTGCTGGAGCGCAAGGGTGCGAAGACCGGCGTGATCACCACCGAGGGGTTCCGCGACGTGCTGGAAATGCGCCGCCGCGACCGGCCGCGCACCTGGGGCCTGCGCGGGGATTTCGCCCCGGTGGTGCCGCGCGACCTGCGACTCGAGGTGCCCGAGCGGGTGCTGGCCGACGGCACGGTCGAAACGCCGGTGGATCTCGACGCCGTGCGCGCGGCGGGACGCGCGTTGCTCGACCAGGGCTGCGCCGCGGTCGTGGTGCTGTTCGTCAACTCGTTTGCCAATTCCGCGAACGAGGCCGCCGCGGTGGCGGCGCTGCGCGAGATCTGGCCCAACCCGCATGTGGCCGCCTCGTCCGAGATCCTGCCCGAGATCCGCGAATACGAACGGTTCTCGACCACCACGCTCAACGGCTACCTGCAACCCGAGGTGGCCGGCTATCTCGACCGGCTGGAGAAGGCCTTGAAGGAGGGCGGCTCCACCGGCGAGTTCATGATCGTGCAATCGAATGGCGGCGTGATGTCGGTGGATACCGCCTGCCGCCTGCCGGTGCGCACGGCGCTTTCGGGCCCGGCCGCCGGCGTGATCGCCGCGGGCTACATCGCGCGCAGCGCGGGCTACGAGAACGTCATCACCGGCGACATGGGCGGCACCAGCTTCGACGTCTCGCTGATCGCGGGGGGCGAGACGGTGCTTTCGCCCCAGACCGCGATCGATTTCGGCCTGGTGGTCCGCACCCCGATGATCGAGATCGCCACGATCGGCGCCGGCGGCGGCTCGATCGCCTCGGTGGATGCGGGCGGGCTGTTGCAGATCGGGCCCGAGTCGGCCGGCTCCGACCCCGGGCCGGTGGCTTACGGGCGCGGCAACGACCGGCCCACCGTGACCGACGCCAATATCGTTCTGGGCCGCATCGACGCGGCGCGCCCCATCGGCAAGGGGCTGGGCGCGCTGGACCTTGAGGCCGCCAGGGCCGCCATCGACGCCCATGTGGGCCAACCGCTCGGTCTGTCCACGATGGACGCGGCCGAAGCCATCATCCGCGTGGCGAACTCCGCCATGGCGGGCGCGATCCGGCTGGTCTCGATCGAGCGCGGCTTCGATCCCGAACGCTTCGCCTTCATGCCCTTCGGCGGCGGCGGCGCGCTGCATGCCGGCGCGATGATCGAGGAGGTGGGTATCGGCCGCGCGCTGGTGCCGCGCTATCCCGGCGTGACCTCGGCCATGGGCTGCGTGATCGCCGACATGCGGCAGGATTTCGTGCAGACGGTGGGCGCGATGGTGGCCAGCGTCGATCTGGACATGCTGCGCGGCCAGATGCAGGCGCATCTGGACGAGGGCGAGGCGGTACTGGATGCCGCCGGAACGGAGTTTGCCGCCCGCGAGGCCCGGTTCGAGCTGGACATGGCCTATCTCGGCCAGACCCATACCGTGGCCGTGCCGCTATCGGTGACCGTGAAGAATGGCGAGGTCGCGGCCCTGACCCGCGAGGCGCTGACCGAGGCGTTCGAAACCACCTATCGCGGCATCTACGGCCGGCTTCTGACCAGCGCGATCCGGGTGCTGAACCTGCGCAGCACGGTGATCGGCAAGCGCCCGAAATTCGACCTCTCCACCCTTGCGCCCGACGCCGGTGCCAGCGTCGAGGCGGCAGAGCGCGGCAGCCGCCCGGTCTATGC
>JBKHDP010000062.1:0-14019 GCA_046541255.1 Paracoccaceae bacterium | reverse complement strand
CTGCACATCTTCATCTCGAACCGGCTGGGCGATGCCAGGCCTGCCTGCACCGGCTACCCGGTCACGGGCTACGAGGCGCGGATCGTCGACGACGCGATGAACGAACTGCCGCGCGGTACGCCCGGGCGGCTGGCGGTGAAGGGCCCCACGGGCTGCCGCTATCTCGCCGATCCGCGCCAGCGCGACTACGTTCAGGACGGCTGGAACATCACCGGCGACACTTTCGTCCAGGACGATCAGGGCTATTTCCACTTCGCCGCGCGCAATGACGACATGATCATCTCGTCGGGCTACAATATCGCCGGACCCGAGGTGGAGGCCGCGCTGCTGGCCCATGATCTGGTGCTGGAATGCGCCGTCGTGGGGGCGCCCGACCCGGATCGCGGCCAGATCGTCGAGGCCCATGTGGTACTGGCCGAGGGGGCGGCGCGCGACGCGGCCATGGTCAAGACCCTGCAGGATTTCGTGAAGGCCACGATCGCGCCCTACAAGTATCCGCGCCGCGTGGTGTTCACCGAGGCGCTGCCCAAGACGGCCACCGGCAAGGTGCAACGGTTCCGGCTGCGCGCGCAATAGCGCGCCGATCCGCGACCGGCACCGCAAGGCACCGCGCCGGGGGCCGGGTCGTGGCGCGACGCGATGGCCAAATGCATGGGATCGGTGATGATCGCGGTGGCCGGCCGCGTCGCGCCGCCTTCTTTTCGTACGCGCCTGCCGCGGCGTTGGTCTCGTCCTCGATGCCCTGACGCGGAATACCCGAAACCAAGCTGCAGAGTCCGGCCATCAATGAGAGACCGGCAGGGGGAAGGGCCCGCCGTGTGGCCCTTCGCGCCGTCTTTCGCCGGGCGTGCAATGATGATACCCATCCGGGTCTGCTTTCTGGGCTTGGTCCTGGGGGGCGATCCCTCTGGCCCGAGCATCCGGCGGAGAGCGGGCCTTCGCGGCATCGAGGCGAGGCTCCGGAGCCGCTGGCGGGCGGTGCATCAATTCGGGTTGGGTACAACATCCTGTTGCATCACCCGTGAAATCGGGGGCAAAAGGCCGCCAAATCGAGGAAATCCGGTCAGGTGACCATGAGCGCAGAGCCAGTAGTACAGGGGATTTCAGGCGTCGGGCGGGCCGCGCGGCTAAGCGTGGCCCCGATGATGGACTGGACGGACCGGCATTGCCGGTTCTTCCACCGGCTGATGTCCCGCGAGGCGCTGCTCTATACCGAGATGGTTACCGCGCCGGCCCTGGTGCAGGGCGGTGCGCTGCATCTTCTGGCGCATGATCCGGCCGAGCACCCTGTGGCCGTGCAACTGGGCGGCTCGGATCCGAAGGAGCTGGCGCAGGCCACACGGATGGCCTGCGACGCCGGGTTCGACGAGGTCAACCTGAACGTGGGCTGCCCGTCCGACCGGGTGCAGTCGGGCACGTTCGGGGCGGTCCTGATGAAGTCGCCCGGGCTGGTGGCCGATTGCGTCGCCGCGATGCGCGCGGTTGCCACCGTCGAGGTGACCGTGAAATGCCGGATCGGTGTGGATGACCAGAGGCCCGAGGAGGTTCTGCCTGCCTTTCTCGAGGCGATCTCGGCCGCCGGTGTCCGGCGCGTGGCGATCCATGCCCGCAAGGCCTGGCTGCAGGGGCTGAGCCCGAGGGAGAACCGGGACATCCCGCCGCTGGACTACGCCCTGGTTCACGCGATGAAGGCGCGGTTCCCGGATCTGGAGATCAGCGTGAACGGCGGCGTGCAAACGCTTTCGGCAGCGCGGGATTTTCTGGATCGCGGGCTCGACGGGGTGATGGTCGGCCGGGCGGCCTATCACGATCCGGCGGCGATCCTGCTGCCGGCCGACGACGTGATCTTCGGCCGGCCCGGCCGCAAGTCCCGCCATCAGGTGGTGGAAGAGATGATGCCCCATATCGCCCATCATCTCGAAGCAGGCGGTCGATTGCACCAGGTCACGCGGCACATGCTGGGGCTGTTCGCGGGCCTGCCGGGCGCCCGCGCCTGGCGACGCACCCTGTCCGAGGGCGCGGCACAGCCCGGGGCAGGGCTGGAGCTGCTGGAGGCCGCCCTGGCCCATGTCCCGCGGAGCGAAGCCGCCTGAAACCCGCTCCTGTCGCATCGACCTGTCGCGTCGGGGGCGGGGCGCTTGCTTGCCCGGGCCTCGCGCGCGGGCTTTTCGATTGTGGACAGCCGAGAAAACCTGTCTATCTGGCGCCGTTCGACGACCTGGGAGAGCACGCCGATGCCCGATACGATGTTGCTGCTGCAGATGCTGGTGATGCTGCTGGTGATCGGTGCCTTCGCGGGGGTGCTGGCGGGGCTGCTGGGCGTGGGGGGCGGGATCGTGCTGGTGCCCGCCTTCTTCTATGCCTTCCAGACACTGGGCTATTCCGGCCCGCAGCTGATGCAGATCTGCCTGGCCACCTCGCTGGCCACGATCGTCGTCACCTCTGCGCGCTCGGTGCTGTCGCACAACCGCAAGGGCGTGGTGGATTGGCAGATCCTGCGCAGCTGGGCACCGGGCATCGCCCTGGGCGCGGTGCTGGGCGTGCTGCTGGCCGCCACGCTGCGGTCGTCGACGTTGCAGGGTGTTTTCGGGGTGCTGGGCCTGGTGATCGGGCTCTATCTCGGGCTGGGACGGGCGGAATGGCGGCTGGGGCTGCGGATGCCGGGCGGGGTCGTTCGCGGGGCTCTGTCGCCGCTGGTCGGGTTCCTGTCGGTGCTGATGGGGATCGGCGGCGGCAGTTTCGGCGTGCCGCTGATGAGCCTCTACGGCGTGCCGATCCACCGCGCCGTGGCGACCGCGGCGGGATTCGGCCTGCTGATCGCGGTGCCCGGCGTGGCGGGCTTCCTGCTGCTGGAGGTCACCGAGGGGCGCCCGCCCCTTACCATCGGTGCGGTGAACCTGCCCGCCTTCGCGGTGGTGATCGCCATGACGCTGCTGACCGCCCCGCTGGGGGTCAAGATCGCCCATGCGATGGATGCCCGGCCGCTGCGGCGGGTCTTCGCGGTGTTCCTGCTGCTGGTGGCGGGCAACATGTTGCGCAAGTCGCTGGGATGGTAGCACTCCGCGCGCCGCGGGATCAGCCGGCGCGGCGTTTCCCTCGCGCGGCTCAGTCCCGGTCGCGGGCCAGGCGCGCGGCCCGCCCGCCGCGGCGCTTCTTGAGCTGACCGGCGCGTCCGGGCAGCTCCGCCATCACCGCACGCCGCGCCTCGGGGGTCATGCGCGACCATTGCGTGATCTCCTCTACAGAGCGCAGGCAGCCGGCGCAGAGCCGGGCCTCGGGATGGATCACGCAGATCTTCACGCAAGGCGACTCGATCTCGTCCCGTTTCCACACTGCGTCGGTCATCTTTCCTGCCTCATGCCTGCCCCAGGTGCCGGAGCCGATCCAGAACACCCTGCAGGATATAGGACGCGGCAACATGGTCGATCACCTCGGCGCGACGTTTTCTTGACGTATCCGCCTCCAGCAACGCCCGTTCTGCCGCCACCGTGGAAAGCCGTTCGTCCCAGAAGCCGATCGGCATCTCGGGGATCAGCCGGTCCAGATTGCGCGCGAAGGCGCGGGTGGACTGGCAGCGCGGCCCTTCCGAGCCGTCCATGTTGCGCGGCAGGCCCAGGATCACCCCGCCGATCTCGCGCGCGGCGAAGATCGCGCGCAGCCGCTCCGCATCCTGGGTGAACTTGCTGCGCTTCACGGTTTCCAGCGGCGTGGCCACCGCCAGCAGCCGGTCCGAGACCGCCACGCCGATCGTCTTCTCGCCCAGGTCCAGCCCGGCAATCGCGTGGCCGCGGGGCAGGGCGGCGGCAAAGGCGACGATCTCCTCGTGGATCATCCCTCGATGCCGGCATCCCGCGCCGCCGCCTCGATCTGCGCCAGCGCCGCGGCATCGCTGGCGAAGGTCTGCCGCGCCTCTGCCAGGATCGTGCGCGCCTGGTCGGTCTCGCCCAGAACGCCCAGCGCGCCGATCAGGCGGGCCCATTCCGCCGCGCTGCCGCCCTGCTCGGCCAGCCGTTGGGAAAGGCCCTGGACCATGCCCCGGACCATCTCCATGCGATCCTCGGGGCTCATGTCCTCGGCCGCCTCGATGTCCTCGGCGTTGGGCCCGCCCAGCCCCGACACGGGCGCGTTTTCCAGCGGCGGCAATTCGTACTCCACGCCGGCCAGCCGGGCCACCCGTTCGATCTGCTCGCGGATCGGCGCCACCCAGGGCGCGCCCGGCGCGCTTTCGCTCAGCAGGTTCGACCAGATGCGGAAGGCGCGATCGGGCCGTCCGGTCTGCTGGAACATCAGCCCGATGTAGTAGCGCGCCACCGGGTTGCTTTCGTCGCGCGCCAGCGCCGCGCTCAGCGCCGCCTCCGCCTGTGGCGAGACATAGCCGCCCGCCGCCATGATCATCATTTCGGCGTAATCGGCGTAATCCGACGCGGTCGCCTCGGTGCCCTTGATCGACAGGATGCGTTCCTGCGCGGCATAGGCCTTGTCGAAATTGCCCAGCGCCGCCTCGTTGCGGGCGAGCAGCTTGTTGCCCTCCAGATCGGCCGGGCGCTCGGCCACCGCGGCGCGCAGGCGCTGCATCAGTTCGGCATAATCAGGCGCCATCTCGGGCTCTGGCGCGGCCGGTACCTGCTGTTCGGCCTCGCGCTGGCCGGGGCGGTTCTCGCGCATCTCGTCGGCCTGCTGCATCCGGCTGACCAGCGGCAGATCGCCATAGCCCGGCGCGCCCAGATCGCGATAGATCCACAGGCCCCCGCCCACCAGCGCGACCAGCAGCGCCGCCGCAAGCCCCGGCCCGGCCCAGGCCGGCTGCGCCGTCTCGCCGGCGCGCGCGTTCCGGGTCGTGGCATCGGCGGCGAGGATCCGGCGCGACACCTCGGTGCGCAGGCGCTCGGCATCCTCGGGGCCGATCACGCCGCGCGCCAGGTCGCGCTCCACTTCCTTCAACTGGTCGCGATAGACCTGCAGATCGTATTCCGCGACCTCCGCGGCCTGCGCGCGCGCGCGCAAGGCGGCCAGCGTCAGCAGGGCAGTGACACAGAGCGCGAGCGCGACGACGATGATCCAAAAGGCCATGGGTCCTCCATACCGAGACAAGGGTGATCTATATCTCGGCTCCCCGCGAAAAAAGGGCAAATCGGACATGAGGCGCGCCATGTCGCAACCGAAACCGATTGTGACGCAACCGAACGTGGTTGGACCGGCCCAGCGGTGCAGGTATCACCGCAGCGCACCCGCACGGATTCGAGGCCCATGAGACGCTATTCCGCATTCGCCATCGCCCGCGAGGCCGCCCGCTACCATACCGGCTGGGAGCGCGCCTGGACCAGCCCCGAGCCCGGGAAACGCTACGACGTGATCATCATCGGCGCGGGCGGTCACGGTCTGGCCACGGCCTACTATCTCGGCAAGAACCACGGCATCCGCAACGTGGCGGTGATCGAGAAGGGCTGGCTGGGGGGCGGCAACACGGGCCGAAACACCACGATCATCCGCTCGAACTACCTGCAGGACCCTTCCGCCGCGATCTACGAGAAGGCGCGCAGCCTCTACGAGACGCTGAGCCAGGAGCTGAACTACAACATCATGTTCAGCCCCCGCGGCGTGATGATGCTGGCCCAGACCCAGCACGAGGTGCGCGGCTACACCCGCACGGCGCATGCCAACGCGCTGCAGGGCGTCAGGACCGAGTTCATCTCGCCCCGGCGCGTCAAGGAACTGGTGCCGATCATCAATCTCGACGGGCCGCGCTACCCGGTGCTGGGCGCGCTCTGGCAGGATCGCGCGGGCACCGCCCGGCACGACGCGGTGGCCTGGGGCTATGCGCGGGCCTGCTCGGACATGGGCATGCACATCATCCAGCAATGCGAGGTCACCGCGGTGCGCCGCGAGGGCGGCAAGGTGGTGGGGGTGGACACCACCCGCGGTCCCATCGACTGCGAGAAGCTGGGCATCGTGGTGGCGGGCCATTCCGGCGTGGTGGCCGACATGGCCGGCTTCCGCCTGCCGATCGAGAGCGTGGCGCTGCAGGCGCTGGTCTCCGAGCCGATCAAGCCCTGCATGGACGTGGTGGTGATGGCCAACACGGTGCACGGCTACATGAGCCAGTCCGACAAGGGCGAGATGGTGATCGGCGGGGGTGCGGACGGCTACAACAACTACACCCAGCGCGGCAGCTTCCATCATGTGGAGGAAACGGTGCGCGCCCTGGTCGAGACCTTCCCGATCATCTCGCGCCTCAAGATGCTGCGCTGGTGGGGCGGGATCGTGGACATGACGGGCGACCGCTCGCCGATCATCTCGAAGACGCCCGTGCAGAACGTCTTCATCAATTGCGGTTGGGGCACCGGCGGGTTCAAGGCGATCCCCGGCTCGGGCTGGGCCATGGCCGAGCTGGTGGCGCGCGGCGAGCCCGGCCCGCTGGCCGAGGATTTCTCCATGTGGCGCTTCCGCGAGGGGAAATTCATCGACGAAAGCGTGGCGGCGGGGGTGGCGCATTGATGCTGTCCCGGCCGCAAAATCTTTGCAAAAGATTTTGCCAAAAGTCTTTGGAAGACTTTTGGCGCGAGAACCCGAAGGAACGCGCGACATGCTGATCCTCGAATGCCCCTGTTGCGGCGTCATGGCCGAGGAAACCGAGCTGCATCCCGGCGGCGAGGCGCATCTGAAACGTCATGGCCCGGGCTCGGACGACGAGTCCTTCGAGCAATACCTCTTCCTGCGCGAGAACCCGCGTGGCGTGCATTTCGAGCGCTGGCGCCATGCCATGGGCTGCGGCAAGTGGTTCCACGCCGCCCGCTGCACCGTGACGCTGGAGGTGTTCGGCACCTATCCCGCCCAGACCACCGAGCCCCCGCAGGAGATCCGCGAGGCCATCACCGCGAAGCGCCCGGGCTGGCGCTGGAGAGAGTTCGCATGAGCACGAGACTGCCCCGGCCCGGCCGGCTGGTGAACACCGCCCGCCAGCTGTCCTTCACCTTCAACGGCAAGCGCCTCACCGGCTACGAGGGCGACACGCTGGCCTCGGCGCTCATGGCCAACGGCCAGATGCTGATGGGCCGGTCGTTCAAGTATCACCGCCCGCGCGGCCCCGTCGCCTCGGGCGCCGAAGAGCCCAACGCGCTGGTCAATCTCGGGACGGGCGCCCGGTTCGAGCCGAACCAGCGCGCCACCACGACCGAGCTTTTCGACGGGCTGACCGCCACCAGCCAGAACCACTGGCCCAGCCTGGAATTCGACCTGGGCGCGGTGAACACCGCTTTCGCACGCTTCCTGCCCGCGGGGTTCTATTACAAGACGTTCATCCACCCGCGCCCGTTCTGGAAGCACATCTACGAACCCTTCATCCGCCAGTCGGCGGGGCTGGGCCGGGCGCCCGCCGAGCCCGATGCCGACAGCTACGAGCATTTCTATGCCTTCGTGGACGTGCTGGTGGTGGGCGGCGGCGTGGCGGGCCTTCAGGCCGCGCGCGCGGCGGGCGAGGCGGGCGCCTCGGTGCTGCTGATCGAGCAGACCGCCCATTGGGGTGGCCGCGCGCCTGTCGATGGCGGGACGGTCGAGGGCCGGCCGGTGGCCGAGTGGATCGACGCGACGATCGCCGCGCTGAAGGCGATGGAGAACGTCACCCTGCGCGCCCGCACCATGGGCGCGGGGGTCTATGATCACGGCTATGTCCTGGGCTACGAGCGCGTGGCCGATCACGCGCCCGGCCGGGATGGCCCGCGCCATCGGCTGTGGCGGATCCGGGCGGGCCAGGTGGTCACCGCCACGGGGGCGATCGAACGGCCGCTCGCCTTCGCCGGCAACGACGTGCCCGGGGTGATGCTGGCCTCGGCGCTGCGCGACTACGTGGTGAACTGGGGTGTCTCGCCGGGCGACCGCACCGTGATCGTCACCAACAACGACGATGCCTATCGCACCGCGCTGGTGCTCCTGGAGGCCGGGCTGCAGGTGCCCGCGATCCTCGATGCCCGCGCGGGCGGCGGCGGCGCGCTGATGCAGGCGGCCCGCGCCGCCGGCATCCGCGTGGAGACCGGCAAGGGCATCGCGACGGTGAAGGGCGGCAAGCGCGTGGAGGGGGTGTCGATCTGCGCCCAGGCCGGTGAGGGCAGCCCGCTGGAGGAGATCCGCTGCGACGCGGTGGCGATGTCGGGCGGCTGGTCGCCGGTGGTGCATCTGTGGTCGCATTGCGGCGGCAAGCTGAGCTGGGACGAGGCGCAGGCCTGTTTCCGCCCCGATCCCGAACGCGCGCCCACCGGCCATGACGGGCGGCCTTTCGTGATCTCGGCCGGTGCGGCCAACGGCATGTCGGGCCTGGCCGAGGGGCTGGCCGACGCCCATGCGGCGGGCCGTGCCGCCGCGCGCGCCACCGGGCACAGGGGCGCCGGAGCGGATGCGCCGCGGGCCGAGGCCCAGCCCGAGACCCCGCTGGAGCCCGTGTGGATGATGCCGCATGGCGCCGACATCAAGCTGCGGATGAAAGCCTGGCTCGACTACCAGAACGACGTGAAGGTGTCGGACGTGCAGCTGGCCGCGCGCGAGGGCTATGAAAGCGTCGAGCACGCCAAGCGCTACACCACGCTGGGCATGGCCACCGACCAGGGCAAGCTCAGCAACATCAACGGGCTGGCGGTGCTGTCGCAGGCACTGGGCGCGGCGATCCCGCAGGTGGGCACCACCACCTTCCGCCCGCCCTACACGCCGATCTCCATGGGCGCGATCGCCGGGCCTTCGCGGGGCGATACGTTCCAGCCGATCCGCCGCACCCCGATGCATGACTGGCACGAGAGGCACGGCGCCGAATGGGAGCCGGTGGGCCAGTGGCGCCGACCCTATTGCTACCGCCGCGCGGGCGAAAGCACCGAGGCCGCGGTGAACCGGGAAGTCCGCAACGCCCGCGAGGCGCTGGGCCTGCTCGACGCCTCCACCCTGGGCAAGATCATCGTCAAGGGGCCGGACGCGCCGCGTTTTCTCGACATGCTCTACACCAACATGATGTCCACGCTGAAACCGGGCCGCTGCCGCTACGGGCTGATGTGCAACGAGAATGGTTTCCTGATGGATGACGGCGTCGTGGCGCGGATCGACGAGGACAGCTTCCTGTGCCACACCACCACCGGCGGTGCCGAGCATATCCATGCCCATATGGAGGAGTGGCTCCAGACCGAATGGTGGGACTGGAAGGTCTGGACGGCCAACGTGACCGAGCACTGGGCCCAGATCGCCGTCGTGGGGCCGAATGCGCGCAAGCTGCTGGAACGGCTGGGCGGGATGGATGTCTCGAAGGAGGCGCTGCCCTTCATGGCCTGGACGGAGGGCACGCTGGGCGGGGTTCCGGTGCGGCTGTTCCGGATCTCGTTCTCGGGAGAGCTGAGCTACGAGATCGCCACCCCGGCGGGCCACGGCGCGGCATTGTGGGAGCGGCTGCATCACGAAGGCGCCGGGCTTGGCGCGATGCCCTACGGCACCGAGGCGCTGCACGTCCTGCGCGCCGAGAAGGGCTTCATCATGATCGGGGACGAGACCGACGGCACGGTGATCCCGCAGGATCTTGGCCTCGACTGGGCGATCTCGAAGAAGAAGGCGGATTTCCTTGGCAAGCGCGCGCAGGAGCGTCCCCACATGACGGATCCGGACCGCTGGAAGCTGGTGGGGCTGGAAACCGAGGACGGCTCGGTTCTGCCCGACGGCGCCTATGCCACCGCGCCCGGCACCAATGCAAACGGCCAGCGCAATACCCAGGGCCGCGTGACCTCGACCTATTTCTCGGCCAATCTTGGCCGGGGGATCGCCATGGGGCTGGTGCATCGCGGCCCGGACCGCATGGGCGAGGTGCTGGAATTTCCCCGGACCGACGGCACGGTGATCCGCGCGCGGATCGTCGAGCCGGTGTTCTACGACAAGGAAGGGACCAAGCAGGATGTCTGAGCCGGCAACCGCCCTCGGCGGCGCGGAATACCAGGGCTATGTGACGGTCCGCGAACTGGGCCCTCAGGGCATGATCACCCTGCGCGGGGACCTGTCGGAAGAGGGCGAGGGCTTCGCCATGGGGCTTCGCGATGTCTGCGGCGTGGCGGTGCCGGGGACCCGGGCGATCGAAACCGGCCCGCGAGGCAGGGCGCTGGCCTGGATGTCGCCGGACGAGTTGATGCTGTTCTGTGCCCGCGACGAGGCCGAGACGCTGGAAGTGCAACTTGCCGAGGCGCTGGCGAACATGCACGCGCTGGCGCTGAACGTCTCCGACGCGCGCGCGATGTTCGAGCTGCAGGGCAGGGGGCTGCGCGAGGTGATCATGAAACTCGCGCCGGTCGACATGCGCGCGGGCGCCTTCGGGCCCGGCGAGATCCGCCGCACGCGGCTGACCCAGGTGCCGGCGGCCTTCTGGATGCCGGACGAAACGACGTTGCGGCTGATCTGCTTCCGCTCGGTGGCACGCTATGTCTTCGACCTGCTGAGCGGTGCCGCCCGGCCCGGCAGCGAGGTGGGCTGGGACTGAGCGGCCTTCGCCCGCGCCATCCCCGGTCTGGATGCCGGGCCCCGGCCACAACGGCCGGGCCCGGGTCTCGTCGAGCTGTCCGGCAGGGTTTCGGAAACCCCACCCGCCCCGCAGGCGTTGTCTCGCCAAGGGGTTGACCTTGTCGCCCCCGCAGACACATCTAGTCCTCATCGACGGAAACACGCCAACAACGAGGGGTCCAACAATGGCTTTCGAACTTCCCGACCTTCCCTATGCCCATGACGCTCTGGCTGATCTGGGCATGTCGCGCGAGACGATGGAGTATCACCACGATATCCACCACAAGGCCTATGTGGACAACGGCAACAAGCTGATTGCCGGCACCGAATGGGAGGGCAAGAGCCTCGAAGAGATCGTCAAGGGCACCTACCAGGCGGGCGCCGTGGCGCAGAACGGCATCTTCAACAATGCCTCCCAGCACTGGAACCACATGCAGTTCTGGGAGATGATGGGCCCCGGCGAGAAGAAGATGCCGGGCGAGCTGGAAAAGGCGATCACCGAAGCCTTCGGCTCGGTCGACAAGTTCAAGGAGGAATTCGCCGCCGCCGGTGCCGGTCAGTTCGGCTCTGGCTGGGCCTGGCTGGTCAAGGACACCGATGGCAGCCTCAAGGTCACCAAGACCGAGAACGGCGTGAACCCGCTGTGCTTCGGACAGACCGCGCTGCTGGGCTGCGACGTGTGGGAACATTCCTACTACATCGATTTCCGCAACAAGCGCCCGGCCTACCTGCAGAATTTCCTCGAAAAGCTGGTCAACTGGGAGAACGTGGCGTCGCGCATGTAAGCGCGGCCCGTCCCGGTAACGGAATGACCCTCCGGCCCCCGGCCGGAGGGTTTTTCGTTGCGGAACCATGCCTGTCCCGCGAATGTTGAACCGTCGCGAGATCGATACGCCCCACCCCGCGAAGAAGGGAGACCACATGTCCGAACTGCTCACGCATGGAACCTGGGTGCTCGTCGCCGATGGCGAGAAGGCGCTTTTCCTGCACAACCTGACCGATGCCGAGGACCCCCACCTGGAGGTTGTCCGCAAGAACGCGCAGGAAAATCCGCCCAGCCGCGACCAGGGCACCGACACGCCGGGCCGCATGCCCGATGCGGGCAGCGGGAACCAGCGGTCGGCGCTGGACGAGACCGACTGGCACCGCCTCGCCAAGGAGCGTTTCGCCGCGGACCTGGCCACCCTGCTTTACCAGTATGCGCATCAGGGCGCATTCGAGCGGCTGGTGATCGCCGCGCCCGATCGTGTCCTGGGTGCGCTGCGCGACAAGATGCACGAGGAGGTCGCGGCCAAGGTGGTGGCCGAGATCCACAAGGATCTGACCAACCATCCCCTCGACCGGATGGAGAAAATCCTGGCCGAAAGCCTGTGAGGCGGCTTGCGCCCGCGTGCCTTTGAGGGCACTCAGACCCGGTGACAGGGAGGCGGGCGGATGACAGAGGCCGCGCGCGGGGTCGCGGCCATGGTGCTGTGCTGCTGCATCTGGGGGCTCTCCGCGCTCTATTACAAGCTGCTCGACCATGTGCCGCCGCTGGAACTTCTGGCCCATCGCACGCTGTGGTCGCTGCTGTTCTTCGGCGCCGTGCTGGCCGTGCAGCGCCGGCTGGGCCAGTTGCGCCGCGCGGTGACCGAGCGGGCCACCGCCTTTCGCGTGCTGCTGGCGGGGCTTACCATCGCCACCAACTGGTTCTTCTTCATCTTCTCGATCCAGATTGGCCGCGCCACCGAGGCCAGCCTGGGCTACTACATCTTCCCGCTTGTGGCGGTGCTGCTGGGCTGGCTGGTCCTGTCCGAGCGGCTGACCCGGGCGCAATGGCTGGCGGTGGGCCTGGCCGCGGGGGCGGTGGTGCTGCTGACCGCGGGGCAGGGGGTGGCGCCCTGGATATCGCTGGCGCTGGCCGGCAGTTTCGGCGCCTACGGGCTCATCAAGAAACGTCTGGACATGGGGCCGGTGCTGTCGGTGGCGGGCGAGGTGCTGCTGCTGGCGCCGATCGCGCTGGCGATCCTGTGGCTGGCGCATCGCGAGGGCGGGGTGTTCGGCACGTCGCTCGCCGACAGTCTGCTGCTGATGCTTGCGGGTCCGCTGACGGGCACCCCGCTGATCCTTTTCGCCTATGCCGCGCGGCGGATCACGCTGGCGACGGTGGGGCTGGTGCAATATCTCAACCCCACCTTGCAGTTCCTCGTGGCGGTGCTGATCTTCGCGGAACCCGTCGGGCTCTGGCACGCGATCGCCTTTCCGGTGATCTGGACGGCGCTGGCGATCTACTCGCTGTCGTCGCTGCGCCGCGAAAGGGCTTCGCGCAGGGCGCCGGTCAGCTCCTCGGTGGAGGCGATGCTGGTGACGAAACCGCGCAACGAGGCATCCGCGAAACCCTGATCGATCACGTGATCCACCAGCGCCAGCAGCGGATCCCAGTAGCCGGCCACGTTCAGCAGGTAGATCGGCTTGTCGTGCAGCCCCAGCTGGCGCCAGGTCAGCACCTCGAAGAACTCGTCCAGCGATCCGGCGCCGCCCGGCAGCACCACGACCGCGTGGCTGTTCATGAACATCACCTTCTTGCGCTCGTGCATGTTCTCGGTCACGACATGGCGGCCCGGTTCGATCCGGCTGGCCTCGCGCGCCACCAGGTGCATCGGGATCACGCCCAGCGTGGCACCGCCCGCCTCGTAGGCGGCACGGGCCACCGCGCCCATCAGCCCCACATCGCCCGCGCCATAGACCAGCCTCCAGCCGTTCTCGGCCAGCGCGTGGCCGAGTTTCGTGGCTTCTTCGGCAAAGGAAGGTGTGGCGCCGCTGCGCGAGCCGCAGTAGACGCAGACGGAGTGTCTGGACATGGGAAGCCTTTTGTCGCTAGTGGTTTTGACCCGTGATAGCCTTGTTGCTACGGTCGCTCAACCGTCGGCACCACGGGATCAGGCGGAAGGATCGCGATGAACGGAAAGCCCGGCCTGGGGGGATCGGCATCCCTTGCGATACTCGGTGTTGCGGGGGCGGCGGCGGTCGCGCTCGGCCTCTATTCGGCCGGGGTGATCGGGCCGCGCCCGGCGGATCCTCCGTCGCCGCTGCCTTTGCCGCGCATCGACGCGGAACCGGAGGCAGGGCAGGAACAGGCCGCGCCAGGGACCGAGCGGCAATCGGAACAGGGGCAGGGCTCCGACGCGGAGACCCCCCGGGCCAAACCCGCTGCGGAGGCCGGCGCTCCCGCGGCTCCGCCCGCGCCGCCGCGCTTCGACGTGTTCCGGGTCGAGCCGGACGGCACCGCCCAGCTGGCAGGCCGTGGCGCGCCGCGCGCCCGGGTTGCGATCCTGCTGGACGGCGCCCGGATCGCAGAGGCGGATGCGGATGCCGGCGGCAGCTTCTTCACCTTCCTCACCCTTGGCACCAGCGAGACCCCGCGTGTCCTCAGCCTGTCGATGGATGTGGATGGCCGCACCATCGCCTCGGAGGAGCGGGTGATCGTCGCCCCGGCCACTGCCGAAAATGAACAGCAAGAGGCGGTGACGG
>JBKHDP010000061.1:0-14073 GCA_046541255.1 Paracoccaceae bacterium | reverse complement strand
TGCATGCCGGCGTTCTCGGCTTCGAGCATCCCGTGACAGCCCAGTTGCTGCGTTTCGAGGCGCCACTGCCCTATGACATGGCGCGCCTCATCGACAGCTTGCGCGCCTCGACACCCGCAGAAAGCTGAGCGCGTTCTGCCGCCACCGCCCGCAAGCGACGGGAAAGGGGGCCGTGCAAGACTGCGCGCCGTGCCGGTCCCGCGGTCTCGCGACAGGCGCAATTCGACGTGATTTCGTTGACACATGGATCGCGAAGCGGCGGGTTTTCGTTCATATATGGTAATGAAGATGCGATCCCGGGGCTTGATCTGTCGGTAATGCTGACCTATCTGGTATGTTAAGCCCATATACATTGGGAGGGAGCAGACATGAGCAACTATAACAATCTACCGGCGCCGTCGCCCGAAGGCGGGCTGACGCGCTATCTTCAGGAAATTCGCAAGTTCCCGCTTCTGGAGCCGGAAGAGGAATACATGCTGGCCAAGCGCTGGGTCGAGGATGGCGACACCGAAGCCGCGCACAGGATGGTCACCTCGCATCTGCGGCTCGCGGCCAAGATCGCCATGGGCTATCGCGGCTACGGCCTGCCGCAGGCCGAGGTGATCTCGGAGGCGAATGTGGGCCTGATGCAGGCGGTGAAGCGGTTCGACCCGGAAAAGGGTTTCCGTCTGGCCACCTATGCCATGTGGTGGATCCGCGCCTCGATCCAGGAATACATCCTGCGCTCGTGGAGCCTTGTGAAGCTGGGCACCACCTCGGCGCAGAAGAAGCTGTTCTTCAACCTGCGCAAGGCCAAGGCCCGGATCGGCGCGCTGGAGGAAGGCGATCTGCGGCCCGAGGCGGTGAAGCGGATCGCCCATGATCTCGGCGTGACCGAGGACGAGGTCATCTCGATGAACCGCCGCCTGTCGGGGGGCGATGCCTCGCTCAATGCCACCGTGGGGCAGGAGGGCGAAGGCACGATGCAGTGGCAGGACTGGCTGGAGGACGAAGATGCCGACCAGGCCGCCGATTACGAGGAACGCGACGAGCTCGAGGCGCGGCGCGAATTGCTGGCCGATGCGATGTCGGTGCTGAACGAGCGCGAACGCGACATCCTGACCCAGCGCCGCCTGTCCGACCGGCCGGTGACGCTGGAGGAACTTTCGGGCCAATACGATGTCAGCCGAGAGCGGATCCGGCAGATCGAGGTGCGCGCTTTCGAGAAGCTGCAGGAACGGATGCAGGAACTGGCCCGCGAAAAGGGCATGCTGACCCCGGCATGACCGAACCCGGCCCGGTTTCGCCGGTGAAACGCCCGCGTCACGACGTGTCTTCCGGGGCGTCGGCGTTCCGGCGGTGAACCGGCCGGCGGATGCTGGCTGTCGGGCGTTTTCCGACCCGAGGATATTTGCGTGACGGAGCCGTGCCCGGCCGCCTGCCAGCGCCGGGCTTGCCCATGCTTGCGCGAGGCCTCGCCACGGCTTTGGCCGGGACGGGGCTGTTGGGGCAGCCTCGGCGGCGCGGGTGCCCGGTGACGCCGTCCGGGCATCCCGAGGGCGTCAGGCCACCTTTTCGCGCGCTGCCTTGCCGTCCCCGCTGCCGCAATTGGCGTCGATGAAATCCAGCACCAGGGGGCGGATGTTGTTGCGCCAGCTCTTGCCCGCGAAGATGCCGTAATGGCCGGCATCGGGTTCGACATGGCTGGCCTTCTTGCTGGCGGGCAGCCCGGTGCACAGATCCAGCGCCGCGATGCACTGGCCCGGGGCGGAGATGTCGTCCTTGGCGCCTTCCACGGTCTTGACCGCGACACGGGTGATCTTGCCGATATCCACCTTCTTGCCGGCGACGGTGAAGTCGTTCCGCGCGATCTCGCGGTTCTTGAAGATGCGCTGCACCGTCGACAGGTAGAATTCCGCCGGCATGTCCATCACCGCGAGATATTCGTCGTAGAAGCGATTATGCGCATCGTGATCGGATGCCTCGCCGCGCGTCACGCGGATGATCTGGTCGCGGAAGGCCTTGCCGTGCCGATCGGCGTTCATCGACATGAACGAGGCCAGTTGCAACAGGCCGGGATAGACCGCGCGCCCGACGCCCTGATACTTGAAGCCGACCCGCTGGATCATGGTTTCCTCAAGCTGGCCCATGGTCACGCGCCGGCCGAAATCGGTGACGTCGGTGGGAGTGGCGTCCGGGTCGATCGGGCCGCCGATCAGCGTGAGCGAGCACGGCTGGGCGTCGGGATCCTCTTCGGCCAGGTAGGCGGTGGCGGCCAGTGTCAGCGGCGCGGGCTGGCAGACGGCGATCACGTGGGTATCGGGGCCGAGGGCGCGCATGAACTCGACCAGGTAGAGGGTGTAGTCCTCGATGTCGAACTTGCCGCAGCTGACCGGAATGTCGCGGGCGTTGTGCCAATCGGTGATATAGACCTCGCAATTGACCATCAGGCTTTTCACCGTCGAGCGCAGCAGCGTGGCGTAATGTCCCGACATCGGCGCGACGAGCAATACCTTGCGCGGCGCTTCCGGCCGCCCCAGCACGTTGAAATGGATCAGGTCGCCGAAGGGCCGTTCCACAACCTTGTCCACCTGCACCAGATGATCGCGCCCGTCCTCGCAGGTATGGGTGCGAATGCCCCAGTCCGGCTTGCAGACCATGCGCTCGAAGCTGCGCTCGGTGACGTCGCCCCAGGCGGCCATCCACTGGAACCAGGGGTTCGGGGCCATGGCGAAGACCGGATAGGACGCCATCGCCTTCGCCGTGGCGCCGAGCCACTGATTGGTGTTTCGGGCCGACTCCATGAGGTCGTAGGTCATCATGTATCGCAACGGTCTCTCCTTCCCCGGCGTCTCACCGGATGAAATCGTCGCTTTGCCCCTCCGCCCGGCGACGCTATGCTGCATGGCGGCGAAGATAGGTGGATTTCCTTGTGATGACAACAAATGACGATGCCGCGGACCCGAAGCTCGACCGGATGGCCGAGAACCTGAAACGGGTGGAGCAGTTGTCGCAACGGCTGATCTCGGCCATGACCCACAAGAGAACGCCCAACCCGGCGATCCAGGGGCCGAATCAGGATCTCTTTGCCAAGGCCGCCACCGCCTACTGGGCGGAATGGATGCAGAACCCGGCCAAGTTGCTGGAACATCAGATCGAATACTGGGGCAAATCGGTCACGCATTTCGTCGAGGCGCAGCACAAGCTGGCCAGGGGGCAACTGGACCCTCCCGAGGACGACACGCCGGGCGATCCGCGTTTTGTCCACCCGCTGTGGCAGACCCATCCGTATTTCAACTTCGTCAAGCAGCAATACCTGATCTACGCCCAGGCCGTTCAGCAGGCGGTCGAGGATATCGACGATCTCGACCCGGTCGAACAGCGGCGGCTGAAATACTTCGCCCGCCAGATCGTTGACATGATGGCGCCGACGAATTTCCTGGGCACCAACCCGGAGGCGCTGGAAAAGGCTCTGGAGACCGAGGGCGAGAGCCTGGTGAAGGGGCTGGAGAACCTGGTCGCCGATCTGGAGGCCAATGACGGCGACCTGGTGGTCAAGCTGGCCGACGAGCACGCCTTCGAGGTCGGCCGCAACATCGGCACCGCACCGGGCAAGGTGGTGTTCCGCAACCGGATGATGGAGATCATCCAGTATGCCCCGGCCACCGAAAAGGTGCGCGAGACGCCGCTGCTGATCTTGCCGCCCTGGATCAACAAGTTCTACATCCTCGACCTCAAGGCCCAGAACAGCCTCGTGAAATGGATCACCGAGCAGGGCTATACCCTGTTCATGGTCAGCTGGATCAATCCCGGCCCCTCCTATCGCGACACCGGGATGCAGGACTATATCGAGGACGGATTCCTGGCCGCGATCCGCGAGGTCAAGGCGATCACCGGGCAGGACCGGCTGAACGTGGTGGGCTACTGCATCGCGGGCACCACGCTGGCGCTGACGCTGTCGCTGCTGAAGAAACGCGGCGACAAGTCGATCAAGTCCGCCACCTTCTTCACCGCGCTCACCGATTTCTCCGACCAGGGCGAGTTCACGCCTTTCCTGCAGGACGATTTCGTCGACGGCATCCAGGCCGAGGTCGACCGCCGGGGCGTGCTGCCGCACTGGATCATGGCGCGCACCTTCAGCTATCTGCGCTCGAACGATCTGGTCTACCGGCCGGCGATCCGCAGCTACATGATGGGCGAGACGCCGCCGGCCTTCGATCTGCTGTACTGGAACGGCGACGGCTCGAACCTGCCGGCGCGGATGGTGATGGAATACCTGCGCTGGCTGTGCCAGCAGAACCTCTTCGCCGAGGGCCGGCTGGAGATGATGGGCGAGTCGCTGTCGCTGCGCGACGTCGATGTGCCGATGTGTTCGGTCGCCTGCGAGTCCGACCATATCGCGGCGGCCAGGGATTGCTATCGCGGCGTGCAGATGATGGGCAGCCGGTCCAAGACCTTCATCCTGTCGGAGTCGGGCCATATCGCGGGCATCGTGAATCCGCCCAGCAAGCAGAAATACGGCCATTACACCGGCGGCGATCTGACCGCCGATTTCGACGGCTGGCGCGACAGCGCGCGGTTCTCGGACGGATCGTGGTGGCCGGTCTGGGAGGCCTGGCTGGCGAAGCGGTCGGGCAAGTGGGTGGCGGCGCGCGAACCGGGCGATTCGGCCCATCCGCCCCTGGCGGACGCGCCGGGAACCTATGTTCTGGCTCCACCAACCGACTGATTTCCCTAGGGGAAGCGAATTTTCGCTGCAGCGCAGCAAAAACACTTGAAATGCTGCAGTGCAGCATGCATATTCCTCACAGACGCAGCAATCCGGTTTCCCCGGGCGCAAGTGAGAGCGAAAGGATTTTCGACATGGCCACCAAGACCAATGACATGACCCAGATGTTCAAGGAAATGATGGGTGCCTTCCCCGTGGATACCGCCGCGATGGAAGACAGCTTCAAGACCGCCGCGACGCTGAACGAGAAGCTCAGCCATGTCGCGCTGGAAGCCGCCGGCAAGTCGGCCGAGATCTCGTCCAAATGGACGAAGGACACGCTGGCCAAGATGGGCGAGATGACCCGCGCGAAGGCGGAACCCGCCGATTACGCCAAGGCGATGACGGATTTCGCCTCGGCCCAGGCCGAGATCGCCGCCGAGAACATGGCCGCCTTCGCCGAGATCGCGAAGAAGGTCCAGATGGACACGGTCGAGCTGATGATGGCGGCCGGCAAGGACATGACCGAGGATGCCAGCGCGGCCATGAAGAAGGCCACCGCCGACATGACTTCGGCCACCAAGAAGGCCGCCAGCGCGGCGAAGTAAGGCAGACGGATTCGCGCCGCCTCCTCCTCCCTGCGGTGCGATCTGCCGGGCGGGCTGAAAAGCCCGCCCTTTCTTTTTGCCGCGGCCCTGTCTAAGCTGCACCGCAGCGCCGGAAACCGAGGGAGCCAGCCCGTGGCAGACACAGAAAAGCCTTTGCTGATCAAGCGCTATGCCAGCCGCAGGCTCTACAACACCGAAACCAGCGACTACGTCACCCTGGAGGATATCGCGCGCTTCATCCGGGCGGGGCGCGAGGTAAAGATCGTCGATCTGAAATCCGGCGACGACTTGACCCGGCAATACCTGCTCCAGATCATCGCCGAGCATGAAAGCAAGGGCGAGAACGTGCTGCCCATCAACGTTCTCAACGATCTCGTGCGCAGCTATACCGGGGCGGCGCAATCGGTGGTGCCGCAATTCCTGGCCATGTCCTTCGAGATGCTGCGCGACGGGCAGTCCAAGATGATGGAGAACATGGGCAAGATGAATCCGATGGCGCGGATGCCCGGGTTCGAGGCCATGCAGGCCCAGCAGGAAGCCTTTCTCAAGGCGATGACCGGCCAGTGGCCCGCGGGCGAACGCGGGGCCGATCAGGCCGGCGAGGACGACGATCTGGAGCAGATCAAGCGCGAACTCGCCGCGCTCAAGTCCAAGCTCGACAAGATGGACGACTGAGTCTCAGGTGCCGTAGGCGCGGGCAGGGGCCATCACCGCCGCGGCCGCGGCCAGCAACGCCTCGGCAATCAGGTCCAGCTCGTCCCGGGTCAGCCGCGCGGGCAGGCGCACGTCGCAGGCGCGCATCAGCATCGCGCGGGTCTGTGGCAGCTCCGGGATCTCGGGCAGGAACTGCCAGTTCCAGAAGGCGCGGGCGTTGTCCGCGCTCAGCCCGAAGATCTGCACCTTGACGCCGCGCAGGGCGGCTTCGTCGGCGAAGGCGCGGCGTTCGGCCTCGTCCATGTCCACCAGGTTGAACTGGATCGAATCCGGCGCGCGCTGTTCGGGGCCGAGTTTTTCGGGCACTTGCATCCAGGGGCTTGCGTTCAGCCGCGCGGCGACGTGATCGTGGCCCGCGCGCCCGTCGCGCACCCGGCGCGGGATCTCGGCCAGCTGCGGGCGGATCACCGCGGCCGACAGGTTGTTCATGCGCAGATTGTAGAGCGGCAGGCGGTTCTGCCAGCGTCCGAAGGCCTCTTGCAGGACGGGATGTTTCTTCCAGTTGTGTTCATAGGCGCCGGACATGATGATCGCGCGGGCCACCAGGTCGGCGTCATCGGTCACCAGGATGCCGCCTTCGCCCGCGTTCACAAGCTTGTAGCTCTGGAAGCTGAAGCAGCCCACCCGGCCGATCGTGCCGATATTGCGGCCGTTCCAGGTGGTGCCCAGCGAATGCGCGGCGTCCTCGATCACCGGGATGCCGCGCGCATCGCACAGCGCCATGATCGCATCCATGTCCGAGGTATGGCCGCGCATGTGACTGATGATGACCGCCTGCACCCCATCCAGCTTCGCCTCGAAATCCGCCATGTCCACGCGATAGGTCTCGCCTACCTCGCAGAGCACCGGGATGCAGTCCGCATGCACCACCGAGGAGGGCACGGCCGCGAAGGTGAAGCCCGGAATCAGCACCCGCGCGTCGCGGGGCAGCCCCAACGCCTTGAGCGACAGGAACAGCGCCGCCGAACAGCTCGACACCGCCAGCGCGAACCGTGCGCCCAGCGCCTCGGCGAAGTCGCGTTCCAGCAGGCTGACCGGCGCATCCTGCGGCGCGGTGTAGCGAAACAGGTCGCCCGAGGCGAGCAGCCGGTCGATCTCTTCGCGCGCGGCGTCGGGAATCGGCTCGGCATCGTGGACATTGGGCATCGGCTGCATATTTCAAAATCCTGAAGAGAGGTTTTTGAAAGTGTAAATCGAAGCTCCCGCCCGGCCAAGAGCGACATGCGGAATGCGCGCAGTCCGGGGCCGAATGTGGCCCGATTGCCGCGCGGACCGTTCAGCCGGGGAAGTGTCGGGCAATCCGGGCGGGCAGATCCAGATCGCAATGCCGCAAGAGCCCCTCGGCCTTCAGCGCGGCGCGCCGCTCGGGGGTGGCCACGCAGACCTCGTCGTAGAAGGCGCGCAGCGCGGCCTCGCCGCCCTCGGCCTCGATCCGGCGGAACAGGTCGTGATGCGACAGCCCGCCGCCAAGATTCTGCGGAACCTGCGGATTCAGTTCAGCCCGGTACGAGCCATGGGCCAGCCGGTAGCGATAGGCCGCGATCCAGTCCTCCCAGCTTCCGGCGTGCAGATGGCACAGTTCGGTGCCGGGCAGCGGCCGCTCTCCGGGATTCTGCACGCCTCCCAGCTCGCAATTGTGGATTCGCAGCTTCAGGCCGCGGCCCGTGCGCACGAACAGCTTGCCCGCCACATGCGACAGGAACCCGCCGGGCAGGTAGCGGCCCCAGGTCGGGAATACCCGTTCCGCCGCGGCCTGACGTTCGGGCCGGGACAGATGAAGCGCCTTGAACCATTTGCCGGCGCCGCCGCCGGGATCGGCCAGCGCCTCGATCGGCCGGATGCGGGCACAAAGGCAGTCTTCGGGCAAGGCGGCAAGTTTGGCCGCCAGGTCACTGTCCGGCCACAGGAATTCGTCCACGTCGATATGCGCCAGCCAGTCCACTTCGGGGGGGCGGCTCAGCGCATTGCGGGTGTTGACGAACTGGCGCGACTGGTGCTTTTCCGGCCGCCCGTTGCGTCGTGCCCAGTAGTCCGGGCCGGTACGCTTGACACGAATTTTCGGGTGGGCGGCCAGGCGCTGCTCCGTCTCGGGCGCGTCCTCGTCCAGGTAGATGTAAAGCCGATGCGCCCCGAGATCGAGATGATGCGCGGCGAAACCCAGAATCTCCGCCATCGGCGCCTTCACGGTGGCGACGATGCCCCAGCGCGGCTCAGTCATGTCGGGATCCGCGCGGCCGGGTCAGACCATCATCTCCTTCGTGGCCGAGAGCGTCAGGTCGGGATAGTCGCGTTCGACGCGGTCGATATCCCATTGCAGGCGCGTCAGGTAGACGATGTCTCCGTCATGGTCATGCGCGATATGCTGCTTGTTGCGATTGATAAAGGTATCAACGGCTTGCTTGTCGCCCTTCACCCAGCGGGCAGAGGTGAACTGGCTGGGTTCGAAGCGCACCGGCAGGCCGTATTCCAGCTCGATCCGGCTGGCCAGCACGTCGAACTGCAGCGCGCCCACCACGCCCACGATGAAGCCCGACCCGATCGAGGGCTTGAAGACCTTGGCGGCGCCTTCCTCGGCGAATTGCATCAGCGCCTTTTCCAGATGCTTGGCTTTCATCGGGTCGCCGGCCCGGCAGGTCTGCAGCAGTTCCGGCGCGAAGGAGGGGATGCCCTTGACCCGGATCGTCTCGCCCTCGGTCAGCGTGTCGCCGATGCGCAACTGGCCGTGATTGGGGATGCCGATGATGTCGCCGGCCCAGGCTTCCTCGGCCAGCTCGCGATCGGAGGCGAGGAACAGCACCGGGGCGGATACCGTCATCGGCTTCTTGCTGCGCACATGGGTCAGCTTCATGCCGCGGCGGAAATGGCCCGAGGCCAGCCGCAGGAAGGCCACCCGGTCGCGATGCTTCGGGTCCATATTCGCCTGAACCTTGAAGACAAAGCCGGAAACCTTTGTTTCGTCGGGGGAAACCTGTCTCGGATCGGCCATCATCGGTTGCGGTTCCGGCGCCAGGGTTCCGATCCCGTCCATCAGTTCCTTGACGCCGAAGGAATTGATCGCCGAGCCGAACCAGATCGGCGTCAGATGCCCTTCAAGCACCGCCTGCGGGTCGAGCGGCGGCAGCAATTCGCGCGCCATCTCGATCTCTTCGCGCAGCTTCGACAGCAGCTGCGCCGGCACATGATCCGCCAGACGAGGGTCGTCCAGCCCGTTGATCTCGATGGAATCCGCGACGCGGTTGCGATCGGCCCGGTCCATCAGTTCCAGCCGGTCGCGCAGCAGGTCGTAGCAGCCCAGGAAATCCTGCCCGGAGCCGATGGGCCAGCTTGCCGGGGTCACGTCGATGGCCAGGTTTTCCTGGATCTCGTCGATGATGTCGAAGGTCTCCCGGCTTTCGCGGTCCATCTTGTTGCAGAAGGTCAGGATCGGCAGGTCGCGCAGGCGGCAGACCTCGAAGAGCTTGCGGGTCTGGCTCTCCACCCCCTTGGCGCCGTCGATCACCATGATCGCCGCATCCACCGCCGTGAGGGTGCGGTAGGTGTCCTCGGAGAAATCCGAATGGCCCGGCGTGTCCACAAGATTGAACCGGAACGTCTTGTAGTCGAAGGACATCGCCGAGGCCGAAACCGAGATTCCGCGATCCTTCTCCATCTGCATGAAATCCGAGCGGGTGCGCCGTGCCTCGCCCTTGGCGCGGACCTGGCCCGCCATCTGGATCGCACCGCCGAACAGCAGGAACTTCTCGGTCAGCGTGGTCTTGCCCGCATCGGGATGCGAGATGATGGCGAAGGTGCGCCGCCGGGCGATTTCGGCGGGCAGGTCGGGGCGGTTGGGGCGAGCATCGAGCATGGCCGCCGATATAGGCGAGGGCGGGGCCCCGCGCAATCGGCGCTGCGATCAGCTGGTCGAGGCCCGGCGCAGCAGCGCTGCCGCGTCCGGGTGGCGCAACAGCGCCTCCTGCACCTCGAAATCCAGGTGCGGCGCGCGGGCATGGCCGGGCAGCAGGTTGCTCATGGCCCGGCGCAGATCTTCGGGCAGCACCGGTTCGGTGCGCGAGTCGATCAGCAGCGATTCGGCGGCGATGCCCTCGGCGAAGATGATCTGATGCGTGTCGAACAGAAGCTGGAAATATTCCACGAAGCCGCCGGGCTGGCGATAGACCGACCGGCCGTTGACCAGGTGGCGGGCGCGTATCAGCAGTTCCGGCCGGCCGGCGCCCAGCGCATCCTGGCGCTGGTAGATGAAGAGGCGGTGATCGGGGCTGACCACCAGGTCGCCGGTGTTGTTCAGCGTACCGGCGGAGACGACGATGGGGGCGAAATCGCCCACCGCGCGGGTGGTGCTCTGCCCGATCCAGCGGATCTCCTGCGGGCCGGCGTCGCGGGTCAGCACCCTGTCGCCGGGCCGCAGCGTCTCGATCGGCGCCTGTGCGCCCGAGGCCAGGGTGATCCGGGTGCCGCGGGTGAACGAGACGCAGGCGACCTGGGCAAAGCTCTGGCGCGCGCGCTCGGGTTCGATGCCGACAAGGGTGTAGTCGGTGCGCGGCTGCAGCGGGGCCAGCGGCAGCGCGTAGATGCCCGCGGCATCGCCGGCATCGTCAACCTCGACCAGCACCACCACCTCGGTGGTCTCGCCCATGCCGTTCATGAAGGTCAGCGTGCTGTCGAGATGCAGCGCCCGGCCCTCGACGCCCGCCTGGCTGCCGGGGCCCACCACGAAGCCCGCGCCCACGGCCGCCAGCGCCAGCCGGACGGTCTCGGCCCCGGGCGCCAGCGCGTAGGTGTCGTCGGGCACGAGATCGCCGGCGAAGGAGAGCGGATCGCCAAGATTGGCGCCGTTGGTCACCTCGAGGGCATCGCCAGGATAGACGGGAAGGTTGTGAACGGGCGTCTCGGTGGGCATGTCGACTCGGGGATGGCCAGTGCGGAAGCGCATCATACCCGCAAAGCCCTGGCAGGGAAATGTGGCGTCGTCATGGCCCGGGCGTGACCCGTGCTGGCATCGCGCGCGGGCCGGTGGTATCTGGGGTCGGCGTCAACAGGGGAAAGGGATTTTAGCAATGGATCTGGGGATTTCGGGAAAGCGCGCGCTCGTCTGCGCATCCAGCAAGGGCCTGGGCCGGGGCTGCGCCGAGGCGCTGGCCGCCGCCGGGGTGAACCTGGTGATGAACGCGCGCGGCGCCGAGGCGCTGGAGGAGGCCGCCGCGGCAATCCGCGCCGCCCATGGCGTGGAAGTGACCGCCGTGGCTGCCGACATCACCACCGAGGATGGCCGCGCCCGGGTGCTGGAGGCGGCAGGCGAGGTGGACATCCTGGTGACGAATGCGGGCGGCCCGCCTCCGGGCATGTGGACGGACTGGGAGCGCGAGGATTTCATCAAGGCGCTGGATGCCAACATGCTGACGCCCATCGCGCTTATCAAGGCGCTGGTGCCGGGCATGATGGCGCGGGGCTGGGGCCGGGTGGTCAACATCACCTCGCAATCCGTCAAGGCGCCGATCCCGGTGCTGGGCCTGTCGAACTCGGCCCGGGCGGGGCTGACCGGCTATGTCGCGGGCACCGCGCGGCAGGTGGCGGGCAAGGGCGTGACCATCAACAACCTGCTGCCCGGCATCCACGCCACCGATCGCGCCGATGCGCTGGATCGCGGCGTGGCCGAGAAGGAGGGCATCTCGCTGCAGCAGGCGCGAGACAAGCGCGCCGGCACCATACCCGCGGGGCGCTACGGCACCGCCGATGAATTCGGCGCCGCCTGCGCCTTCCTGTGCTCGACCCATGCCGGCTTCATCGTGGGGCAGAACCTGTTGCTGGATGGCGGCGGGACGAACTTCACGATCTGAGCCGGCGCGGCAATGGCGCGGGGGGCGGCGCTTGCGCCGGCGCGGGCGGGTTGCTATCTGCCCCCCGTTCCCCGATCAATTTGATCGGAATAACGAGGCGCGAGGCCCGAGCGTGAGCGAGCAGACCCCCCGGCTGGAGATCCGAAACCTGGTACGCCGGTTCGGCGGCCGACCCGTGGTGGACGACGTGTCGCTGCGGATCATGCCCGGGCAGGTGACCTGCCTGCTGGGCCCGTCGGGCTGCGGCAAGTCCACCACGTTGCGGATGATCGCGGGTGTGGAGATGCAGGATTCGGGCGAGATCTGGGTCGATGGCGAGCTGGTCTGCGACACCATCTTCCGCATCCCGCCAGAGCGCCGCTCGATCGGGCTGATGTTCCAGGATTTCGCGCTGTTCCCGCATCTGAGCGTGGCCGACAATGTGGGTTTCGGCCTGCACGGCAGCCGCGAGCAGAAGCGCGCGCGGATCGAGGAACTGCTCGCACGGGTGGATCTGCTGCATTACGTCGACGCCTATCCGCACGCGCTTTCGGGTGGCGAGCAGCAGCGTGTGGCACTGGCCCGCGCGCTGGCGCCCCGGCCGCGGATCATGCTGATGGACGAGCCGTTCTCGGGGCTCGACAACCGGCTGCGCGACGGCATCCGCGACGAGACGCTGACCCTTCTGAAGGAGGAGGACACCGCCGTTCTGCTGGTCACGCACGAGCCGCAGGAGGCGATGCGCATGGCCGACGAGATCGCGCTGATGCGTGACGGGCGGATCGTCCAGCGCGGCGCGCCCTACAATCTCTACAACGCGCCGCTGGACAAGGCCGCGGTGGCCTTCTTCAGCGATATCAACGTGATCCGGGGAACGGTGCGCGGCGCGCTGACCGAGACGCCGTTCGGGCAGTTTCTGGCCCCCGGCGTGCCGGATGGGGCGGAGGTGGATATCGTGTTCCGCCCGCAGCATGTCGGCATCGATTTCGATCGCGGCGGGCACGGCCCGAATCCGACCGCCCGCACCGGCGTTGCCGCCCGCGGCACGGTGATGCGGGCGCGGTTCATGGGCAACGAGAGCCTGGTGGAGTTCCGCATGGACCATGACGATTCGATCCTCAAGGCCACGGTGCCCAACGTGTTTCTTCCCGCGGTCGGAACGCCGCTCTGGCTGACGGTCCGGCGCGATCGCTGTTTCGTCTTCCCGGCCCGGGACTGAGCGCGACCGGCACCACCGGCAACGCGGGCGCTGCGGAACGGGTCAGGAGGTTCCGCGTGCCGTGCCGCGGGCCTCGAAATCCGTCAGCCGCTTGCCGGGCTCGTCCACGAAAAGCCCCGGCAGCACTGCGAGATCCTCGATCCGGTCGACCCGCAGCGTGGCGAAATCCGCCGCCGTCTCGTCCCAGACCACGCAGGACCAGACCCGGCCCCAGAAATCCAGCCGCAGCGGACGGATCACCCGCGCGCCGCCGCCGCCGGCCATCGTCACCCGAAGTTTCTGCCGCGCGCGGATCGCCGCGCGCAGCCGGGGCATGAAGCGAAATCCGCGTGCCGCCTCGGCGAAGGGGTAGGTGGCCAGCCCGAAACGCTGCGCGGCGCTGCCGGTATCCTCGGGCAGGACGGCGTCGATCTTGGCAGCCAGGCTGCGGGCGGCGCTGTGCACCGGCGGCTCTCCGGCCTCGCCAAGCACCGCAAGCGCGACATGCAGCGCCTCCAGCTCGGCCTCGGTGAGATTGAGCGGCGGCAGCGTCACCGCCGCGCGCGCCCGGTAGCCGCGCCCGCGCTCGCCCTCCACCGGCACGCCGGAGGCGGCGAGGGTCTCCATGTCGCGGTAGACCGTGCGCGGCGTCACGCCCAGCGCACGCGCCAGATCTTCGGCCCGGTGCGTCCGGCCGTCCTTGAGGATCTGTAACAGCTCGTAAAGCCGGTCGGCGCGTTTCATCGGGCTGATTCCGTGGGTCGAGGGTCAGTTTGCGACACTTTTCTGTCAGTTGACAGGTTCTTGTCGTGAAGCGTCGGATTTTTCGCGCCCGTCGCGTCGCGGGACACGGTTTCGCGCTTTATCCCGCCCGCGCGAGCGCCTAGATACCCTCAATGGATTTGCAGCGGCGCAGCGCGCCGCCACCGACCAAGTGGAGAGGTCACATGCTCAACAATATCGGCCTTCCGGGCCTTCTGCTCATCGCCGTCGTGGTGCTCGTGCTGTTCGGGCGCGGCAAGATCAGCTCGCTCATGGGCGAGGTCGGCA
>JBKHDP010000060.1:0-14193 GCA_046541255.1 Paracoccaceae bacterium | reverse complement strand
CGATCGGGCGGGAATGGCAATGCGGCACCTTCCAGGCCGATTTCAACCTGCCCGAACGGCTGGACGCCGCCTATATCGGCGCGGACGGCGAGAAGCACCGCCCGGTGATGCTCCACCGCGCGATCCTCGGCAGTTTCGAGCGCTTCATCGGCATCCTGATCGAGAACTACGCCGGCCGACTGCCGATGTGGCTGGCGCCCCGGCAGGTGGTGGTGGCCTCGATCACCTCGGAGGCGGATGCCTATGTCCAGGAGGCGGTGGCCGCGCTGCGCAGCGCCGGCCTGCGGGCCGAGGCCGATATCCGCAACGAGAAGATCAACTACAAGGTGCGCGAGCATTCGCTGGGCAAGGTGCCGGTGATCCTCGCGGTGGGCGCGCGCGAGGTGGAGGAGCGGACCGTCACGATCCGCCGCCTCGGCGAGAAACAGACCCGAGTCGCCACGCTGGACGAAACCGTGAGCGCATTGGCTACCGAGGCGCTGCCGCCCGACCGGCTGTAACATTCCGGCCCGGGGCGACGGATCGCGACGACCCGGGCCGGGCCGGCTGAAACAAACCTGCGGCATCCTGTCACGCATCCGTCACCGCGCATGACGGCTGCGTGAGGCACGCGCCCGTGATTGGCCCGTGCATGGGCGCGGCCGTTATCCCTTGGTCAGCCGCGACATTGCGGCACAGCCGATACCCAAGGGAGAGAGAAACCATGTCCGACACGATGAAGACAGTCGCCATCGCCGGCGCCGTCGCGGCCGCACTGGCCGCACATGGCACGACCGCCTCGGCCCAGGCCAAGGAAAAATGCTACGGCGTTTCGCCGGCCGGCGAGAATGACTGCGCCGCCGGGCCCGGCACCACCTGCGCCGGCACCTCCACCATGGATTACCAGGGCAATGCCTGGACGCTGGTGGACGAGGGCACCTGCGCCGAGATCGACCTTCCCGAAATGGCAGATGGCACCGAGCGCCAGGGATCGCTGGAGCCGCTCGACCGCGACCTGCCAAGCTGACCGCTCTGCGCCGCGCCCTGCCCCGGCACGGGCGCGGCGGCCCGCCAGGCAATGCCTCCGGTGGGAACGTCTCGGCGATGAAGACGCCGGGGTCGCCCGTTACCCAAGCGATCGGGAGGAAGGACCACCATGTTCGATCAGCCGGAAACCACCCTGCCCTGCGCGCCCGGCGTGGGATTCAAGGCGCGCCATTTCGAGGCGCTGACGCGCGATCCCGGCGCGGTGCGCTGGGTGGAAATCCATGCCGAGAACTATCTGGGCGACGGCGGTCGGCCGCGTGCGCAGCTCGCTGCGCTGGCCGGCCGCTTCCCGATCTCGGTGCATGGGGTTGGCCTGTCGATCGGGGGCGAGGCGCCGCTCGACCCTGCGCATCTGGACCGCGTGCGCGCGCTGTGCGACCGGATCGGGGCGGCCAGCTTTTCGGAACATCTGGCCTGGTCCACGCATGAGGGGGCGTTTCTGAACGATCTTCTGCCGCTGCCCTACACCGCCGCGACGCTGGCCCGGGTCTGCGATCACGTCGACCAGGTGCAGGAGGCGCTGGGCCGGCAGATGCTGTTGGAGAACCCGTCAAGCTACCTGGCCTTCGCCGAAAGCACATGGTCGGAGACCGATTTCCTGGATGAACTCGCGCGGCGAACCGGCTGCGGCCTGCTGCTCGACGTGAACAACGTCTTCGTTTCCGCCACCAATCTGGGCTACGCCGCGCAGGATTACATCGCCGCCTTCCCTCTGCATCGGGTGGGCGAGATTCACCTGGCCGGCCACGAGGCCGAAACCGACGCGCAGGGCGCCCCCCTGCTGATCGACAGCCACGGCCGGCCGGTGGCCGAGCCGGTCTGGGCGCTGCTCGAGCTCGTGCTCGACCGCACCGGCCCGCGCCCGCTGCTGGTGGAATGGGACAACGACCTGCCGGACTGGCCGGTGCTGGAGGCCGAGGCCGCCCGTTGCGCTCGGGCGCTGGCGCGGTCGCGGGTGCCGGCATGAACCGGCAGGCCGCATTCCGCGCGGCGCTGACCGATCCGGCCGCACCGGTTCCCGAGGGGCTGCAAGGGCCCGGCGGCCGGCCCGCCGGGCGACGCTTCGACATCTATCGCAACAACGTGGCGGCAAGCCTGGCAGAGGCGCTGGAGACCGGCTTTCCGGCAATTTCGAGCCTGGTGGGCGCGGCACGCTTCCGCGCGCTGGCGCTGGAGTTCCTGCGCGCCCATCCGCCCGCAAGCCCGGTGCTGTCGTCCTATGGCACGGCCCTGCCCGGATTTCTGGAAGACATCGCACCGCGGATGGGGGCACGCTACCTGCCGGATGTGGCGCGTCTGGAACTGGCGCTGCGCGACAGCTATCACGCCGCCGATTCGTCCCCGCTGGCCGCCGAGACGCTGGGCGGCCTGCCCCCCACGCGGCTCGTGGCGGCACGGCTGCGCCTTGCACCGGCGCTGCGGCTGATCCGTTCGGCCTGGCCGGTACTGTCGATCCATGCCTATGCCACCGGTCAGAGCCTCGACGCCCCCCCGGCGCGGCCCGAGGACGTTCTCGTCACCCGGCCGGGTTTCGATCCGTTGCCCCGCCGCCTGGGTCCGGGCGCGGCCGCATGCCTTGACGCCCTGATGCAGGGCGAAACCCTGGGCACCGCACAGGATGCGGGCCTCGCGGCAGCGGCCGAGTTCGACCTGGGCGCGCTGCTCGCGGTGCTTCTGGACGACGGCGCGATCATCGGGCTCGACGAGAAGGGATGACCCATGGAACGGCTCAAATCCCTGCATGACGCGGCCATCGCCCCGCTGGAGCGTCTGGAGGGGCTGCTGCCCCTGCTGGCACGGCTGGTCTTTGCCGGGGTCTTGCTGGTCTATTACTGGCACTCCGGCCTGACCAAACTGGGCGATGGGCTTCCGGGCCTCGTGCAGCCCTCCAGCGGGGCCTATGCGCAGATCTTCCCCCGCGCGATGGAGGCGGCAAGCTACGATGTCTCGCAACTTTCCGCGCTTCACTGGGCGGTGACGCTGGCCGGCACCTGGGCCGAGTTCCTGCTGCCCGCGCTGATCGTGCTGGGGCTGCTGACGCGGCTGGCGGCGCTCGGCATGATCGGCTTCGTCCTGCTGCAGAGCCTGACCGATCTGTACGGCCATGGCGGCATCGACCATGCCGAGACGCTGGGCGCCTGGTTCGACCGGATGCCCGACGGGGCGATCCTCGATCAACGTGCGCTGTGGGTATTCGTGCTGCTGGTTCTCGTGATCAGGGGCGGCGGGTGGCTGTCGCTCGACCGGATGCTGGCGCCCCGCCTGTTCCGCAACCCGGCCTAGAAATGCGCTTTCGGCTCGTCGGGCTTGCCGGCGGCCAGGGCCAGAATCCCGGCCAGACCGGCAAAGGCGATCGGGAACATGGTGAACACGTTGAATCCGAAGGCGTGGTACATGCCCCCGGCCGACAGAACCAACAGCACGCCGCCCCACAGGGCACGGGCCTTGGCCATGGCGCCGCCGGCGATGGCCAGAAGCGGTGCGAGGATCGAGACGGCGCGGATCAGCCCCGGATCATCCAGCGGGCCGAAAAGCTCTGCCAGCTCGGTATTGCGTTCGGCAAGTTCCGCCCAGCCATAGCCGAAAAAGCCCACCACCATGCCGCAGATGCCCGCGATGATTCCCAGTGTCAGCGCCGCATTGCGCATCACGCCACTCCCAGCGCGGCCCGTACATCCGGGCTCCAGCCCAGATGCAGGGCCTCGCCATCGACGATCAGAGGACGTTTCATCAGCGCCGGATGGGCGCGCAGCAGGTCCGTTTCGGGGCGGGCGCGCTCGTCCTCGGACAGCGCGCGCCAGGTTGTTGACCGTTTATTGAGCAATGCGCTGCCGAAATGCGCATGGGCGCGCGACAGCACGTCCTCTGGAAGGGCTTCCTGCCGCAGGTCGATCAGCCGCGCGCCCGGAAGGGATTTCAATGCCTTGCGGCAGGTATCGCAATTCTTCAGCCCGTAGAGAACCATGCTCGCCCCTTGTTTCATGCCTTTTCCGCCAGGCCATGCCGGCCCGGGAATCATCGGCTTTCGCTTGATTTTTACATGACCCGTGCAAAACTCGAAACCGGCCTCGGCCTCTCAGTCGCCCGTCCTCGACCCGTCAGACGCCGGCCCTGAAGCCCGGCGCCGCACCACAGGCCGGCCCTGCCGGTCACGATCGACGGAAGAGAAGGAGACACGGGTCATGCCGAACGGCACCGTGAAATGGTTCAATACCACCAAGGGTTACGGTTTCATCGAGCCGGAGGGCGGCGGCAAGGACGTGTTCGTCCACATCTCCGCCGTGGAACGATCGGGCCTGACCGGGCTGGCCGACAACCAGCGGGTCGCCTACGAACTGAAGGAAGGCCGCGACGGCCGCACCATGGCCTCGGACCTCAGGCTGCTCTAGCCGCTCCAGGGCATCAAGGCAGACATCCGGCCCACCGCCGCGGGCCGATGGCCGATGCGTCGCGTCAGGCGGCCTGCATCCGCTCGGCCTCATCCCGGGCCAGGCGGATCAGGTCGCGCATGAAGGGTTTCTGCGCGTCGTCGCTGCGCGTCGCGGCATAGAGGCTGCGCCGCAGACCCTTCGCGGTCAGGGGCCGCGTGACATAATCGGAGCTGTATTTGACCTCGCGCACCACCCAGTCCGGCAGCACCGAGACACCTCGGTTCGACGCCACCAGCAGCAGGATCACCGCCGTCAGTTCCACCTGGCGTATGGCCGCGGGCTCGACCTTTGCGGGGGTCAACAGCTGGCTGAACACGTCGAGCCGCGACCGCTCGACCGGGTAGGTGATCAGCGTCTCGCCGCGGAAATCCGCCGCCTCGACAAAGGGTTTCCGCGCCAGGGGATGCTGCGCGGAGGCCACGAAGACGGGCGCATAGTCGAACAGCGGGGTGAATTCGACGCCCGGCAGATCCTCCGGGTCCGAAGAGACAACCAGATCCACTTCTTCCTTCTGAAGCGCGGGCAGCGCATCGAAGGCCAGCCCCGGGCGGATATCCACATCCACATCGGGCCAGGACTTGCGGAAGGCCTCCAGCACCGGGAACAGCCATTCGAAACAGGCGTGGCACTCGATGGCGATGTGCAGCCGGCCGGAACTGCCCTCGCGCAGCCCGGCGAACTCCGCCTGGGCCGCTTCGATCTCGGGCAGCACCTTCTCGGCCAGGCGCAACAGCCGCATCCCCGCCGCCGACAGGCGCATGGGCTTGGAGCGGCGCACGAAAAGCTCGACCCCGGTCTGGTCCTCCAGCCCCTTGATCTGGTGGCTCAGCGCGGATTGAGTGATGTTGAGCTGATCCGCCGCCTTGGCCAGACCGCCACAATCGTGGATCGCCTTGATGCTGCGCAGGTGACGGAATTCCAGATGCATCCTCATGGGCGGCTCATGTTGTTCTTGAAGGATATGAGTTTGTTTCACAAAGCGGCGCATGTCACAAGAGGATGATCCAACGAGGGCCATATCCATGACCGCACCGCGCATCTCTTTCGAGTTCTTCCCGCCGCAGACGCTGGAGGCGAGCTTTCGCCTGTGGGACACCGTGCAGGTGCTGGCGCCGCTCAGGCCGCGTTTCGTGTCGGTCACCTACGGCGCCGGCGGCACCACGCGCGACCTGACGCGGGATGCGGTGGCGACGCTGCACAAGTCGTCGGGTCTCAACGTGGCGGCGCATCTGACCTGCGTGAATGCCTCGAAGACCGAGACGCTGGCCATCGCCGAGGGCTTCGCCGAGGCCGGGGTGACGGATATCGTGGCACTGCGCGGCGATCCGCCGAAAGGCTCCGGCGGGTTCCAGCCCCATCCCGACGGCTTCGCCAACTCGGTGGAATTGGTCGAGGCGCTCGCGGAGACCGGCAAGTTCAACATCCGCGTGGGCGCCTATCCCGATCCGCACCCGGAGGCGCGGCACGAAGGCGCCGACGTGGAGTGGCTCAAGCGCAAGATCGACGCGGGCGCATCCGAGGCGATCACCCAGTTCTTTTTCGAGGCCGAGACCTATTTCCGCTTCCGCGACCGCTGCGAGAAGGCGGGGATCGACGCGCCCATCGTCCCCGGAATCATGCCGATCGAGAACTGGACCGGCATCCGCCGCTTCGCGAAATCCTGTGGCGCGCGCATCCCCGACTGGCTCGAGAACGCCTTCGAGAAGGCGGTGCGCGACGGGCGCGAGGATCTGCTGGCCACGGCGGTCTGCGCCGAGCTGTGCAGCGACCTGATCGATGGCGGCGCCGACGCGCTGCACTTCTACACGCTCAACCGGCCCGAACTGACCCGCGATGTCTGCCATGCGCTGGGCGTGGTGCCCGAGGTCAAGCTGGAGAACGTGGCCTGACAAGACAGTGGCCCGGCATCACGCCGGGTCAGGCCGCGCGGCCCTGGTCCGCCATCTCGATCACGCTGACGATCCGTTCCGTCACCTCCTGCAGCAGGCCCGGATCCTCGGCCTCGGCCATCACGCGGATCAGCGGTTCGGTGCCCGACTTCCGGATCAGCAGCCGGCCGCGGCCTTCCAGTGTGCGGCGCTCGGCCTCGATCGCCTCGCGCACGTTGTCCTGCTCCAGCGCGGCGCCATCGCCGCCGAGGCGGATATTTGTCAGCAGTTGCGGCACCGGCTCGAACACGCGGGTCAGCTCGCTGGCGCGCCGCCCGGTCTCGACCATCGTGGCCAGAAATTGCAGCGCGCCGATCAGCCCGTCGCCGGTGGTGCCGTAATCGGTCATCACGATATGGCCCGACTGTTCGCCACCCAGATTGGCGCCGGTGGCACGCATCCGCTCCACCACGTAGCGATCGCCCACGGCGGTGCGCTCCAGCGCGATGCCGCGGTCGTTGAGATAGCGCTCGAGCCCCAGGTTGGACATCACGGTGGCCACCAGCGTCCCGTGCGCGAGCCGGTTTTCCTGGGCCCAGCGGGTGGCAATCAGGCCCATGATCTGGTCGCCATCGGCGACGCGCCCGGTTTCGTCGATCAGCATCAGCCGGTCGGCATCGCCATCCAGGCAGATGCCGAGATCGGCGCGCGTTTCACGCACCATGCGCACCGCCGCCTCGGGATGGGTGGACCCGCAGCCCAGGTTGATGTTGGTGCCGTCCGGCGCGACGCCCAACGGGATCACCTCGGCGCCGAGTTCCCAGAGCACCTCCGGCGCGACCCGCCAGGCGGCGCCATGGGCGCAATCCACCACGATCCGCAGCCCGTCCAGCCGGCGGCGTCCCGGAAAGGTGGTCTTGGCATATTCGACGTAACGGCCGCGCGCATCGTCGAGCCGGCGGGCCCGGCCGATCCGGTCGGGCGGGCAGGCCGGCGTCCCGGTTTCCATCAACGCCTCGATCTGCGCCTCCACCGCGTCCGACAGCTTGAAACCATCGGGCCCGAAGAACTTGATCCCGTTATCCTCGGACGGGTTGTGGCTGGCAGAGATCATCACGCCCAGATCGGCGCGCATCGAATGGGTCAGGTAGCTCACCGCCGGCGTGGGCACGGGGCCCAGCAGGAACACGTCCATCCCGGCCGAGGTGAACCCGGCGGTCAGCGCAGTTTCCAGCATGTAGCCAGACAGGCGGGTATCCTTGCCGATGACGACGCGGTGGTCCTTCCCGCCATTCTTGAAATGATGCCCGGCGGCAGAGGCGATCCGAAGGACGGTTTCGGCGGTCATCGGGTAGATATTGGCGCGGCCCCTGACACCGTCCGTTCCAAACAGCTTGCAACTCATGTCATTGGCTTCCAGTCGAAAGAAGGTAGCTGTAACCGGCGGGCACGGAAACCACACGCAACCGTGAACACCCTGATCCTTTTTATCTTTTGCGCGTCATGTCCACCTTTGATCTGGAATTTTTCCGATCCGGGCAGAATTCCGCCCGTTTCCGCATCCATTTCGCGCAGTCCTTGACGCTGCATGCCCGAACCCGGCCCGACAGCCCCCTGTCAGCCCTGCGCGTCGCGGCCACCGAACCCGTGACCGAAGAGATCGGCGCGCCGATGCGCGCGATCGGCGCGCTCGAATTCCAGCGTGGAATGGCGGATGTCGAATCCGGCGGCCAACTCGCGCTTGATCTCGGCCTTGATGTCTTCCAGCCGGTCCCAGGCGCCGATATCGAGCACGACATGGGTATCGAGCGCGGCGGAGTGCTCGTCGAGTTGCCAGAAATGCGCATGATGCACGCCCGCCACGCCCTCGACCGCGCGCACCGCCTGCAGCACCGCGGCGGTGTCGATCTCGGGCGGGCTGCCCAGCATCAGGGTGCGGATCACGCCGCCGATCTCGGACAGCGCCAGCCACAGGATGTAGCCCGCGATCACCAGCGTCAGCACCGGATCGATCATTCGCCAGTCGTAGAGCAGGATCAGCCCGCCGCCGATGACCACGGCGACCGAGGACAGCGCATCCGAAAGGTTGTGCAGGAACAGCGCGCGCATGTTCACACTGCCCTTCTGCAAAGCGTAGGTCAGCGCGGCGGTGAAGGCATCCACCGCCAGAGCGACCAGGCCCAGGATCACCACCGTCCAGCCGCCCACCTGCGGCGGGTCGAGCAGGCGAAGGACACCCTGATAGGCGAGAAACAGGCTCACCAGGATCAGTGCGGTGTAGTTGACAAGGGCCGCCACGATCTCGATCCGCGCGTAGCCGAAGGTCATCCGCGCATCCGCCGGGCGCCGCGCGATGCGCCGCGCCGCGAACGCGATCACCAGCGAGGCCATGTCGGAAAAATTGTGCAGCGCGTCCGCGATCAGCGCGAGGCTGCCCGAGAGCAGCCCCCCCGTCACCTGCGCCACGGTCAGCAGAAGGTTCGCCCCCATTGCCGCCAGCACCCGGCGATCGCCGGTGCGGGGATCGAGATGCGCGTGGCCGTGATCATGCGGCATGGTGCCTCCGGTGACGGGATGGTGCGGGCGGCCGGACTCGAACCGGCACGGCCTTCCGGCCCAGGCATTTTAAGTGCCATGTGTCTACCATTCCACCACGCCCGCATGTGGCGCGCCCAGTCCTAGCCGCGGGTCGCGCGGTTGACAACGGGGCCACCCCCGCCTTGCGCGGCGGCGCGCGCGAGCCGGTCAGGCCACGTCCGCGAGCGCACCCTCCTTGACCGCCTGCATCGCCACATAGGTCGAGGTGTTGGCCACATGCGGCAGGGTGGAGATCTTTTCGGCCAGCACGATGCGATAGGCCCGCATGTCCGGTGTGCGCACCTTCAGCAGATAATCGAAATTGCCCGCGATCAGATGCACCTGCTCGATTTCCGGGATCGAGGTGACGGCGGCGTTGAACGCCGCAAGCGCGGCCTCGCGGGTGTCGGTCAGCCGCACCTCGACGAAGGCCACGTGATCCAGCCCCAGCCGGATCGGATCCACCAGCACGGTGTAGCCTCGAATCACGCCGGTTTCCTCCAGCCGGCGCAGCCGTGCCTGGGTGGGCGATTTCGACAGGCCGATCCGCCGCGCGAGTTCGGTGATCGATACCCGCCCGTCGCGGGCGAGTTCGGTCAGAATCGCCTGGTCGAAGCGGTCAAGCCCCGCAAGCTCGCCTGTTTCCATTCTTCCTCCGGAAAAGGTCACTTCGACCTGCAGGTTCAGCAATATCAGGAAAACCGGCTGCCGTCATCCCGGTATCATGGGCGAAATCACGGAGATCCCCACATGCCACGCGACAGCGCCCAGCCCCTGCGGCAGATCATCGATACCAGCACCTACGCCCCCGAGGCCGAGACCCTGGCCCGGCTGATCCGCGAGGCGGCCCTGTCGGCCGAGGACCGGGCCCGGATCTGTAGCCGCGCCGCCGCGCTGGTGCGCGAGATCCGGGGCGCCACCCGGCCCGGGCTGATGGAAGTATTCCTCGCGGAATACGGGCTGTCCACCGAAGAGGGCATCGCGCTGATGTGCCTGGCCGAGGCCTTGCTGCGGGTGCCCGATGCCGAGACCATCGACGCGCTGATCGAGGACAAGATCGCGCCGTCGGACTGGGGCCGGCACATGGGGCATTCCACCTCGCCGCTGGTCAATGCCTCGACCTGGGCCTTGATGCTGACCGGCCGGGTGCTGCAGGACGACGCTCAGGGCCCGGTAGGCCATCTGCGCGCCGCGGTACGCCGCCTGGGCGAGCCGGTGATCCGCACCGCCGTGGGGCGCGCCATGCGCGAGATGGGCCGGCAATTCGTTCTGGGCGAGACGATCCAGGCCGCGATGACGCGCGCCGCCGGGATGGAAGCGAAAGGCTATGCCTATTCCTATGACATGCTGGGCGAGGCGGCGCGCACCGACGCAGACGCCATCCGCTATCACCTGGCCTATTCACGCGCCATCGGCGCGATCTCCGAGGCCGCGACGCGGCGCGACATCCGCGACAACCCCGGCATCTCGGTCAAGCTCTCGGCGCTGCACCCGCGCTACGAGGAGGCCCAGCGCGACAGGGTGATGGACGAGCTGGTGCCGCGCCTGCGCAGCCTCGCGCTGATGGCGAAATCGGCGCGCATCGGGCTGAACATCGACGCCGAGGAGGCCGACCGGCTGTCGCTCTCGCTCGACGTGGTCGAGACGGTGCTGGCCGAGCCCGCGCTCAAGGGCTGGGACGGGTTCGGCGTGGTGGTGCAGGCCTATGGCCAGCGCGCCGGCCCGGTGCTGGACTGGCTCCACGATCTGGCCGGCCGGCTCGACCGGCGGATCATGGTGCGGCTGGTCAAGGGCGCCTATTGGGATACCGAGATCAAGGCCGCCCAAGTGGCGGGCGTGGCGGGCTTTCCGGTCTTCACCTCCAAGGCCGCGACCGACATCTCCTACATCGCCAATGCCCGCAAGCTGCTGGGCATGACCGACCGGATCTATCCGCAATTCGCCACCCACAACGCCCACACGGTGGAGGCGATCCTCGACATCGGCGCCGACCGGCCGGACGCGTTCGAATTCCAGCGCCTGCATGGCATGGGCGAGACGCTGCACGACATCGTCAAGGCGCGCGCCGGCACCCGTTGCCGCATCTACGCCCCGGTGGGCGCGCATCGCGACCTGCTGGCCTACCTCGTGCGGCGGCTGCTGGAGAACGGCGCCAATTCCAGTTTCGTCAACCAGATCGTGGACGAGGACGTGCCGCCCGAAGAGGTCGCCCGCGATCCGTTCGAGACGATCGAGGCCGATCGAATCGCCATCCCCGAGGGCCCCGAGCTGTTCCTGCCCGAACGGCGCAACTCGCAGGGTTTCGACCTGGCGCACAAGCCCACGCTGGCCGCGATCGAGACGGCGCGCGCGCCGTTCCGCAGTCATGTCTGGCAGGCCGGGCCGATCCTGGCCGGACAAGCCCGGCCCGAGCCTGCAGAGGAGACGCGCAATCCCGCCCGCCCCGCCGAGATCGTGGGCCGGGTGGCCTGGGCCAGCGCCGCCGACCTGGACCTTGCGTTGCAGGCTGCCCGTCCCTGGGATGCGCTCCCGGCCGCGCGCGCGGCGGTGCTGAACCGGGCCGCCGATCTCTACGAGGCCAATTTCGGCGAGCTGTTTGCCATCGTCGCGCGCGAAGCGGGAAAATCGGTCAAGGACGCCGTGGCCGAACTGCGCGAAGCGGTGGACTTCCTGCGCTACTACGCCGCCAACGCCCCCGAGGCCGCGCCGGTGGGGATCTTCGCCTGCATCTCGCCCTGGAACTTCCCGCTGGCGATCTTCACCGGGCAGGTCTCGGCCGCGCTGGCGGCGGGCAACGCGGTGCTGGCCAAGCCGGCCGAGCAATCGCCGCTGGTGGCCCATCGCGCGGTGGAGCTGCTGCACGAGGCCGGGGTGCCGCGCACGGCGCTGCAACTGCTGCCCGGCGCGGGCGAGCTGGGAGCGCGGCTCACCTCCGATCCGCGCGTGGGCGGGGTGGCCTTCACCGGCGGGACCGACACCGCCCGGATCATCCGGCGCGCCATGGCCGAGACCCTGGCCCCCGGCGCGCCGCTGATCGCCGAGACGGGTGGACTCAACGCCATGATCGTGGACAGCACCGCCCTGCCCGAACAGGCGGTGGCCGACATCGTCGAAAGCGCCTTCCAGTCGGCCGGGCAACGCTGCTCGGCACTGCGCTGCCTCTACGTGCAGGAGGATATCGCCGACAGCTTCACGGAGATGCTGACCGGCGCGATGCAGGAGGTGCGGCTGGGCGATCCGTGGCATCTTGCCACCGACAGCGGCCCGGTCATCACCCCCGAGGCCCGGGACGAGATCGCGGATTACATCGCCGCGGCCCGTGCCGAGGGGCGGGTGATCCATGAACTGGATACGCCGGACGAGGGTTGTTTCGTGCCGCCCACGCTGATCCGGGTGCCCGGCATCGGCGCGCTGGAGCGCGAGATCTTCGGCCCGGTGCTGCATCTCGCCACCTTCCGCGCCGAAGAGCTCGACCGCGTGATCGACGACATCAACGCCACCGGCTACGGGCTGACCTTCGGGCTTCAGACCCGGATCGACGACCGGGTGCAGCACGTGGCCGACCGCATCCATGCGGGCAACATCTATGTCAACCGCAACCAGATCGGCGCCATCGTGGGCAGCCAGCCGTTCGGCGGAGAGGGGCTTTCGGGCACCGGGCCCAAGGCCGGCGGGCCGCATTACCTGGCCCGCTTCTGCAAGGCCGAGGCCCCGATGGGCGGCACGGACTGGACACAGGACATGGCAGAGGCCGACATGCAGGCCGCGCTGACGGCGGCGCCCCCTCCCGACACCCGCGCGGCCAGCACCCTTCCCGGCCCTACGGGCGAGTCGAACCGCCTGACCACCCTGCCCCGACCGCCGCTGCTCTGCGCCGGGCCCGGGGCCGAGGCCGCGGCCGCGCAGGCGCAGAGCGTGCGCGCGCTGGGCGGCGTGGCGGTGGAGGCCACGGGCCGGTTGGCGCCTTCGGCGCTGGAACGCCTCTCGGGTCTGTCGGGCGTGCTGTGGTGGGGAGACGAAGCCACCGCGCGCGCCATGGCGCAGGCGCTGGCCCGCCGCGACGGCCCGCTCCTGCCGCTGATCACCGGCGCGCCGGACGCCGCCCATGCCCGTCTGGAACGCCATGTCTGCGTCGATACCACCGCGGCGGGCGGCAATGCGGCGCTTCTGTCCGGTATCGCTTGACGAAACCGGGGGAAGCGCACAGCTTCCCTCGCATGTTTCCGATCCGCGATCACAACCCGTCAGGGCGCGTGCCCTATGTCACCTACGCGCTGATCGTGGCCAATATCCTGGTTTTTCTGGGCTATTTCCAGCTGTTCCAGGATGCCTACGCGATCAACCGCTTCTTCCAGGACTGGGCGATGATCCCGGCCCGACTGGGCGGGGGAGAGGCGCTGCACACGCTGCTGACCTCGATGTTCCTGCATGGCGGGCTGATGCACCTGGCGGGCAACATGCTGTTCCTGTTCATCTTCGGCGACAATCTGGAGGACGAGATGGGCCATGGCGGCTTTCTCGGCTTCTACCTCGCCTCGGGCATCGGCGCAGCGCTGGCGCAGGCGCTGTCCGCGCCCTGGTCGGAGGTGCCGATGGTGGGCGCCTCGGGGGCGATCGCCGGGGTGATGGGCGGCTACCTGCTGTTCTTTCCGCGGGCGCGGGTCGATGTGCTCATCATCCTTGTGATCTTCTTCAAGGTGCTGCCGGTGCCCGCCTGGGTGATGCTGGGTGTCTGGTTCACCCTGCAATTGTTCAACGGCATCGGCACGGATGCAGCCGCCGCGGGCGTGGCCTACTGGGCCCATGCGGGGGGCTTTCTGGTGGGTCTGGGATTGGCGCTGCCGCTCTGGCTGAAACTCGGCGGGCCGAGCTACTGGCGCCGCACCCAGGGTCACCCGCCCCACCCGGAAGCGCGCTATCGCGTCAGCACCACGCGGGTGCCGCGCGCGGGGCGCAGGCGGAACCGCTGAGCCTAGGTGCGGCTCAGCGCGCGCGGATGAGTCCCGCGAACCGTTCGAACAGCGCGCCATTGGCGGCGATGATCTCACCCCGTTCCAGGAAATCCGGATCTTCGCGGACCGGGCCGATCAGCCCGCCGGCCTCGGTCACGATCAGGCTGCCGGCAGCGATGTCCCAGATGCTCAGCTCGCGCTCCCAGAACCCCTCGTAGCGGCCTGCCGCCACATAGGCGAGATCGAGCGCCGCCGCGCCCCAGCGCCGCACGCCCGCACATTCCGGCATCAGCCGCGCCAGATCCTTCAGCGTGGCGGGCAGCGTGCGCTTGGCCCCAA
>JBKHDP010000059.1:0-14205 GCA_046541255.1 Paracoccaceae bacterium | reverse complement strand
CCTCGATCACCTTCCGCGGCAACCAGCTGATCTCGGGCGTGGCGATCAACTTCCTGGCCGCGGGCGTGACGGTGCTGATCGCGCAGAGCTGGTTCAGCCAGGGCGGGCGCACCCCCTCGCTCGTGGGCGAGGGCAGGTTCGAATCGATCACCCTGCCGCTGGCCGGGGCGCTGCAGCCGGTCCCGGGGCTGGGCCCGATCTATCACGACCTGATCTCGGGCCATTCCATCCTCGTCTATGTCGGGTTGCTGGCGGTGCCGGCGACCTGGTGGGTGCTGTTCCGCACCCGCTTCGGGCTGCGGCTGCGCGCGGTGGGCGAGGCGCCCGAGGCGGTGGATACCGCGGGCGTGTCGGTGATCGGGCTGCGCTTCGCGGCGGTCGGCATCGCGGGCCTCCTCTGCGGCATCGCGGGCGCCTATCTCGCCACCGGCCTGCAGGCCGGTTTCGTCAAGGACATGACGGCGGGACGCGGTTTCATCGCGCTGGCGGCGCTGATCTTCGCCAAGTGGCGGCCCTGGCACGCGCTGGGCGCCTGCCTGCTGTTCGGCTTTTTGCAGGCCATCGCGCTGCGCTACCAGAATATCGACCTGGGCGGGCTGGTGATTCCCGTGCAGATGATGGACGCCCTGCCCTACATCCTGACGGTGGTGATCCTTGCGGGTTTCGTGGGCAAGGCGATCCCGCCGCGGGCAGGTGGCGAACCCTACGTCAAGGAGAGATAGGCCGGGGCGGCCGAAATCCATCGGCAAGAGGAACTTTCGGCCCGGCGGCATCTTGAAACGGAAACGGATGTCGGACTAGGAACACCCATGCAAATCTACCTCCCCATCGCCGAGGTTTCGGTCAACGCCTTTCTGCTGCTGGGGCTGGGTGGGCTGGTGGGTGTCCTGTCGGGGATGTTCGGAGTGGGCGGCGGCTTCCTGATGACGCCGCTGCTGTTCTTCATCGGCATCCCGCCCGCCGTCGCCGTGGCGACCGAGGCCAACCAGATCGTCGCGTCTTCCTTCTCGGGCGTGCTTGCGCATCTCCGACGAAAGACTGTGGATCTGCGCATGGGCACGGTGCTGCTGGTCGGCGGCCTGGTCGGCGCCGGCCTCGGTGTCTGGGTATTCAACATCCTCAAGGCGCAGGGCAATGTCGATCTGCTGGTGCGGCTGTGCTACGTCGTGTTCCTGGGCGTGATCGGCGCGCTGATGTTCGTGGAAAGCCTGCGCGCGATCACCCGCGCCCGCAAGGCCGGGGGCGCGCCCGCGCGCAAGCGCCGGCAACGCGGCTGGATCCATGCGCTGCCCTTCAAGATGCGGTTCCGCACCTCCGGCCTCTACATCTCGGTGATCCCGCCCGTGCTGGTGGGGGTGGCGGTGGGCGTGCTGGCCGCGATCATGGGGGTCGGCGGCGGCTTCATCATGGTGCCGGCAATGATCTACATGCTGGGCATGCCCACCAAGGTGGTCGTGGGCACCTCGCTGTTCCAGATCATCTTCGTGACCGCCTTCACCACGCTGCTGCACGCCACCACCAACTACACCGTGGACATGGTGCTGGCTGTCCTGCTGCTGGTCGGCGGCGTGATCGGAGCGCAGATCGGCGCGCAGATCGGCACCAGGCTCAAGGCGGAACAACTTCGCATCCTGCTGGCGATCATGGTGCTGGCCGTGTGCGGAAAGCTCGCCTTCGACCTGCTGGTGCAACCGTCCGAGTTGTTCTCCATCGGCGACAGCGGGGGGCACTGATGCGTCGGGTTGCGCTCCTTCTCCTGCTGCTCGCCGCCGCGCTGCCCGTCCGGGCCGAGGACGTGGTGCTGGGCCTCAGCCGCGACCGTGTGCAGATCACCACCAATTTCGAGGGCTCGGAGATCCTGATCTTCGGCGCGGTGCGGCGCGACGCGCCCGCGCCACAGGACGCCCCGCTGCATGTGATCGTCACCGTGGCCGGCCCCGACCGGCCCGCAACCGTGCGTCGCAAGGACCGGGTGCTGGGCATCTGGGCCAATACCGCCGCGGTAGAGATCGACAGCGCGCCGAGTTTCTACGCGGTCGCCACGTCCGGCCCGTGGAACGAGGTGTTGACCGCGACGGAGGATCTGCGGCACGGAATCTCGATCCCGCAGGCGATCCGGGCCGTCGGCGCCGAGATCGAGGATGCCGCGAGCTTCACCGAGGCGCTGATCCGCATCCGCACGGATAACGGGCTGTACCGGCTGGCCGAGGGCAGTGTCCGGTTCGACGAGCAGACGCTGTTCCGCACCTCGATCGACATGCCGGCGAACCTGACCGAAGGCGCCTATGCCACGCGCATCTTCCTGACCCGGGAGGGCGAGATCGTGACCAGCTACGAAACCGAGATCGAGGTGGGCAAGGTCGGGCTGGAGCGGTTCCTGTTCACCCTGTCGCGCGAACAGCCGCTCATCTACGGCCTTCTGTCGCTGGCGATCGCCATCGCGGCGGGCTGGGGGGCCAGCGCGATCTTCCGGATGCTGCGTCCGGGCTGACGGCTCAGCCGGCGCCGCGCAGCCAGTCGATCACCTCCTGCGCGTTGCGATCGGGCGGGAACACCGGGTAGAAGACCTTCTCGATCCGACCGTCGCGGGCCACGAAGGCCAGCCGCTTCAACAGCGTGCGCCCCGCCGCCTCGAAGCGGGGCAGGCGCATCGCCCGGGCCAGCCGCAACTCCCTATCGGACAGCAGCCCGAAGCCCAGGGCCAGCCGCGCGGCGGCCTCTGCCTGTTCTTCGGTGGACTGGGTGGAAACACCGTACAGGTGGTCCACGCCCAGCGCGCGCAACTCGGCCGCGTGATCGCGGAAGCCGCAGCTTTGCGGCGTGCAGCCCTTGGCCCCGGGGATGACATCCCAGCCATCTGGCGGGGGCGCACCGGGCGCGGCGGTCATCGGGTAGGCATAGACCACCAGCCGCCCCGTCAGCGCCGACAGATCGACCGGATCGCCCGCGGTGCAGGGCAAGGCCACCGAGGGCAGCACCATGCCCGGCAGATGCGCCGCGGCGCCATCATCCGCCGGAGCCGGCAGGGCCGACCAGTCCACCGCCGTCATCAGGCGACGCCTTCCGGCATCCGCAGGTCGAGCATCTCGCGCGCCTGCCGCCAGGTCGCGACGGGGCGCTCGTATTTCTCGCAAAGCGCGGCGGTACGCGTGACCAGCGCCGCGTTGGAGGGGGCCAGGTGCTCGCGATCCATCCGCACGTTGTCCTCCAGCCCGGTGCGGGTATGGCCGCCGGCGGCGATGCTCCACTCGTTCACCTCGATCTGGTGCCGTCCGATGCCCGCGGCACACCAGTCGGCATCGGGGGCCAGCCGCTCGACCGTCTTGACGTAGTAGTCGAACACGTCCTTGTCGGCGGGCATGGCGTTCTTCACCCCCATCACGAACTGGATGTAGAGCCGCCCCGCGATCACGCCCTCCCGGTTCAGCCGCACGGCCTGGTGGATATGGCTGAGATCGAAGGCCTCGATCTCGGGCTTGATGTCGTAGGTGCGCATCTCGCCGGCCAGCCAGCCCACCAGGTCGGGCGGGTTCTCGTAGACCCGGGTGGGAAAGTTGTTCGATCCGACGCTGAGCGAGGCCATGTCCGGGCGCAGCGGCAGCATGCCGCCGCGCGCCTTGCCCGCCCCCGAACGCCCGCCGGTCGAAAACTGGAGGATCATGCCGGGACAATGCTTTTCCAGCCCTTCCTTCAGTCGAGCGAATTTCTCCGGATCCGAGCTTGGCGTCTGGTCGTCGTTGCGCACATGGGCATGGCAGATCGCGGCGCCCGCCTCGAAGGCGGCCTGGGTGCTCTCGATCTGCTCTTCCACGGTGATCGGCACCGCGGGGTTGTCGGCCTTGGTGGGAACCGAGCCGGTGATGGCGACGCAGATGATACAGGGCTTGGTCATGGGATCTTTCTTCCGGGTCAGGTCAGATGTCGAGAAATACCGTCTCGCCCTCGCCCTGCAAGCGGATATCGAAGCGGTAGACGGGCATCTCGCCGCTTTCGTCCCGCGTGGCGACAAGGGTCTCGCGACGATGCGCCTGCTCGACGATCCCCAGCAGCGGATCGGCGGCATTGGCGTCGGGCTCGTCGGAGAAATAGAGCCTGGTGGACAGGCCCAGGTTGATCCCGCGAGCCACGATCCACAGGCTCACATGAGGCGCCTGCATCCGGCCGGAGCGGCCCGGCACGGGGCCGGGCTTCACCGTCTCCACCTGCCAGAGGCCGGTTTCGAAATCGGTAAGCACGCGGCCCCAGCCGCGAAACCCGTCCTCGACCTCGGCATGGCGCGGATCCTCGGGATGCGGGTAGATCCCGGCCGCGTTGGCCTGCCACAGCTCCAGCAGCGCATCGCGCACCGGCGCGCCGGTGCCGTCCATCACCATGCCCTCGATGCGGATCCGCTCACCGTCGGCATTGGGCCCGGCGATGTCCCATCCCAGTTCGCGCTCGAAGATGGAAAAGCCCGCCGCCCCCGGCGCCAACCCGATATGGACATAAGGACCGGCCGTCTGCGACGGGGTCTCCTTGAGGTAGTCCAGGCGCTGCATCAGTTCCCCTCCAGCCGGTTTTCGAAAAGCGTCGAGCGGCGGCCCCGCAGCACGATGTCGAAGCGGTAGGCCAGACTGTCGAACGGGATCGAGGCGTTCATGTCCAGCCGCGCCACCAGCTGCTCCACCGCCACCGGGTCGGGGATCGCCTGCACGATCGGGCAGCGCGGGATCAGCGGATCGCCCTCGAAATACATCTGGGTGATGAGCCGCTGCGCCCAGCCCCGACCGAACAGCGAGAAATGCACATGCGCCGGGCGCCAGTTGTTCTCCCAGTTGCGCCAGGGATAGGCGCCGGGCTTGACGGTGCGGAAGTGGTAGTAGCCCTCGGCATCGGTCATCGCCCGCCCGCAGCCGCCGAAATTCGGGTCGATCGGGGCCAGGTAGGTGTCGTTGCGGTGGCGGTAGCGCCCGCCCGCATTGGCCTGCCAGATTTCCACCAGCGTGCCGGGCACAGGGCGCGCCTCCTCGTCCAGCACCCGGCCATGCAGGATGATGCGCTCGCCCACCGGCTCGCCGTCCTGGGCGTAGTTCAGGATCAGATCGCGGTCGATCTCGGCCACGTCATCCGGGCGAAAGACCGGCCCGGTGATCTCGGACCGGGTATTCTCCATCGACAGCGCCGCGAAGCGCGGGCTGCGCGCCACGGAGGACTTGTAATCCGGCGCATGGGCGGGCGGATGCCACTGCCGGTCGCGCTGGAAGTATTCGCCGTCCCGTCGCCTCATGTCTCCACCCCCATCTCCGCATAGGTCCGTTTCACGATGCCGATCGCGTGATTGGCGCGCGGCACGCCGGCATAGATCGCCACATGCAGCATGGCCTCCATCACCTCCTCGGGCGTGGCGCCGGTATTGGCGGTGGCGCGCACATGCATCGCCACCTCGCCGTCGCTGCCCTGCGCCGCCAGCAGCGCCAGGGTGATGAGAGACCGGTCGCGCGGGCTGAGCCCCTCGCGCGACCAGACATGCCCCCAGGCCGCCTCGGTGATCATCTCCTGGAACGGCGTGTCGAACGCCGTCCTGGCGGCCTCGGCCCGGTCCACATGGGCGTCGCCCAGTACCTTGCGCCGGGTGGCCATGCCGGTGGCATATCGATCCTTCATCGCGCCCTCCCGCTTCTTCTTGGTTCAAATATCCCCGCGCGGAGCGCACGCGCCGCAAGGCGCGTCCCGTTGCGCGGGGCTCAGCGCGGCGCCATGCGGATCGCGCCGTCCAGCCGGATCACCTCGCCGTTCAACACCGGATTCTCCACGATATGGCGCGCCAGCGCCGCGAATTCCTTCGGGTCGCCCAGCCGCGAGGGAAAGGGCACCTGCTGGCCCAGGCTGTCCTGTACCTCCTGCGGCAGCCCCTTCAGCATCGGCGTCAGGAACAGTCCCGGCGCGATGGCGCAGACCCGGATGCCCAGCTGCGCCAGGTCGCGCGCCATCGGCAGGGTCATGCCCACCACGCCGCCCTTGGAGGCGGCATAGGCCACCTGCCCCACCTGCCCCTCATAGGCGGCCACCGAGGCTGTGTTGACGATCACGCCGCGCTCGCCATCGGCGCCTGCCGGCGCGTTCCGGGCCATCAGCGCCGCCCCCTGCGAGGCGGTGTTGAACGTGCCCACCAGGTTGACGCCTATGGTTTTCGCGAAGAGCGCCGGATCATGTGCGGCGCCTTTCGAAACGGTCTTGGCCGCGGGCCCGATGCCGGCGCAATTCACCAGCACGTCGAGCCGACCCTGCGCCTGTTCCACCTGGGCAAAGCCGGCCGCGACGCTGTCCGGGTCGCTCACATCCACGCGCAGGAAGGTGGCGCCGATCGCCTTTGCGGTCTCGGCACCTGCCTCCGCGTTCATGTCGAACAGCATGACCCGGGCGCCGGCCTGCGCCAGCATCCCCGCCGTGGCCGCACCGAGCCCCGAGGCCCCGCCCGTAACCACCGCGACGGTGGACGTTCCGATCTGCATGGCGATCCTCCCTCTCCGTGCGATCCATCCTTGTTGTCCGACGCGGCGCGCCCGAGGTCAACCGCCCTCGGCTTGCCAACATGGCGGCGGCCCGGCAGTCTCGCCCCGAGCGAGGAGAGAGAGCCGATGCCCAGAACGCCCCCAGGACGGCGCGATGCCTATCGCGTGTTCCACCGCCTGCCGACCCGCTGGACGGACAATGATGCCTATGGCCACATGAACAACGCCATCCACTACATGCTGTTCGACACGGCGGTGACCTTCTGGCAGATCGACCAGGGCGTGTTCGACCTGTCGGGGCGCGAGACCCGGCTGGTGGTGGTCGAAAGCGGCTGCGTCTACCATGCCGAGGCCGGCTTCCCCGACCTGATCCATGCCGGCATCGCGGTGGGCCATATGGGCCGCAGTTCCTGGCGCTACGAGATCGGGCTGTTCCGCAATGACGAGGAAACCGCCTTCGCCGAAGGGTTCTTCGTCCAGGTCCAGGTGAACGCGGCCACCGGCCGGCCCGAGCCGCTGGCCCCTGCCCTGCGCGAGGCGCTGGCCAAGATCACGCGCCAGCCGGCCTGACGCCGCAGCGCGGCGCGTTGACCCTTCCGGGAGGATTGCATACCGTCGCGCACGACATGCGGGGGAGGCCCCGCGCAGCGTTTTCCAGAGGGGGTGAGGCGATGAGCGGGACGGAACGGGTCAACGACGTGATCACGGTGGAGCGCGCGGGCGATGTTGCCCTGATCCGGATCGACAACCCGCCGGTCAATGCCGCGGGGCTGGCCGTGCGCGAAGGGCTGATGGCCGCCATCGAGGCGCTGGAAGCCGACATGGACGTGCGCGCCATCGGGCTTTACGGGGCCGGGCGCACCTTCATCGCCGGGGCCGATATCCGCGAGTTCGGCAAGCCGCCGGCGGATCCCTGGCTGCCGGGCGTCTGCAACCGGATCGAGGAATGTGCCAAGCCCGTTGTCGTGGCGCTGCACGGCACCGCACTGGGCGGCGGGCTGGAGGTGGCGCTGGGCTGCCACTACCGCGTCGGCCTGCCCGGCCTCAAGGTCGGGTTGCCGGAGGTCCTGCTGGGCATCCTGCCGGGCGCGGGCGGCACGCAGCGCACGCCGCGGCTGACGGGCATTCCCTTCGCGCTGGACATCATCACCTCCGGCCGGCACGTGCCCGCCGCGGAGGCGCTGGAGAACGGGCTGATCGACGAGATCCGCGAGGGCGACCCGCGCGAGATCGCGCTGGAGACCGCGCGCGACGCGCTGGCCGGCCGGATCGAGACCCGACGCACCGGCGCATTGCAGACCCGGCCCGACGAGGCCGCCATCGAGGCCATGCGCGCCGCCATGGCCCGCAAGAACCCCAACCTCTTCTCGCCGCACAAATGCGTGGATGCGGTCGCCGCGAGCGTGCTGCCCATCGCCGAGGGCATGAAGCAGGAGCGCGCACTCTACACCCAGTGCCAGGAAAGCCCGCAGCGCGGCGGGCTGGTACATGCCTTCTTCGCGGAGCGGGCAGTCTCGAAGATCCCCGAGGCCGATGCGACCGCCCGCAAACTGGACAGGATCGGCGTGATCGGCGGCGGCACGATGGGCTCGGGCATCGCCACGGCGCTGCTGCTGGCGGGTTACAACGTGGTGCTGAACGAGATCGGCGCCGAGGCGCTCGAACGCGGGCTCGCCACCATCGGCCGGAATCTCGATGGCGCCGTCAAGCGCGGCAAGCTGACGGAACAGGGCCGTGCCGACACGCTCGCGCGGCTGGAAAGCACCACCGAGCTCGCCGCGCTGGCCGAATGCGACCTGGTGATCGAGGCGGTGTTCGAGGACATGGGCGTCAAGAAGGATCTGTTCGGCAGGCTGGACGCGGTGCTGCGGCCGGGCGCGATCCTGGCCACCAACACCTCCTATCTCGACGTGAACGAGATCGCTGCCGCCACCGCGCGTCCCGAATCGGTGATCGGGCTGCATTTCTTCTCGCCCGCCCATGTGATGCGGCTGCTGGAAGTGGTGGTGGCCGACAAGACCGCGCCCGAGGTTGTGGCCACCGGCTTCGCGCTTGGCAAGAAGCTGCGCAAGGTGGCGGTGCGCACCGGGGTCTGCGACGGCTTCATAGGCAACCGCATCATGCAGCATTACCGCAAGGCGGCGGATTACCTGATGCTGGACGGGGCGGATTTCGCACGGATCGATGCCGCGCTGGAAGATTTCGGCTTCGCCATGGGGCCTTTCAAGGTGGGCGATCTGGCCGGGCTGGATATCGGCTGGACCTACCGCAAGCGCCACGCCGCGACCCGCCCGGCCGAGGAGCGCAATGTGCCGATCGCCGACCGGATCTGCGAACAGGGGTGGTTCGGGCGCAAGACCGGCAAGGGCTACTATCTCTACGAGGGCGATACGCCCGTGCCCAATCCCGAGGCGATGGCCATCGTCGAGGCCGAACGCGCGAAGGCCGGTATCAGCCCGCGCGACTTCACCGACCAGGAGATCGTCGACCGCTACATGACCGCGATGATCGTCGAGGCCACCCGCGTGGTCGAGGACGGCACCGCGCTGCGGCCCATCGACGTGGATGCGGTGCTGCTGTTCGGCTACGGCTTTCCGCGCTACCGCGGCGGGCCTCTGTATTACGCCGACACGGTGGGCGCGGCCGAACTGGTGCGCCGGATCGAGAGCTGGGCACAGGAAGACCCGCATTACTGGCAGGTGCCGCCGCTGTTGCGCAAGCTTGCGGACGAGGGGCGCAGATTTTCCGATCTCAACCCGTGAGCGGTTTTTCGCCCGCCGTTTTGCGGTAGATCAAGGCGATCGCGAGTCACCTCGGGCGATATGGCCGCCGCGGCGGGGTCGGATCCTCGCCATTTCTCGGCAAGGAGACGGCCCAATGGGACCACGCGATCTCGGCCCGGACGAACGAGGCAACACCGAAGCCGAAGACGGCTGGGGACGACGCTTCCACGATTTCAGATCATTCACCGAGGAGGTGGCAGCGCGTCTGTCCAGCACGGTGACGCCCGGCATCCTGCGCTACTGCCAGCCCGACCGGGAAGAGATCGACGCGCTCTGCGACGCGCTGATCGACCCGGACGATGACAGGTTCCATCGCCATATCGAGGATCTGCGCGTCGCCGGCGTGACGGTCGAGACGCTCTATTGCGGTTATCTCGCGGGCGCGGCGCGGCGCCTGGGCGAGATGTGGGATTGCGACGAGGTCTCGTTCATCGAAATGACCTGTGCCACCGGCCGCATCTGCCGCGGCCTGCATGGCAGCGCATCGCGTTCGGGCGCCGCCATTCCCGATCTGCGCCGCCGCGCCTTCTTCGCCACCGTTCCGGGCGACAGGCACACGCTCGGCGCGGTGATGGCAGCCGAGCTCTTTCGCCAGCGTGGCTGGGATATCGGCGTCGGGGTGGACCTGCCGTCTCGGAAGATCATCCGCAAGGTCCGCGAAGGGCGCTACCCGATAGTGGGGCTCTCCGCCGGCAGCCAGAAGACCCTGCCCGCGCTCGCCGAGGTGATACGCGATCTGCGCCACGCCTGCCCCGAGGTCCAGATCCTCGTGAGCGGCCCGATCGTGACATTGATCCCCACGCTCTGCGCGGATCTCGGCGCGGATGCCAGCGCCATCGAGATGGACGAGGCCGCCCGCGAGATGGAACGCCTCTTCAACCGCCAGACCGAACGTACCCGGCGCGCGGTGGCTCAGGTTCTTAGCCCGAGCGCGCTGTAGAGCGGGCAAATACCGACGGCGGCCGTGACCAGCATCACGGCCCCGATCATCCCCGATCCCCAGACCACGACCGGCCCGAGATCGGCCGCGAAAGGACAGAACAGCGCGAAGCCGACAAGCACCAGCCCGGCGGCCAGCCGGATCCATCTGTCCAGACGTCCCATGTTCCGCGTCATGGCGTCGCCCTCCTGTCAGCCATGTTCCAGATCGCCCGACATGCTGCGCGATTCGCGCCCGGCCCGCCTTGATCGAGCGCAACGGCGGCGTCCGGCGCGGAACGGGGCTCGCCCCAGGATCGCGCCGCAGCGCACGGCGCGATGCTGCTGCGGCCTGTCGCGATGCCGAGGGCAGGCGAGGTCCGGCCGCAACAGTGCCAGCGCATCCGCGCGCGAACGGGGGCCGGCCGTGTCGACAGAAAGGGCCGGACGCGCTAGCTCTGCGACAGGTCACGCAGGATATCCGTCCCCCCATGCATGTCATCCGATCCGTCGTCTTCTGGCTGGGCCTTCTGGCCGTCACCCTTGTCGGCGGATGCGCGACCCACCCGGCAGACGGCCCCAAGCGCGGGACCGAGCGGGAGATCGCCGATCTCGCCGCACAGATCGAAGCTCTCGGCCCCGAGGTGGACCCCGAAGAGGCCGCGCGCGCAGCGCGCATCGCCTACGCGCATACCCACAGGCTGGCGCTGGAATACGAGATCACCGATCCGCCGCTGGTGCATAACACCAAGGTCAATCTGGGGCTGAAACCACGTGGCCTGTGCTGGCACTGGGCCGAGGATATGGAAACGCGCCTGAAGGAGGAAGAATTCCGCACGCTTCGCCTGCACCGGGCGATCGCCAATGCGGACAATCCGTTCCGGATCGACCACAGCACCGCGATCATCAGCAGCCGGGGCGCGGGCATGTTCGACGGGATCGTTCTGGACCCGTGGCGCAAGGGCGGAGTGCTGTTCTGGGCCCCTACCCGCAGCGACACCGATTACAACTGGCGCCCGCAGCACGAAGTCCTGTCGCAGAAGCGCGAGCGCGCCCGCTCGCGGGCGCTTCTGTTCGCTGAATAGCCGGGGCCGGGCCGAGGCGGATGGGACCAGGCGATGCGAGGGGATTGGCAGGGGCAGCAGGGCTCGAACCCGCGACCTACGGTTTTGGAGACCGTCGCTCTACCAGCTGAGCTATACCCCTAAGGCCGGGCTTCGATTTACTCGCCGTGGGTTGGCATTGCAAGACCGAATTCCCGCTCAAGCTTGCCCCAGACGCAAACTCTCGGACACATGCAGCAGGCGCGCGATGTCGCGACCACAGATCGCCGCCTCTTCGCGGCATATCGTGTCGACAGGCCAGTTCCACCAGGCGATTTTTTCAAGGGCGGCGATTGTCTCGTCGTCGAAGCGGCGCCGCAGGATACGCCCGGGATTGCCGACGATGACGCAATAGGGCGGAAACACGCCGGACACGACCGCGCCTGCTCCAATGATGCAGCCATCCCCGATCCGCGCCCCGGGCAGGATGCGTGCACCTTGACCGATCCAAATGTCATTGCCCAGGACCGTATCCGGCCCCGGCCCCGGGATCGAAGCCGCATCCTCGAATGCCCGATGAAAGACGGCAAAGGGAAAAGTCGAGACTCCATCCCGGCGATGGTTGGCCGAAGCGGTAATGAACTTGGCCCCGTCCGCGATTTGGCAGAATCTGCCGATCACCAGCTTTTCGGCCGAGAAATCGTAGAGATATGGCGCGAGACATGCGGCCCAGTCCTCTGGCGGTCGATGGGCGCTGGCATAGGTATAATCGCCCACCTCGATCCGGGCATGCCCGATGGCAGGTTTGAGGAATACCGTTCCGAGATGCGGGCTGCCATCGGGAAGAAGCACGGGATAGAGCGTGTCAGGAGAAGGAAATGCGGGCATGAAAGCTCCTGTCTGAAAATCCATGCTCAGGGTCGGGTCACCGGCTTGTCCATGATGCCCTCCCTTTCCATCGCGTGTCGATTGCACGAGTGGTCCGAAACGAAAAGGGCCGCCCATGGAGGGCGGCCCGGGATCTGCATCTGCGAGACCGAAAGTTACTCGATGATCTTGGAGACGACGCCGGAGCCGACGGTACGGCCGCCTTCGCGGATGGCGAAGCGCAGGCGTTCTTCCATGGCGATCGGCGCGATCAGCTCGACCTCGAACTTCAGGTTGTCGCCCGGCATCACCATCTCGGTGCCCTCGGGCAGCTTCACGGTGCCGGTCACGTCCGTCGTGCGGAAGTAGAACTGCGGACGGTAGTTGGCGAAGAACGGCGTGTGACGGCCGCCCTCTTCCTTGGTCAGGATGTAGGCCTCGGCCTCGAACTTCGTGTGCGGCTTCACCGAACCCGGCTTGCACAGAACCTGGCCGCGCTCCACGCCCTCGCGGTCGATGCCGCGCAGCAGCGCGCCGATATTGTCGCCCGCCTCGCCGCGATCCAGCAGCTTGCGGAACATCTCGACACCCGTGCAGGTCGTCTTCCTCGTGTCGCGGATGCCCACGATCTCGATCTCGTCGCCCACGTTGATCACGCCGCGCTCGACGCGACCCGTCACCACCGTGCCGCGGCCCGAAATCGAGAACACGTCCTCGATCGGCATCAGGAACGGCTGGTCAACCGCACGCTCGGGCTGCGGAATGTAGGTATCCACCGCTTCCATCAGCTCGCGGATCTTGTTCTCGCCGATCTCCGGATCGCGACCTTCCATCGCCGCCAGCGCAGAGCCCGCGATGATCGGAACGTCGTCGCCCGGGAAGTCATAGGCCGACAGAAGCTCGCGCACTTCCATCTCCACCAGCTCCAGAAGCTCCGGGTCGTCGACCTGGTCGACCTTGTTCAGGAAGACCACCATCGCCGGAATGCCCACCTGGCGGCCCAGAAGAATGTGCTCGCGCGTCTGCGGCATCGGGCCGTCCGCCGCGTTCACCACCAGAATCGCGCCGTCCATCTGCGCCGCACCCGTGATCATGTTCTTCACGTAATCCGCGTGGCCCGGGCAATCCACATGCGCGTAGTGACGGTTCTCCGTCTCGTATTCCACATGCGCCGTCGAGATCGTGATCCCGCGCGCCTTCTCTTCCGGCGCGCCGTCGATCTGGTCATACGCACGGAACTCGCCGAAATACTTCGTGATCGCCGCCGTCAGCGTCGTCTTCCCGTGGTCCACGTGACCGATCGTGCCGATGTTGCAGTGCGGCTTGCTGCGCTCAAACTTTTCCTTTGCCATCGTCTTGGCTCCTTTTTCTCGTGCGGATGGTGGGGCGCGCCCCACCCTACGGTGATGGGTAGGGCGGGGTTCACCCCGCCACCCGGGTCATGCGTACTTGGACTGGATCTCTTCCGAGATGTTCTGCGGCACCGGCTCGTAATGATCGAACAGCATCGTGAACTGCGCCCGTCCCGAGGACATCGAGCGCAGGGTGTTGATGTAGCCGAACATGTTGGCCAGCGGCACGAAGGCGTTGATCACGATGGCATTGCCGCGGGTCTCCTGCCCGGTGACCTGGCCCCGACGGGAGGTCAGATCGCCGATGATGCCGCCGGTATACTCTTCGGGCGTCACCACCTCGACCTTCATGATCGGCTCCAGCAGCTTGGCGCCGGCCTTCTTGAGGCCCTCGCGCATGCACATCCGGCTGGCGATCTCGAAGGCGAGGACCGACGAGTCCACGTCGTGATACTTGCCGTCCATCAACGCGACCTTGAAGTCGATCACCGGGAAACCGGCCAGCGGACCGGAATCCATCACCGACTTGATGCCCTTTTCCACGCCCGGCACGTATTCCTTCGGCACCGCGCCGCCGACGATGCGGGATTCGAAGGAATAGCCCTCGCCCGGCTCGGTCGGCGCGATCTCGAGCTTGACCTCGGCGAACTGGCCCGAGCCACCCGACTGTTTCTTGTGGGTGTAGGTGTGCTCGATCTTGTGGCTGATCGTCTCGCGATAGGCCACCTGCGGCGCGCCGATATTGGCCTCG
>JBKHDP010000058.1:0-14557 GCA_046541255.1 Paracoccaceae bacterium | reverse complement strand
CGCGCGCCGCTGCCGCGCGGCAGGCATCGAGCTTCGAAAAGGCCGGCCCCTTTGCGGCCGGGGCCTGCAACCTTTCCGCCAGATCGGGGAAAAGCCGTGCGAATTCGCCGAAATGCGGGGTCAGAACGCAGGCCTCGTGCAGCAGCCCGAACAGCCGCTCCGGCGCCTCCGCGAAGGCTGTCAGCGCATCCGCGTCCAGCACGACGGCCCGCGCAGGATGGGTTTTCCCCCCACCGCTTCCCAGCGCCACCGGAACGAGGTCGCGCGCGCGCGCGATGCCCAGCCCCGGCCCCAGGCAGAGCGCGTTCAGCCGCGCATCCTCCAGCATCGCGGCCAGCCCCGCGCCATCCTCCACACGCCGCAGCATGATCGCCGTCACCTGCACCGCGCATTCCATCTGCGCCGATCCCGGCACCCCCAGCGTGACCAGCCCCGCGCCCACCCGCAGCGCCCCGCGCGCCGCGAGCCGCGCCGCCCCGCTCCGGCCCGCGCCGCCCGAGAAGATCACCGCATGGCCATGGCCGTATTTGTGCAGCTTGCCCGCCTTGCCCAGGCTGCGCGGGTCCGCTTGCGCCAGCCTGACGGGGTCCGCGGGCAGGCCGGACGGCAAACCGATATCGACAACCGCCACCTTGCCGCAGCGCGCGGGCCCGTCGGCCAGCAGATGCCCCGGCTTCATCCTGTGGAACGTCACGGTCAGATCGGCGGTGAAGGCCGATGCGGCACCCGGCGCCGCATCGAGCACACGCCCGCTGTCGCTGCAAAGGCCCGAGGGCAGATCCACCGCGACGCGCAAGAACCCGCCGCCGCGCGCCGCGTCATCCGGCAGCGCCACGGCCTGCATGAGGCGGGCCAGATCGCCCAGAGGGCGAGTCAGCCCGGTGCCGAACAGCGCGTCGAAAACCACGCAGGCCCGGCGGCCGTCGCTGCAGGCCGCCTGCAGCACGCCGGAAAGGTCCTCGTCCCCACCATCGCTGCGCAGCCGGACGACCGTGCCGATCTCGCACCATCGCGCATGGGCCTTGCGCGCGTCCGGCGGCAACCGTGCCGCGTCGCCAAAGAGAAACACCGCGACTTCCCAGCCACGCGACTTGAGCAGCCGCGCCACGACGAACCCGTCGCCGCCATTGTTGCCAGGCCCGCACAGCACGATCGCCCGGTGCGCGCCCTCGGCCAGTTCCGGCCATTCCTCCAGCACGGACCGGACCACTCCCGCGCCCGCACGCTCCATCAGTTCGAGCCCGGTCACGGCGCCGCTTTCGATCGCTTCCGTTTCGATCGCGCGCATCCGGGCGGCGGTCAGCAGATCTTTCATCCGGCCCTCGTTTCCATTTTGCCCACCACATGAGCGACATGCACAAAATTTGTGCGGAGCATCCGGTTTCCGGCCTGCACCGGCCACTTCGCTACCCTAGCGAATTGTGGCGGCCCGGCGGAAGTGGTCTGACGCCATGGAAATGCAAACCGCCGGGGGGAGTCGCAGACCCATGAAAAAGATCGAGGCGATCATCAAGCCCTTCAAGCTCGACGAGGTGAAGGAAGCCCTTCAGGAGGTCGGCGTGCAGGGCCTTTCCGTGATCGAGGTCAAGGGCTTCGGCCGGCAGAAGGGCCACACGGAACTGTACCGGGGCGCGGAATACGTGGTCGATTTCCTGCCCAAGGTCAAAATCGAGGTCGTCCTTGACGACGACCAGGTCGAAGCGGCGATCGAGGCGATCATCGACGCGGCCAAGACCGACAAGATCGGCGACGGGAAGATCTTCGTCTCCTCCGTCGAACAGGCGATCCGCATTCGCACCGGCGAAACCGGATCCGACGCCATCTGACCCCCCGCAACACAGGACGAAAGGGATCAACGGAATGAGCAAAGAGTCCATCCTCAAGACGCTCAAGGAAGAGGACGTGGCCTATGTGGACCTGCGGTTCACGGACCCGCGCGGCAAGGTACACCATGTGACGGTCGACGCCGATCTCGTGGACGAGGATTTCCTCGACGAGGGTTTCATGTTCGACGGCTCCTCCATCAACGGGTGGAAGGGCATCGAAGCCTCCGACATGAACATGAAGATCGATCTGAACAGCGGCTATATCGATCCGTTCTACGCCGAGAAGACGCTGGCCCTTCATTGCTCCATCGTCGAGCCCGACACCGGCGAACCCTATGAGCGCGACCCGCGCGGCACCGCCGAGAAGGCCGAGGCCTATCTGAAATCCTCCGGCATCGGCGACGCGGCCTATTTCGGCCCCGAGGCGGAGTTCTTCCTGTTCGACGACGTGCGCTTTTCCGTCGCCATGAACAAGGTCTCCTACCAGGTCGACGCGCTGGACGCGTCCTGGAACAGCGATACCGAGTACGAGATGGGCAATACCGGGCACCGTCCCGGCATCAAGGGCGGCTACTTCCCGCTGCCCCCGATCGATGACGGCCAGGACATCCGCTCCGAGATGCTCTCCACCATGAAGCGCATCGGCATGAAGGTGGACAAGCACCATCACGAGGTGGCCTCGTGCCAGCACGAGCTGGGCCTGATCTTCGACACCCTGACCAAGCAGGCCGACGAGATCCTGAAATACAAGTATGTCATCCACAACGTGGCGCAGGCCTACGGCAAGACGGCGACCTTCATGCCCAAGCCGATCTCCGGCGACAACGGCACCGGGATGCATGTCAACATGTCGATCTGGAAGGACGGCAAGCCGCTCTTCGCGGGCGACAAGTATGCCGATCTGAGCCAGGAGGCGCTGTGGTTCATCGGCGGCCTGCTCAAGCATGCCAAGACGCTGAACGCCTTCACCAACCCGTCGACCAACTCCTACAAGCGGCTGATCCCCGGCTTCGAGGCCCCGGTGCTGCGCGCCTATTCGGCCCGCAATCGTTCGGGCTGCATCCGCATCCCCTGGGCCGAGAGCCCGAAGGCCAAGCGCGTCGAGGCCCGTTTCCCCGACCCGTCGGCCAACCCCTATCTCGCCTTCGCGGCGCTGCTGATGGCCGGCCTGGACGGGATCAGGAACAAGATCGATCCGGGCGAGGCGATGGACAAGAACCTCTACGATCTGCCCGCCGAAGAGCTGGAAGGGATTCCCACGGTCTGTGGCTCGCTGCGCGAGGCGATCGACGCCCTGAAGGCCGATCACGAGTTCCTGCTCGCCGGCGATGTCTTCACCAAGGACCAGATCGACGGCTATGTCGCTCTCAAGATGGAAGAGATCGAGATGTACGAGCACACGCCGCACCCGGTGGAATTCAAGCTCTACTACAGCTGCTGAGCGCGCGTCGCGCATCGGCTCGTGACCAGGGGCGCCCCGCAGGGCGCCCCTTTTTCATGTCTTGACGCGGCGTTCGCCCGAAATTCATCGGAGCGGCAGGATTGCATCACAATTTTTCCCCAATCTGTCGCTATCTCTGACGAGATGTCTTTCGGGGGAACAAGACACATGCAAACCGAATATCTCTGCCGCCACGCCCGCCTTGTGTTCGACACGCCGCGACAGTTCGATCTCGCCACGCTGTCCCGCCAGGTCGCCACACTGCTCGAACTTCAGGGGCAGCGCGTGGAAAGCTGCCGCATCACCACCGACGGGAAGGCCGGGCTCGAGACGGCGGACATGGTTCTGGGGCTGGCCCCGGACACCGAAAACGCGCTGGCCGTCACGCTGGAAGGCCGCGGCGATATCGACATCGTGCATCTTCACGTCTGCCACAAGCTGGTGTCGCGCCTGGCGCCGGCCCAGGTCGAGTGGCAGACACCGGGCGTCCTGGTGCCCGCTGCGGACTTCCTCAAAGCGGTGATGGGCGAGATCCGCCCGGTCCGCCCCGAGTCCTGCGCAAACCGCGCCCCCCACAGGCCCCGCACCGTGCCGGCGCTGCCGCCGTCGCACATCCTCGACGAGGCGGTGATGACCGGGCTCCGCGCGGCCTTCCGCGACGCGCCCGACGCGACGCCCGCCGCAGCGGCAGCGGCAGACGAGGCCGAGATCCCGCCGCAGCCCCTGCGGCTGGCGGCCTGGGCAATGTCGCTGACGGTGGCGATCTTCTCGCTGCCGGTCGCGGCCGCGCTGATCGTGCTCAATCTGGGCCGCGGCGAAGACCTGCGGCTTTCGGCCCATGCCCTGGCCCTGACCGGCCTGTTCATGACCCTCGATCACGCCGGCGCGCTGACGCAGGTGGCGGAGCTGTTCCCGGCCTGAAGGGCGCCGGCCCGGCTTGGCGGCCGCGTCGCGCCCTTCTAGACTGACGGCACCCATTTTTCACGGAGTGCCATTTCCCATGCACCGTTTTCTTTCTGCCCTTGCCCTGATCGCCCTCGCGGGCACCGCCAGCGCCGCGCCCTGCATCACCAGCAAGACCGGCTTCGACACCTACAAGCGCGCCCTGTCGCGCGAGGCCGCCGCAGCCGGCCTGGGCCAGCGCGGGCTTCAGGCCCTGATGGCGGCCCGCCTGTCGGACATCACCTGGAGGTTCGAATCGAACCCTGCAAGCCAGTCGGGCGTGTCCTACGACGATCCCGCCACCTTTCTGGCCCGCCGCTCGGGCGGCTCGGCCGAGACATTTCTCGACCAGACCCGTGCCCGCATGGCGCGGAACGCAGAGCTCTTCGCCGCGCTCGAACGGGGCTACGGGGTTCCGGGCAGCGTGCTTGCCACGATATGGGGGCTGGAAACCAGCTGGGGCGGATATCTGGGCAAGACGCCGATCGTGGGCGGGGCGGTCACCCTGGCCTCCTACTGCCGGCGCCATCCCCGCTTCGAGGAGCACGCGCTGGCCGCACTGACCCTGGTGGACCGCGGCGTGATCGGCGCGCAGACCCTCGGCGGCCCCTCGGGCGAGCTGGGCCACATGCAGTTCCTGTCCGGCAACTGGCTGCGCTTCGGTGTCGACGCCAATGGCGACGGCCGGGTCGATCCCTACAACGCGGTGGACGCGCTGGCCTCGGCCGCCAACATGCTGCGCCGCAACGGCTGGCAGCCGGGTGAAGCTTTCGGCGAGGGCACACGCAACTTCGCGGTGCTGTCGGCCTGGAACGACAGTGGCAACTATCAGCGGGCGATCGCCTACGCGGCGGAGCGAATCAGCAACTGACCGGATTGCACCGCGACGGCGCGGATCGCACGTTCCGCCGCGAAAACGTGGCGGAAAGTGGATCATTATCGCCAGGAGCGCCACAATTCCCCGAAAAAACGCCGATTGCCTAACTGTTTCTTCACCTTGGACAAATTTTTACCCTGATTGCATGGCACAACCAGAGGGAGAAAGAAGCAAGGAATTCCGCCATGACTGAACTACAGACGATCCATCATGCGGTTCTGGTGCTATTTGGTAAACGTTTTCTGCATATCGACCTCCTCGAAGAGGCCGTGCGCGAGGCCTATCGCGTCACCGGCCAGCAGGATGCCGCCGGCCCGGCCTATTCCGACGTCAGGGGCTACATACCCGGCCGCAACCTGCGGACCGAACTCGACATCTTCGCCCCCAAGGCGATGGGAGGCACGCTTGACGAGGACTCTACCGACGAGGGGCTCGAGGTCTTCGGCGAAGCCTATCCCGACCTGCCCCGGCCTTCGGCGCTGATCGCCGTGCGGGTCGAACTCACCGATGCGGGCGAAAATGCCGGTGGCGGGCTGGCCGACGCGGTGCTGGCGGAGATCGTCTCGTCCCTGCTCGAAGTGTCCGAGGCCGAGTTCGTCCGCCTGCCCGGCCGTGCCGGGCTGATGACGGCCCCGCGCTTCCAGACGGAATTCTCGCTGGCGGCCGGCCAGGGTGCAGCGGATGACAACAGGCGCGACACTCCGGGGCAGGACCGAGCCACGGACAACCGGACCGGCGCCGAACGGATCATCCACCCCTTCCCCGATATCGACCTCACCGAGGAACGGCTGGAGGAGGAGTGGTTCCGCCTCGACGGCTGGGAGCCTGCACCGGACCGGCCGGGATCCGATCTTCCTGCCGTGCCGATCGAGGCCCGCCTCGCCACCTGGACGGTCAATGCCTCGGTGGCGGTTTTCTCGCCGCCGGTCGCGGCCTCGCTTTGCGTCTACAACCTGCTTCGCGGCGAGGATTTCCGCCTCAACGCCCATGCCATGGCGCTTACCGGCTTCTTCCTGACCCTGGGCGCCGCAGGGGCACCGCTACCGGCCCTGGCCGACCTCGCCCGCTTTCTCTGATCGAACTCCCCGCGTCGCCAGGGCGGCGGCGCGGGGCAACACATAGGTGTGGATCGAGAACACCGCCGCTCCGGTCCGGGGCAGGCGGACCACGCATTGCCGCTCGGAGCGCAGATAGGGCGCCTCGCCGCGAACATGGGCGCGGCGATCGGCCTCGGATTTCGGCTGGTGCAACGACGGGTCATCATACCACAAGGCATTGAACCGCCATAGCGGGCGGCCGGGGCGCACCCCGTCGAACAACCGCTGAACCCGGCGCGCCAGGTCGGCGTCGTATTCCGCCACCGGCCGGTGAATCCCCAGAAGGGGACGCATGAATTTCTCGTCCAGCCGCCAGCTGGCCGGAAAGCACAGCACCGCGCCGGTCAGCACATGTTCGTCGCCGCGCTTTTCCATCAGGCACAGATCCTCCTGCACCAGCAGACCCGCCGTGCCCAGCGGATCGTCCCGATCCAGCCGCACCCGCACCCCGTCGGGCCGCAGGACCTCGTCCTGCGTCACGGTGTAGTCCGGCGCGGCGGCCAGATGGTCCAGCACCATGTCCAGCAGTTCCTCCGCCACCGGGCGCGCGGCCGGATCGAGCTGCAACACGGCGTCGCGCCGGTCGGCCAGCAGCCGGGCGCGCGCGGCCATCTGGGCGGCAAAGGCCTCGTCCACATGCAGCCAGTCGGCCGGGTCGAGCGGCGCTATCCCGGGCAGGCGTGGCGCCGCGAACGGATCAAAGGGAAGGGCCGTCTGAAGGATCGCTGTCATGCTCATGCCGGTGCCGCGCTGGAATACTGCTCGCCGCCATGATCGGCAATGCGCGCGGGTTGCACAAGGGCCCCACCCGCCGCAAGGTGGCCATGGCCAGCACCGGAGTCCGATCATGCCCACCGAGCGTTTCACCTTTCCAGGCCATGCCGGCCACGATCTCGATGCCCGGCTCGACCTGCCCGACGGGCCGCATCTGGCCACCGCGCTCTTCGCCCATTGCTTCACCTGCGGCAAGGACATCCACGCCGCACGCCGCATCGCGCAGCGCCTGGCGGCGTCGGGCTTCGCCGTGCTGCGGTTCGATTTCACCGGGCTGGGCCATTCGGAGGGCGAGTTCGCCAATACCTCCTTCTCGTCGAATGTCGGGGATCTCGCCGCGGCGGCCAGCGCGCTGGAGTCGCGCGGCATGGCCCCTGCCCTGCTGATCGGCCATTCGCTGGGCGGTGCGGCGGTGCTGCGTGCAGCAAGTCACATCGCCAGTGCCCGCGCCGTCGTCACGCTGGGCGCACCCTGCGACCCCGAGCACGTGACCCGCAATTTCGGCGCAAGCCTCGACCGGATCCGCGAGGAGGGTGTGGCCGAGGTGGATCTGGGCGGGCGCCCCTTCACCATTTCGCGCGGCTTTCTGGAAGATCTCGAAGGCAGCGCGCTGCGCGAGGACATCGCCGATCTGCGCCGCGCGCTTCTGGTGATGCACGCCCCCCGCGACGAGGTTGTGGGCATCGCCAACGCCCAGCGCATCTTCGAGGCGGCGAAACATCCCAAGAGCTTCGTCACGCTGGACGAGGCGGATCACCTGATCTCGAACGCCGAAGACGCGGAATACGCCGCCGAGGTGATCGCCGCCTGGTCGCGCCGCTACCTGGATCTGGCCGAGCCCGCCCCGGTGGAGGGCGCGCCCGAGGGCATCGTGCGCGTGTCGGAGGCCGATCCGAAAGGTTTCCTGCAGGACGTGACGGCAGGGCCGAAACACCATCTTCTGGCCGACGAGCCGCGCGACATGGGCGGCACCGACCGGGGGCTCACGCCCTACAATTTCCTGGCCGCCGGGCTGGGGGCCTGCACCGCGATGACGATCCGCATGTATGCCCGTCACAAGGGCTGGCCGCTTGCCCATGTCCAGGTGGAAGTCAGCCATGACAAGCTTCATGCGCGCGACGCCGAGGCGGAGCGGGCGGGCAAGGTGGACGTGTTCCGCCGGGTCATCCGGCTGGAGGGCGACCTGGACGCGGCGCAGCGCGACAGGCTGATGGAGATCGCCGACAAATGCCCGGTCCACCGCACGCTGGAACAGTCCAGCCGGGTCGAGACCGAGGCCGCGCCGGATTGAAGGTGCAGCGGGATACGGCCCCGGATCAGCCCTGCGGCCGGCGGTACAGCCCCAGCATCACGTAATCCTTGGCCGGCCCCGTCACCCGCCAGCGCGCCGACCAGCAGGGCCAATGGCCGAAACCGTAGCGCACCAGGTAGAGATCGGGCGCGCAATCGTGCCTTGCCGCCGGCGCCGCGGCCGAGAACCGATGGAACGGTCTGCCATCCTCGAAAAGCACGGCGATCCCGGCCCCCTCGGCGCGCCACAGATAGGCCCGCCGCGCCGGCACCGGCGGCGCCGCCCCGAGCCGCAACGTTCCGGCCTCGGAATAGCGCAGCCCGGTCTCGTCCGGCGCGAAGACCGCCATGCCCTCGAACCGGCCCAGCATACGGCCCCGGCGATCCAGGATCCGCCGTGCCAGGCACCAGTGCCCCTCGAAATCTTCCAGCCCGATCATGCGCGTTCTGCCTTGCCTGCACCCGGCCTTCGCGAAGGGCGGCCCGCCCCGCGCGCCCGACACTGCCCTGATAGCGCGCCACGGCGCGAAACGCCATTCAGGCGCAGGCCTGCCCGCGGCACGCCAAGGCCAAAGGCTGGTTTCGTCCCGGACCTCTCGAAAAACACGCGTCCGCAAGGAACCTTTTTCGCGTGGGCTGCGTTGTTCAAGGGGCCGATTGTACCTGCCCAGAGTTCATTTGCGATTGACTGGAGCAGCCCTGATGGCACTACTCCCTTCCGTCTCCACGGTCGATATCAACCGGATTCCCGACCAACTTTTCGGTGGCAATGTCCTCGCCCCGCGTGACCGGCTCGACGAGGACGCGACATTTCCCGAAATCGTCGATCAGCTTGGCGTCGACGAAGTCCGCTATCCGGGCGGGGCGTTGAGCGAGGCGCTGTTCGACATCGGCGATCCCGACAGGCGGTCGGTCACCGACCCCGAAAGCGGCGACGAGGTCGAGATCCTGCCAATCTCGGATTTCATGCAATGGTCCGAGGATAACGACAAGGCGGTCACGCTCGTCATCCCGACCCGAACCTATCTGTCCGAGGACACCGACGACAACGGCGAACGCTTTGCCCAGATCGACGAGCCGGAACTGCGCGGCTTCCTGCGCGACGTGCTGGACGGCACTTATGGCGCACCGGAACTCCAGGCGCTGGAAATCGGCAACGAATACTGGGGCAGCGGCGAGATGTCCTCGCTGGAATACGGGCGCGTTGCCAGCCGCATGGCAGAGATTATCGACGAGGAGATTTCCACCCATCCCGACGCCGAGCAATTCGCCGAGACGGATATTCTCGTGCAGGTCGGAAAGAACAACAATTTCGCGGACCTGTCCGAACAATACGAGGATTACGACGATCCGCGGGAGGCCCTTGCCGCGATCGAGGAAGATTACGGGCTGAACCTGCCCGAGGCGCGCTTTACCTACGAAAGCGGCGAGGTCGCCTGGCCCCGGATCGCCAACGAACTGATCCTGAGCGAATTTGACACCGAGTCCGAACGCGAAGCCATTGATGCCGTGGTCTCGCATGTCTACTCGCGCGCTCCGGCCGAGCCGGGCAGCAGAACTTACGAGATGGACCTGGTGGATTCGACCTGGGAGCGGGAGTTTCCCGATATCGAACGCTACGCGACCGAATGGAACGTCTCTGCCGACACCGCGCTTTATGACCGGGGCGAGGATTACGGCCTGCAACAGGCGCATGAGATGCTGAACATCGTCGAGGTGATGGGGGTATCCGATGTCACCGCGGCCCATGCATGGCCCTTGCAGCAGAACACCGCCAACACGCTGGGCGGAGAGGTCGGGGAAACCGAGCTGACACCGGGGGGCGCGATGTTCTCGCTGATGCAGGAAGCCTTGCCCGGCACCCGTGTCGTCGATCTCGATCCCGGCTCGCGCGAGACCGAGGCACGGGACGAGGGGATCGACGCGCATCTCTTCGCCGGTTCGGACCGGCTGGTGATGTATCTGGCCTCCACCTCCGACGACCCCGAGGACACGGTGGTGGACATGAGCAATCTGGTGTCCGATCCCGGCACGCTCACGGCAACCCGTCTGGGCGTGCGCGAGGGCGACGATCCCGGCAGCACCGAAGCCAGGCCCGTGCTGACCGACGAACCGGCCGAGGATCTGCTGGACGGAACCGAACTGGATGTCAGCCTCGGTCCGCGAGAGATCCTGGAAGTGCGGATGGACGGCCCCAGCCTGACGCCCGAATTCGAAGCCGCGCTTGCCGAGGCCGAGGCGGAGGATCCCGATCCGCCCGCGCAGGACGACCCGCCGGACGACACCCCGGAGGATCCCGAGGATGACGGCGAAGACGAGGAGGATCGGGACGAGGCGTCCGGCGACGATGGCGGTTTCGGCGGCGCGATCGCCGCGCTCTTGCTGCTGCCGCTGCTGTTCCTGGGCGGCTGAGCCCGGCTTGTTTCGCCCGGCCCCGCGGGCTAGACACCGCGCGGAACCGCAGCCAGGCGAAAGGCCCTCCGATGATCCCGCGCTATTCCCGCCCCGAGATGGTGGCCATCTGGTCTCCCGAGACGAAATTCCGCATCTGGTTCGAGATCGAGGCCCATGCCTGCGACGCGCAGGCGGAACTCGGCGTGATCCCGAAGGAAAACGCGGAGGCCGTCTGGAAGGCGAGGGACGTGGAATTCGACGTCGCCCGCATCGACGAGATCGAGGCGGTGACCAAGCACGACGTGATCGCCTTTCTCACCCACCTGGCCGAGCATGTGGGCAGCGACGAGGCGCGTTTCGTTCACCAGGGCATGACCTCGTCGGATGTGCTGGATACCTGCCTGAACGTGCAGCTGGTGCGGGCCGCCGACATCCTGCTGGCGGATATGGATGCGCTGCTTGAGGCCCTCAGGCGCCGCGCCTTCGAGCACAAGGACACCCTGCGCATCGGGCGCTCGCACGGTATCCACGCCGAACCCACCACGATGGGGCTGACCTTCGCCCGTTTCCATGCCGAGATGGCCCGGGGCCGCGCCCGGCTGGAACGCGCCCGCGAGGAAATCGCCACCGGCGCGATCTCGGGCGCGGTGGGCACCTTCGCCAATATCGACCCGGCGGTGGAGGAACATGTCTGCGCGCAGATGGGGCTGAAGCCCGAACCGATCTCCACCCAGGTGATCCCGCGCGACCGGCACGCGATGTTCTTCGCCACGCTGGGCGTGATCGCCAGCAGCATCGAGAATGTCGCCATCGAGATCCGCCACATGCAGCGCACCGAGGTGCTGGAGGCGGAAGAGTTCTTCTCCAAGGGGCAGAAGGGCTCGTCCGCCATGCCGCACAAGCGCAATCCGGTGCTGACCGAGAACCTCACGGGACTGGCCCGGCTGGTGCGCATGTCGGTGATCCCGGCGCTGGAGAACGTGGCGCTGTGGCACGAGCGCGACATCTCGCATTCCTCGGTGGAGCGCATGATCGGCCCCGATGCCACGGTGACGCTGGATTTCGCGCTGGCACGACTGACCCAGGTGGTGGACCGGCTGGTGATCTATCCCGAGCGGATGCTGGAAAACCTGCACAGGTTCCGCGGCCTGGTGATGAGCCAGCGCGTGCTGCTGGCCCTGACCCAGGCCGGTGTCAGCCGCGAGGAGGCCTATACCCTTGTGCAGCGCAACGCGATGAAGGTCTGGGAAGAGGGGCGCGACTTCAAGACCGAGCTTCTGGCCGACCCGGATGTGCGCAAGGTGCTCAGCGAAGAGGCGATCGAGGAGAAATTCGACCTCGGCTACCACACGAAGCATGTGGACACGATATTTCGGCGGGTCTTCGGCACCTCCGAGATTTGAAAAGACCCGCGGCCATGCTACCCTTTCCTTACGTCAAGAGGAGAGTAGCATGACCCGTATCAAGACGATCCTGGCCGCCGCGGCCCTCGTTGCCGTTCCGGCCATCGCCTCCGCCGGTTGCGGCTGGCATGAACGCCAGGCGATGTCCTGCGCCGATGGCCTGGTCTACGACGCCGAGAAACAGGCCTGCGTGGAGCAGGTGACGGGCTGACGCCCGCGCTGCGCACCCGAAGGTTTTCATGCGTTGCGAAGGCGGTCCTCCGGGCCGTCTTCGTGCGTTTGGGGACGCGGATTCACGGGTTCTTCACCGCCTGCGCCCTATGGCTGGGTTTCCGGATCACAACCAGGATTCCGCTTCGATGGCGACACGGATTGCCTCGCTGCCCGGCCCGGCCTCCGGGGGGCACACGCTGACCGCGGCCGCGCGGCTGACGCGCAAGCAGAAGGCCGCGATCATCGTGCGCCTGCTGCTGGCCGAGGGCGCGGATATCCCGCTTTCGGACCTGCCAGAGGACTTGCAGGCTGATCTCACCCAGCAGATGGGAGCCATGCGCTATGTCGATCGGGCCACCCTGGCCGAGGTCGTGCAGGAATTCGCGCAGGAGCTCGACTCCATCGGCCTGGCCTTTCCCGGCGGCATCGCCGGCGCGCTGTCGATCCTGGATGGCCGGATCAGCCCGCAGACCGCCGCGCGCCTGCGGCGCGAGGCCGGGGTGCGCCAGGCGGGTGATCCCTGGGCCCGGCTGCGGGCGCTGCCTGTGGACGAGCTGCTGCCCTTCGCGCTCGACGAAAGCGTCGAGGTGGCGGCGGTGCTGCTTGCCAAGCTGGACGTGGCGCAGGCCGCCGAGCTTCTGGGCAAGCTGCCGGGCGACCGGGCGCGCCGGATCACCTATGCCGTCTCGCTCACCGGCGCGGTCACCCCCGAAGCGGTGGACAGGATCGGCCTCGCGCTTGCCGCCCAGCTCGACACCCGTGCCCCGCGCGCCTTCGCGGAGGAGCCGGTCAAGCGGCTGGGGGCGATCCTCGACAGTTCCGCCGCCAGCACCCGCGAGGATCTGCTGGAGGGGCTGGAGCAGACCGATATCGATTTCGCCGCCAGGGTGCGCAAGGCCATCTTCACCTTCGCCGACATTCCCGCACGGCTCGCCCCGCTGGACGTGCCCCGCGTCCTGCGCGAGCTCGATCAGGACATGCTGGTGCGCGCGCTGGCCGCGGCGATGCAGATGGGCCAGCAGGACGCCGCGGAATACCTGCTGTCGAACGTCTCCCGCCGGATGGCCGACACGCTGCGCGAGAGCATGTCCGAGACCGGGCCGATCCGCACGCGCGAGGGCGAGGCCGCGCTGACCGAGGTGGTGCGCGCGATCCGCAGCCTGGCCGACCGTGGCGAGATCACCCTGCAAACGCCCGAGGACGATCCCGACGAGGCCTGACGCTCCCGCATGGACAGTCCTTTGACCCCGGCCTAACGTGCTGCCATGATGATACCGGATCCTCCCGTCCAGCCGCGGGCGGCGCGGGGCTATCGCGCCCGCTTCGACGCGCTCAGCCCCAATGCCCGCGCCATCCTTCTGATGGTCGCGGCGATCCTGTGCTTCAGCCTGATGGATGCCACGGCCAAGGCACTGACCGAACGGGTCGGCACGGTGCACACGCTCTGGGCGCGTTACGCGGGACAGACGCTCTTCGTCCTGATCCTCGTGGCCCCGCGTCTGCGCACGACCTTGCGCACCCGCTACCCGAAACTTCAGTTCCTGCGCTCGATCTACCTGCTCTGCGCCACGGGTTTCTTCTTCTTCGGTCTGGCCCATATCCCGCTGGCCGAGAACGCGGCGATCATGAACGTCAATCCGCTGCTCATCACGCTGGGCGCGGGGCTGTTCCTGGGCGAGCGCATCGGCCTGCGCCGGGCCGCGGGTATCGGCGTGGCGCTGGTGGGCGCGCTGATCGTGATCCGCCCGGGAAGCGAGGTCTTCACGCCCCATGCGCTGCTGCCGCTGGGCGCGGCGGTTTGCTATTCCGCCTATGCGCTGACCACGCGTTTCGTCGGCCGGGACGAGGATCGCTGGACCTCGCTGGTCTATACCGGGCTGGTAGGCGCGGTACTTCTCAGCCTGATCGTGCCGGCCCACTGGCAGCCGGTGGATGCCAGGTCGCTGGGGATGATGCTGCTGCTGGCCGCGATCGGCACCGGCGGGCAGTTGCTGCTCATCACCGCCCTGCAACAGGGCGAGGCCGCGATGCTGGCCCCTTTCGCCTATGCCGGCCTGCTGTTCTCGGCCAGCTGGGGCTTCCTGTTCTTCTCCGAGGTGCCCGATCTCTGGACGGTTGTGGGCGCGCTTGTGATCGCGGGGGCCGGCATCTATGTCTGGCACCGCGAAACCAGACGCGGCTGACCTCCGCTTTCACGGCGCATGACACAGGCTGACAATACCCCGCCCCGCGGCAGCTGGGCCGACTGGCTGACCGACCGCGCGCTGCGCGGCGCCATCGCCCTGGCGCTGGCCCTGCCG
>JBKHDP010000057.1:0-14618 GCA_046541255.1 Paracoccaceae bacterium | reverse complement strand
ATCGCCGAGGTGCTGCGCCGGCTGCGCGACGAGTTCGGCCTCACGGTCATCATCACGGAGCAGAACGCGAATTTCGCCATGACGCTGGCCGAGCGACTCTATGTTCTCGAAGCGGGCCGGGTGCAGGCCGAGGGCAGCGTGACCGAACTGCGCGACGACCCGCGCCTGATCGAGGCCTATTTCGGTCGGTAGGCCGGGTTCAGCCTTGCAGCGCGCGGTATATCGGCGCGTTGGGGCAGCGATCCTGGGGCAAGGGCCGGCCCTCTTCCAGCGCCCGCCGGCAGGTCGCGGCCTCGCCGCAATGGGCGCAGGCACGGGCCAGTTCCAGAGCGTAGCCGCGATCGCGGTCGATACTGTCGGGCGACAGGCCGAATTGCGCGGCCATTGCCTCCATGCGGGCGCGCGCACCGGGCGCGCCCGAGACGAGCCCCATGTAATCCACGCGCGACAGGCCCACATCGGCCAGTTCCGCGTCCGAAGGCGCGTCGTCCCGGCTCAGGAAATCCGACAGGCGCTGCAATGCTTCGAGAAATCCACCCATGACGGCTCCTCCCTCCGTGGCTGGTGGTCAAGATCCGAAAAGCTGACACGGATCGCACCGGCGCGCCTTGATTCAGATCAGCCAGCCGGGCTCAGGGCGTGCGGCGAAACAGCGCCGCTGCCTGCGCGACCCCGAGATCGGGCGCCACCTCGGCGGCGCGGATCGAGGCCTTGGCCGCGTCCGACGCCTCGGCACTGACGGCATGGCCGGTCACCCGGTCCAGAAGGGCGGTCATGCCCGCACGCCGGTATTCGGGGTGGTATTGCACCGAAGCGGCGGGAAACCCGTATTCCAGACCCCCAACCGGGCAATATGCCGCCCGGGCGGTGACGGTGGCGCCCGGCGGCACGCGGGTCACCTGGTCCTGGTGCCAGACATGGGCCGGCACCGGCCCGTCCGGCGTCGCGAAATCCCGCGCCCCGATCACCATGCCGATGGCGGATTTCTCGGCGCGCCCGCCATATGTGTCGGCCATCAGCTGATGCCCGAAGCAGATCCCGAATACCGGCAGGGCCTGCCGGCGCGCCTCCAGCAGCAGCGCGCGAACCGGCCTCTGCCATGGCGCGGGATCGTAGACGCCCTTTTCGGAGCCTGACAGGATCAGGCCATCAACGGTCTCGAGCGCCGGCAGGCCCGCGCCATCGGCCACCAGATGCCGGTCGAACACCGCCTCGGGCAGGCCGGGCGCGAGCCAGTCGACGATTGCCTCGCTGGCCCGGGGCAGGTCGGCGAGCAACGGCAGTGGATGCTCGGTCAGGTCGAGAACGGCGATCCGCACGCGGCCCTACCAGCCATAGGCGCGGTCGATGCCGGCCATCTTGACCCCGGTGAAGGCCGATGCCTCGAAGGACAGCGCGCGCAGATCCTCGACTTCCAGGTTGTGCACCGAGGACTTGCCGCAGGCCTTCGCCAGCGCGGTGATCTCCATCGTCATGGCCGTCAGGTAGCGGGCGATGCGCTCGGCGCCCGCGGCCGGGTTCATCCGGGTCTCCAGGTCGGGATCCTGCGTGGCGATCCCGACCGGGCAGCGCCCGGTATGGCAATGGTGGCAGGCGCCCGGCGAGGTGCCCAGTGCCTTGTAATCGTCCAGGTAGCGGGGCGAGTTGCACCCCAGCGCGATCATCGCGGCGTTGCCGATCATCACCGCGTCGGCCCCGAGCGCCAGGCATTTTGCCGCGTCCACGCCGGAGCGGATGCCGCCGGCGGCAACCAGCGAGACCTTGCCGGTCATGCCGCATTCGTCCAGCGCCTCGCGCGCGGCGCGGATGGCGCTGATCGTGGGGATGCCGGTATGGTTCAGCAGCATCTCGGGCGAGGCGCCGGTGCCGCCCTCGGCCCCGTCCACCACCACCACGTCGGCGCCGGCCTTGGCCGCCACCGCCACGTCGAAGCGCGGGCGGGTGGCGCCCATCTTGATGAAGATCGGCACCTTGTAGTTGGTGGCGATGCGCAGCTCCTCGATCTTCACGGCGAGATCGTCCGCGCCCAGGAAATCCGGGTGCCGGATGGTCGAGCGCTGGTCCACGCCTTCCGGCAGGGTGCGCATCTGCGACACCCGGGGCGAGACCTTCATTCCCAGCAGCAGCCCGCCGGTGCCCGGCTTGGCACCCTGCCCGACCACCAGTTCCAGTGCGTCGGCGCGGCGCAGGTGATCGAGATCGACGCCATAGCGCGCGGGCGACATCTGGTAGAGCAGCGTCGTCGAGGCGGCGCGCTCTTCCTCCAGCATCCCGCCTTCGCCGGTGCAGGTCATCGTGCCCACCTTGGAGGCTCCGTGGCCCAGCGACGCCTTGGCCGAGACCGACAGCGCCCCGAAGGACATCGAGGCGATGTAGATCGGGATCTTCAGTTCCAGCGGGGTCTCGACGATGCCGCGCCCGCCCCCCAGCACGGTGGTGGTGTCACAGCTTTCGCGATAGCCCTCCAGCGGCAGGCGGGTCATGGTGGCCGGCACGAAGGTCAGATCGTCGAATGTGGGCAGGCGCTTGTTGAAGGTGTTGTAGCCGCGCACCTGGTAACGGCCCAGTTGCGCCAGCGCATGCACCTCGGAAATCGCTTCCGGGGTCCAGCGGGTCGATCCACCCTCGTCATAGGACGAGGGCACACCGGCCGGGCGGCCCTGCACCGCGCCCGCATCGCGGAACCGGATCTCGTCCTCCGGCGCCATCTCGAAGGGATACTGGTAGTGCTTGCCCTGTCCTTCAGCCATCTTTCTCTCCCGGTCGGATCGGCGCGAAAGGCGCGCCCGCATCCGGTTCATTGGTGTCGAGACGGGCCGAGGCCCGCCTGTCCGTCGCGGCGCCGGCGGGCGCCGGCCCGCCTCGCGGTCGGTCCCTGACGCGCCGCGTCATCCGCCGCCCGTGTCAGATCATCAGCCAGGCACTGGCGTCGCGGCTCTCGAAATACCAAAGCCGCTGGCCCGAGATCATCTTGCGCCAGTCGCGCCCGCGGTCGGTCAGCCCGAGCGGGCCGAGAATGTCGTTCTCCACCTCGGCCACCTCCTCGGGGGTCGGTTCCACCACCTGCACGTCGACGCCAAGGCTCTCGATCGGGCCGTTCACCCAGACCTCGCCCTGCCAGAGCGCATCGGCGCAGGACGCCCCTGCCCCGCCGAGCGCGATGATCCGGCCGCTATGGGCCATGAAGCCCGACTGGTAGCCGATCCTGCCCTCCACGACGATGTTGCCGCCCTTCATCGCGACGCCCGCCCGCGGGCCGGCATCTCCCTTGACATGGATCGTGCCGCCCACCATCGCCGCGCCGCAGGACATGCCGGCATAGCCGCCCACGGTGATCAGGCCCCTGGACATGCCCTCGCCGACGGCCCAGCCGCAATTGCGCTCGATCGTGACCGTGGCGCCCGTGTTGAGCCCGCCGCAGTAATAGCCCACCGACCCTTCGAAGGTGATGTCCACCTCCGGGGGAAGACCCACGCCGAGATTGTGGCGCGACAACGTGTTGACGACACGCAACCTCGCCCCCGGCCGCGCCGCGGCGAGGATTTCCTCGTGGACCTCGCGGATCGGCCGCTTGCCGACATCGACGATCGTCTCGGTCATGCCGCGAGACTCCGGTTGCCGATGCCCCAGATGCCGGTCAGGCTGGGCCCGTCGAAATTGATCACGTCGCATTCCTCGGCCATCACCCGGCGCACCGCCTGTTCCTCGGTGGCCATGGCCAGATCGCCGTCGCGATCCACCACGACCAGCGGCTTCATGGCGAAACGGTCCTTGGCGAAGCCGATCCCGTCCGGTGTGGCGATCATGTAGGTGAACACCCCGTCGATCGCGCCGATCGACTTCTTCAGCGCCTGATCGAGCGACAGCCCCTGCTGCATCTGGTCCGAGACCCAGACCGCGATCAGCTCGCTGTCGTTCTCGGTAAGGAACTGGTAGCCGGCCCGGCGCAGCCGGTCGCGCCAGGTGAAATAGTCGGTGATCTGGCCATTATGCACGATCGCCACGTCCGGGAAGGGGCGCGCCCAGAACGGGTGGCTGGCATTGGGCAGCACCGAGCTTTCGGTGGCCAGCCGCGCATGGCCCAGCCCGTGGGTGCCCAGCATGTCGTGCACACCGTGCTTTTCCGCGACCGCCTCGGCGCCGCCGACATCCTTGACGATCTCCAGGCTGCGCCCGCAGGACTGCACCTCGATATGGTCGGTCAGCGTGTCGGCCTCGCGGATCCAGGCCACAAGGTCGCGCGGTTCGGAGATCTCGATGCGAAAGCAGTAGTGGCGATGCGAATCCGTCACCACGTCGGGGCCGTGGGTGAAATCGGCGCCATGCTCGTGCAGCAGCTTCTGGAACTCGTCCAGGTCCGCTCCCATGCGCGCCTTGTCGAACCCCATGCCGCGCAGAACATAGCCCTGCTCGCGCGGCGGGCCGTAAACGGCGAAGCCTGTACTGTCGGCGCCGCGGTGTTCCTGCGCCGCCATCAGCTCGACCAGGTCGTGCCCGACACGTCCCGGGGCCGTCAGGATGCGGCCAGCAATTCCACACATCGCTTGAATCTCCCTGTCACGCACTGAATACTGTATACAGCATACAAAGGCGATCAAGCCGTTTTCTGTTCAGTTCCGGGATTTTCTTGGATACAGAATGCGCGGATACGGCCACCTGAGAGGACATGCCCTTGGCGCTGAAGAGCATCAATACCCGCCGCAGAAGGCTTGCGGACGAGGTCTATGACCAGTTGATCGAAGCGATCATGAACCAGCAGATCGGGGCGCATGACCGTCTGGTTCAGGAAAAGCTCGCCGCCGAATTGCAGATTTCGCGCACGCCGGTGCGCGAGGCGCTGATGCGGCTGGAAACCGAAGGCGTGCTCGAGGCCACGCGCTCGGGCGGTTTCCGGCTGGTTCAGATGAAGGAAGACGAGGTCAAGAATCTCTACGAGGCGCGTGCGGCGATCGAGGCGCAATCGGCCTGGCTTCTCGCCGGCCGCGCCGACCGGGCCACGCTCGACGCGCTGCGCAGCCTGATCGCGCGCGAGGAAGACCTCACGAACCCGACGACGCGCGATTACTTTGCGGCAAACCGCAACATCCACCGTGCCTTCGTCGAAGTCACGGGCAATCGCATACTTCTGGAAATGTTCGACAATATCTGGGGCCGGGCGATGGCGTTCCACGCCTTCGCGACGCTGCAGAACGTGGAGATCGCGAAATCCCTGGGCGACCATCTTGCGCTGGTGGACCACATCGCCGCGGGCGACCCGGCCGCCGCGCATAACGCCTTCATATGTCATATCGAGGATGGGCTGGACCTGCAGATCGCGGGGTTGCGCATGGAGCAGGACTGACCCGCCACGGCGCCCGCCAGGTCGGCCGTGGCCAGCCTGACCGGCAGCAGCGGCGCTCAGCGCGGCATCCGCCGCTCCTGCGGGCGCCGCACGATCCACCGCGCGGCCGCGAAGCCGGGGACCAGCGACAGCAGCAGGACGATGAAGGCCGCCGCCGGGCCTTCCATTGCCTCGACCCCCAGCAGCGCCGCGCCAAGCCGCACGGCCAGCAGAAAGATCGCCGCGGCCACCAGCACGAAGACCGAGGTGAACAGCAGGTAGGCGGCCAGGGGCCGCAGCTTGTCGTGGCGCAGGGATTGCGCCACCGGCCAGCTCAGGGCCAGCACGAGAATCGCGATGATCCATCCGGCGAGATAGAGGTCGGCAGCCATCGTCCCTTCCTTCTTCTTCCCTCGCCGGCCGCCGGCCGGACGCGCCTTGCATCATCCGAGCAGGACCGCTTTCAGCGGCATCCAGACCCCCATCAGCACCATCATCAGGCTTTCGGTCAATGACACGAAGCCCAACGGCACCGAGGAGTTCCCGCCCACACAGGCACATTTCAAGGTCCGGCCTTCAAGATAGACGGCCTTGAAAATGCTCACCGCGCCGATCGTGCCGATGAAGAGAGCGATCGGCGCCGAGATCCAGACCAGCACTCCCGCCGTCATGAGAATGCCTGCCGCGGCCTCGCCGAACGGATAGAGGCTGGCGTAGGGAACCCAGCGCTGGGCCAGCAGGTCGTAATTGAGAAACATCAACGAGAATCCCTCGACATCCTGCAGCTTCTGCAGCGCCAGAAGGGTCATCGACAGCGACACGAACCATTCCGCCGCGCGCAGGGTCAGCGGGGCATCGTATTGGTGCCAGGACAGCCCCAGCGCCAACAGCGCCGCGACGCAAAACAGGGCGATGACAGGCACATAGCTGGTGTCGTCCTGCTCTTCCTCAGGCGCGTCGAGCCCGAAATGGACGCGCAATTCGTCATATCCGCCGATCCTCTCGCCGCCGATGAATACCTGCGGGGTGGTCTCGACGCCGGCCTGCTCCATGAAGGCCTCGGTCTCCTCGCGATCGCGCAACGCATGGTCGCGAATCGCATAGCCCTTTCGCCGCAGCAGATCCCTCGCCTTCAACCCGTAAGGGCAAAGGTGGTCCGGCATGACCATGCGATAGATATCGGCGGTTTCCTTCTGCGCGTCCTTCGGCATCGTTCCCTCCGATTGCGCAACGTCCCGGCCCGCGCGCGGTTCCGGAATGCGGGTCGGACGATGCGGATCAGACCGTCGGCACGATCTCGCGTCGCAGGGCGTCAGGGTCGATTTCGGCAAGGCGCGCCAGCGCGGCCATGTCTCGGATCACCAGTTCCAGCCGGTCGCCCCGGCCCAGAATGCGCCTTTGGCGCATGCGGCGCAGGGTGCGGCTGACATGGACCGAGGACAGCCCGACGAAATCGCCCAGAACCTGCTGCGTAAGCGGCAGGTTGACCGCCCGTCCATCACCCAGCGGGGCTTCGCCGCTGCGCAGCGACAACTCGCAGATCGCATAGGCGATCCGGCACTCTGCGCTGCCCTTGCCCAGGCGCAGCATCCGTTCGGCAAGCCGCGCATGGCACGCGGCGAGCCGTCGGTCATGGGCCTGCTGCAGTTCCGGGTGCGCCTGGCGCAGTTGGCGCCAATCCTTGTGCGGCAGGATGGCGAGCCGCACCGGCGTCAGGCTGGACACATCGGTCGCGGCAACTCCCGCGCTGGCGGAACCGGGATCGACGATGTCCCCGGGCAAGGCGAAATCAACGATCTGCCGCTGACCGTCGCGCGTGGATTTCGAGATCATCAGCCATCCCTGCCGCACGACGAGGATCGACGCGCTGGCGTCGCCGGCGATCTGCAGTGCCCGGTCTGCCGGCACCGTTTCCAGGCGCGCGGCGCCCATGCGATTCAGGAACCGGGTCGGATCGGTCCGCGCCAGGCGCGCGGTTCGGATGGCATCGGCTGTAGCGGTGTCGCGCATCCGCACTCCCCTGCGCCCGGCATCGCGGCGCCGGTCCGGCACCGCGCCCAACCTACAGGTTCCGCCGCGAAAAGCCACCCGGTCGCATCGCGGCGCGCTTAACCCCGGTTAAGGCGGCCCCGGGGGGCGCGCGCCATGCTCGGCTGGACAAAACAGGCTGAAAGCAGAACACGGGAGGCCGGAATGACGGCGATCCATCTCCGGGCGCGTGTCGATGAAGCGCCCGCCGCAGCGGACGCGCGCCCGTGAGTGCCGAACCGCTCGATGTCGCGATCATCGGCGCCGGCACGGCCGGGCTGTCGGCCCGGGCCGAGGTCGCGAAACGCACCGACAGCTACCGCGTCTTCGATCCCGGACCCTACGGCACGACCTGCGCCCGCAATGCCTGCATGCCCTCCAAGGCGCTGCTTCAGTCGGCGCATGATTTCCATCGGCGCCATGCCTTCGAGGCGCTGGGAATAACGGGGGCCGAGGCGCTGCGCGTGGATGGCGCCCGCGTCCTGGCCGAAACCCGGGCGCTGCGTGACGGGCTGGTCGAGAGCGTGATCCAAAGCATGGCGCCCTGGCGTGAAAACCATCTCGTGCCGCATCGCGCACGCTTTGCCCCGGATGGCACATTGCAGGCCGGAGAGCGCCAGTTCCGCCCGCGCGCCACGGTGATCGCCACCGGCTCGCGGCCGATCGTGCCCCCCGGCTGGCGTGATCGGTTCGGCGACCGCATCCTGACCTCGGACGAGATCTTCGAGCTGCGGACGCTGCCGGCCCGGATGGCGGTGATCGGCCTTGGGCCGGTGGGGCTCGAACTCGGACAGGCGCTGGCCCGGCTCGGCGTCGCGGTGACGGGGTTCGATCCCGCTCCGACGATCGGCGGCCTTGGCGATCCCGAGCTTCGGAACAGGCTGCGCGAGATGCTGGAACGGGAGATGACGCTCGTTCAGGCCGAGGCGGAGCCCTCCGAGGGGGCGGACAGGGCCATCCGCATGAGCTGGGAAGGCGGCAGCATCGAGGTCGATGCGGTGCTTGTGGCCGTCGGCCGCCGCCCCGCCCTCGACGATCTCGGGCTCGAGGCGCTCGGACATCCGCTTGGCAAGGATGGCCAGCCGGACCTGCCCGAGGGTCGGCTGAACCTGCCCGGAACGCGGCTCTACTTCGCGGGCGATGTCGGCAGCGGGCCGGCATTGCTGCACGAAGCCTCCGACGAGGGGCGGATCGCGGGCCATTTCGCCGCGCGCGACGCGGATGCCGAGTTTCGCCGCCGCACTCCGCTGCGGATGGTCTTCTGCAGCCCGCAACTGGCGCTTGCCGGCGCCGACTGGGACGCGTTGCAGACGCGAGAGGGGCCGGTCGCGCGGGGCGAGGCCGCCTTCGATGGCGTGGGGCGCACGCGGCTTCAGCGCGGACCGGGCGGCGCGATCCGCATCCATGCCGATAGCCGCACCGGGCAACTTCTGGGCGCCGCGATCCTGGGGCCGGAGGCCGAGCATCTGGGACACCTGCTGGCCTATGCCATCGAGCGGGGCGAGGATCTGCGGGGCCTGCTGCGCATGCCGGCCTATCACCCCACCCATGAGGAAGTGCTGCGCCGGGCCCTGCGCGCGGCGCTCGATGACAGCGAGGTGACGGCAGAGCCGCTGGAGGCGATCCGCTGCGAGGATTCCCCGATCGATTGCGAGGAGGCGCGCGCGCGCGACTGATCCCCGCGCATGCTGCAAGACCGGCGTTCCGGGCCCTGCCGCGCCGGCTGGGGAAACTTGTCGCGCTTGAAGCCGTTGGGTCCGGAATCCAGTCATGGCAACGGACCCCGGGTGGAAATGGCACGACAGGACAAGACCAGACCGATCATCCTGATCACCGGCGCGATGGGCCGCATCGGCCGCCGCCTGGCCGAACGCCTTGCGGGGCGCTACAGGGTGGTGGGCATCGACCTGCCGAACCAGGCCGAAGGCGATTGCATCGGCTGCGACCTGACCGACGATGCCTCGGTCGCGCGCGCCTTCGACGAGATCGCGCGCCGGCATGGCCACAAGATCGCCTCGGTGATCCACCTTGCCGCCTATTTCGATTTCACCGGCCGCGACAGCCCGCTTTACGACACGGTCAACGTGGAAGGCACGCGCCGGCTGCTGCGGGCGCTGCGGGACTTCGAGGTCGAGCAATTCATCTTTTCCGGCACCATGCTGGTGCATGCCCCTGTCCGTCCGGGCGAACTGATCGACGAATCCGCGCCGCTCGGCCCAAGATGGGCCTACCCACGTTCGAAAGCCGAAACCGAGCAGGTGATCCGCGAGGAGGCCGGCGACATCCCGACCCTGTTCCTGCGCCTCGCGGGGCTTTACGACGACCGCAGCGCGGTGCCGACGCTGTCGCACCAGATCGCGCGGATCTACGAGCGCAGGCTGGAGGCGCATCTCTATCCCGGCGACAGGTCCGCGGGCCAGGCATTCCTGCATCAGGACGACATGCTCGATCTCTTCGATCGCGCGGTGGAGCGGCGCGACCGGCTGGAACCCGGCATCGCGATTCTGGCCGGCGAGCCCGAAGTCCTGAACTACGGTGCCTTGCAGGACCGGCTGGCGGAGCTGATCCATGGCGAGGACGGCTGGACCACCGCTCCGGTGCCCGCCCCGCTCGCGCGCACCGGAGCGGGGCTTCAGGTGGCGGCCGAACCCGCCGTGCCGGACGCGTTCGACGAAGGCGAAACGCCCTTCATCCGACCGTTCATGGTCGACATGGCCTCGGACCATTACGCGCTCGACATCTCGCGCGCGCGCAAATGCCTCGGCTGGGAACCCCGCCACCGGATCGACGCGGGGCTGGAAAGCCTGGTCGCGGCGCTGAAGGAAGACCCGGCCCGCTGGTTCGAGGAGAACGGGATCTCGCAACCCCCGTGGCTGCGGGCCCTCGATGCGCGCGGCGAGTCGGCCGAGGCGATTCGCGACCGCCACGAACGGCGCTATCGCGCCGCGCATCGGCAGGGGCTCTGGGCGCATTGGGTGAATGCGGGGCTCGGGATCTGGCTGATCACCGCGCCGCCGCTTCTGGGCTATTCCGATCCCTGGATGATCGCCAGCGACATCGTCGCGGGCGCGGCGATCCTGCTGTTCGCCCTGCTCTCGATGTCCTGGCAGTTCTGGCCCGCACGCTGGATCACCGCCGCGCTGGGCGTCTGGGTGATGGCCGCACCGCTGGTCTTCTGGGCGCCCGAACCGACGGCCTATGCCAATGGCACGCTGGTGGGGATGCTGGTGTCCGGCCTGGCCGCGGCGATCCGGCCACCGCCGGGCCTGTCGCCCGCCGCGGCACAGACCGGGCCCATTGTCCCGAAAGGCTGGAGCTATTCACCCTCCGACTGGTTCCAGCGGCTTCCGGTGATCTTTCTCGCGGTGATCGGGCTGCTGATCTCGCGCTATCTCGCCGGCTATCAGCTGGGGACGCTGGAGGGCGTCTGGGAGCCCTTCTTCGCCGGCACGGAGCCCGGCCGGAACGGCACCGAAGAGATCGTCACCTCACAGGTTTCCGAGGCCTGGCCGGTGCCCGATGCGGGCTTGGGCGGTCTGGTCTACGCGCTGGAGATCGTGATCGGCGCCATCGGATCGGCCGCCCGCTGGCGCACGATGCCGTGGCTGACGGTGGCGTTCGGCATCCTGATCGTTCCTCTGGGCGCCGTGTCGATCTTCTTCATCGTGATCCAGCCCATCGTGATCGGCACCTATTGCACGCTCTGCCTGATCGCGGCGGCGGCGATGCTGGTGCAGATCCCCTATTCGGTGGACGAGCTGGTGGCCACCTGGCAATTCCTGCGCCGCCGGCACCGGGCCGGCCAGCCCTGGCTGCGTATCTTCTTCACCGGGGATACGGATGAAGGGCCGACCCGCCGTCCGGCAGAGGATTTCGAGCGGGGCCCGGCCGCGATCCTGCGCGACATGATGTCGGGCGGGATGACGCTGCCCCGGACGCTTCTGGCCAGTCTTGCCGTCGGCACCGGCCTGATGCTGAGCCCGCTCTGGATCACCTGGGACGATCCGTTGGCGGCCACCTTCCATGTCGCGGGCGCCGTGGTGCTGACCACGACCGTCACGGCGCTCGCCCCGGTGGTGCGGCTGGCGCGGCTGCTGAACATGGTGGTTGGCGTGGTGCTGCTCTTCGCGCCGTTCCTCGTCGGGGCCGGCGGCCTCGGTTTCGCGCTGTCGGCCGGTGCCGGGCTGCTGCTGATCGGCCTCGCCATTCCGCGCGGGCCGGTCCGGGGCCAATACGGCGACTGGGATGGCCTCATCCGCTAGCGCCGTCTTCCCCTTCCCTGCCCCGGCGCAGCGCGCCCCGCACCAGCATCGCCTGAACATGCGCGCGCGGCCCGCGCGGCGCCGCAAGCTCCAGCCGCTGCAGACATTCCGTCTCTGACGCATCGGCCGCCGCAAGCCCCCGCAGCAAGAAGGGCGCGAGCGCCCGTGCCGAACCGCGCGCCTCCTTCAGCCGGCCGAGCGCCGCCAGCAACCGCGCCTCGACCGGGGTGAAATCGGTGCCGAAAGGAAACTCCGCCAGCTCCGCGCGGAACGGATCGAGCCATCCCCGAACCGCCGATGGCAGGTTGAACCGCGCCACGGGCGGGATCTCGTGATCGCCATCCAGCTTGCCGGCGGCCTTCGCCTGTTTCAGAAGCCCGGGCTGGAAGCGGCTGTCCGCGATCTCCAGCATCGCGGCGATGACCTCGGCATCGCTGCGCCCGCGCAGATCGGCGATGCCGTATTCCGTCACGACGATGTCGCGCATCTGGCGGGGCACCGTGACATGGCCGTAGGACCAGACGATGTTGCTTTCGGCCCGGCCCCGCCGGGTGCGCGTGGCCGGCAGCGTCAGGATCGAGCGTGCCCCGTCCAGCGCCAGCGCCTGCGCGACGAAATCCGTCTGACCCCCGACTCCGCTGACGACCTGGCCATCCTCCGTCGCGTCCGAGACCGCCGCGCCCAGCAGGGTGGCCTTCATCGCCGCGTTGACGAAGCGCGCGCCACCCCGCGCGGCGCGCTTTTCCTGCTCCGCCCCCAGCAACGTGTTGGTCCAGGACACCGGCTGCATGGCGATCTTGGCGCGGCGTTCCGCGGGCATCTCGCGCAGCCGGCGATAGAAATCCCGGGTCTCGACGAAGAAGGCCGCATGGATCGCGGCCCCGGCCGCCTCGCGGCGGATCACGCCCTCCTCGAAGAGGCGCAGGATGCCTTCCACCAGCATCTCGGTCACCGCGTGAAGCCCGGTCTCGAAGCGGCCGGTCTCGGCAAAGCGGTCATCGACGGCGAAGGGACAGGCCCGCCAGATCTCGTCGATATCGCCCCGGGCCCGCAGCAGCAGAGCATTGGCCACCGCGTCGCCGAGGCTGCCGATGCCGATCTGCAGCGTCCCGCCATCGGGCACGAGCCGGGAGACATGCAGGCCGATCGCGTGATCGACCTCCCCCACCGGCCGCCGCACCGCCGAGAACAGCTCGAACGGGTCTTCGGGCGCGAGCACGAAATCCGCCTCCTCCGCCGCGATCGCGGCGCTGCCGCCCATCGGCGGCAATTGGGGATTGGTCTCGACCCCCAGCTGGAAATCCAGCACACCCTCGCGACGCATCCGAAGCAGATCGGCGCTGATGTCGGGATTGCATGACAGGCTGAACCCCGCCTCCATCGGCGCCACGAGCTGCAGCACCAGGTTCGGGCGCAGATCGGCCAGCACGTCCAGCGCGGCGCTGTAATTGACCGAGACATGGTTCTGCTGGGCGGCCTCCACGCCCAGCCAACGGCCTGCCAGCAGGAAGAACTCGCGCAGCTCGATATTTTCCGGCATCTCGCCCGCGCGCTGCCAGTCCGCGTAATCGATACGCGGATAGGCGCCGAACAGCCGCTCGCGGGCCGGGCCCAGCAGCTTGGCCGATAACGGATCGCGGGCGGCCGGGGGCTCCAGCGTCAGCGCGGTGAAGATCGACAGGCGCAGATCGGGTCGTCGCGCGACAAGCCGCGTCAGCGCGTTGACCAGCGTCACCGGCTTGCCCAGCCCGAGCGGCAGCGCGAGCCGGATGTTCGGGCCGACCCGCTCGGCGATGATCTCGGCCAGGTGGTCGGCATCGGCGGTCCGGTCGGTCACCATGCCCTAGTCCAGATCCCGCCAGCCCTCGTCGGGGCGGAACCGCTCGCCATGCGCCTCGGCCAGCGCCGCCAGCCGGTCGCGCGCTGCCGCGGGCCCAAGGGATCGGGCGTATCGCATCGGCCCGCCCCGGAACGGGGCAAAGCCGGTGGCGAAGATCATCGCCGCGTCGATATCGTCCTCGTCCCGGACGACTTGCCTGCGCAGGCATTCCACGCAGGCATCGCACATCGGCAGGATCAGCCGGTCGGTGAGGTCGTCCGGCGCTGCGCCACCCTCGGCCTTTCCCGGCTCGGGCGGGCCGTCGGACCAGTCGTAGAAACCCCGGCCCGCCTTCTTGCCGGTATGGCCCTGTTCGACCAGCTCGCGCAGCCGGTCCGGGATCTCCGGCATCGGCTTGTCCAGCTGCCGCGACAGGCTGTGTGCGACATCCAGGCAGATATCGAGCCCGACCTGATCGGCCAGCGTCACCGGCCCCATCGGCATGCCGAATTCCAGCGCGGCACGGTCGATCGTTTCCTTCGCGATCCCCTCCTGCATCAAGACCAGCGCCTCTATCAGGTAGGGCATCAGCGCGCGGTTCACCAGGAAACCCGGCGCATCCGACACCCGCACCGGCAGCCGGTCCAGCTCGGTGCAGAACGCGCTCAGCCGGTCGAGCACCGCCGGGTCCGTTCCGTCATGTCCCACCACCTCGACAAGCTGCATCCGCGAAACCGGGTTGAAGAAATGCAGCCCGGCGAAGCGAGCGGGCGCCGCCACCGCGCGCGCCAGATCGGTCAGGCGCAGGCTGGACGTGTTGGTGGCCAGAATCGCGTCCGGCTTCATCTCGCGCCCCAGCCTTGCGTGGATGTCGTGCTTCAGATCGGGATCCTCGGGTACGGCCTCGATCACCAGATCGGCGCGGGCGGTGCCATAGCCGCGCGGATCCGGCATCAGCCGGTCGAGCGCGTCGCGGGTGGCCGCGGGGCCCAGATGCGCCTTCTCGCAGGTCTCGACGGCGCGGCGCAACGCCGCCCCCAACGCGTCGTTCGACAGATCGCCCAGCGTCACCCGCGCGCCTTTCAGCGCGGCCCAGGCGGCGATGCCGGCGCCCATCTCGCCCGCACCCACCACATGGACCCGATCGATGCCGCTTTCGCCGGCACCGGCGCGTTTGAGGTGCTGGCGC
>JBKHDP010000056.1:0-15202 GCA_046541255.1 Paracoccaceae bacterium | reverse complement strand
GCGGCACCGCGCGCCCGGACGCAACTCAACCGAAGACGCGGGTCAGCGCCTCGTCCACGCTGGCCGCGATCTGGTCGATATCGTCCGCCGTGGCGATCAGAGCGGGGCTGAAGCACAAGGTATTGTTCCGCCCCGGCAGCGAGCGGTTGGTCACGCCGATGATGACACCCTGCGCGTTGCATTCGGCGACCACCTTCTGCGCCAGCTTCTCGTTCACCGGCTCCTTGGTGGCGCGGTCGGCCACCAGCTCGGCACCACAGAACAGGCCCGCGCCGCGCACATCGCCGACAACCTCGTGTTTCTGCTTGAGTTCCTCAAGCCGCTCCATCAGCCGCGCGCCCATGGCGAGGGTGTTGTCGAGCAGACCTTCCTCCTCGATGATGGCCATGTTCTCCATCGCGGCCGCGGGGCCGGCGGTGCAGCCCCCGAAGGTCGAGATGTCGCGGAAATAGTCCATCGGATCGTCGGGGCTTTCCTTGAACATGTCGAACACCGCCTCGGTGGTCACGAGGCAGGCAATGGCCGCGTAGCCCGAGGCCACGCCCTTGGCCATGGTCACCATGTCGGGCTGCACGCCGTAATTCTGGTAGCCGAACCAGCTCCCCGTCCGGCCCACGCCGCAGACCACCTCGTCGATATGCAGCAGGATGTCATACTTGCGGCAGATCTCCTGCACCCGCTCCCAGTAGCCCGAAGGCGGTGCGATCACGCCGCCGCCCGCCGTCACCGGCTCCAGGCAGAGGGCGCCCACAGTGTCGGGGCCCTCGCGCAGGATCACCGCCTCGATCTGGTCGGCGGCCCAGAGGCCGTAATGCTCGTCCGGGGCGCCGTCCTGTTCGTGCTTGCGGTATTCCAGGCAATGCGGCACCCGCACGAAGCCCGGCAGGAAAGGGCCGTATTGCGCGTTGCGCTCGTCCTGGCCACCGGCCGAGAGCGCGCCGAGCGTGGTGCCGTGATAATCGCGGTCGCGGTAGAGGATCTTGTATTTCTTGCCGCCATACCGCTTGTGCGCGATCTGGCGCACCATCTTGAAGGCCTTCTCGTTGGCCTCGGAGCCCGAATTGCAATAATAGACGCGGCTCATGCCCGGCATCTTCTCGATCAGCCGCTCGGCGAAAAGCGCGCCCGGGATCGAGCCCGCGGCACCCGCGAAATAATTCAGCTTCACCAACTGGTCGCGCACCGCGTCGGCGATGCGCTCGCGGCCGTAGCCCACATTCACCGTCCAGACCCCGCCCGACACCGCGTCCAGGTGTTCCTTGCCATGCTGGTCCCAGACCGACATCCCACGTCCCTCGACGATGATGCGCGGCGCGCCGGTCTCGAATGGCTTGTGCTGGATCAGGTGATGCCAGACATGCGCGCGGTCGGCCTCCACGATTCCCGTGATGTCGTTGTCATGCATTCCGTCCATCGGAACCTCCCCTTTCGGCGCGGCCTCTGCCGCCAGCATTTCGGCTCAGCCTAGCGCCCCGAACGCGTCGCTGCGAGCAGTAATTTCAGCGCCCGGGCGGGCGATCTAGCCGGGTCTCCAAAGGCCATTCGCCGGCGCCAGCCAATCCTCGTAGCGCCGCCATTCCCCGGAACTGCCGCGATAGATCCGCCGGCGCACCTGCTGGCCGCTGGCGGTGGAGACCGCACCCGCGCCCTCGTGCGGCGACAGGCAGGCGGCGTCCCAGCCCAGCCCGCACGCCTCGAGCAGCGCGCGGGTGTGGTGCTCCGGCGCCTCGGTGAGCGCCTCGTAATCCAGCGTGAAGATCCGCCCCGGAAAGGCGGCCTGCCAATGCGCCATCAGCGCGTCATGCAGGCCGATATAGGCAGCGATATCCGCCAGGTCATAGGCATGGCCATTGCCGTTGGAGGTGAAGCGCTGGCGGAACAGCGAGAAGCCCACCGCGCGCGGATCGCGCCGCATGTGCACCACGCGCGCCTCCGGCAGAGCGGTGAGGATCGCGCCGATCCAGCGGAAGTTGAGCGGCATCTTGTCGGTGACCACGGGCCGGCCGTCCGCGCGCGCGACCAGCCCCGCGAGATAGCTGTCACGCACCCGGCCCAGGGCCGCGGCATCCGGCGTGCCGGGCAGATCGAGCAGCGGGGCGACGGCCTCTGTCATCAGATTCAACTCGCCCAGCGCCTGCACCTGGGGATGCCGGGCCAGGATCCGCTCGGCCAGCGTGGTGCCGGATCGCGGCATGCCCAGGATGAACACCGGCCGCGGCATGGCCGGGGCTTGCGGCGAAAGCGGTTCGGGCGGGGGATCGAACCGCGCGCGGATCGCCGCGAACAGCCTGCGGTCCTGCGCGATGTCATAGCCCAGTTCCGCCTTGCGCAGCCGGTTGGCCTCTTCCCAGTCCGCGAAGGCCTCGGCGCGGCGGTCCAGTTCGTCCAGTGCCTTGGCACGGGCAAAGAGCAGGCGGGCGCGATCGGAGGCGACGGTGCAGCGCGCCAGATGCGCCTCCAGCGCGGCCAGTTCCGGGTCTTCGGGCGCGAAACGGTGCAGCAGCGCCAGATCCTGCCTGGCCGGGGCGTTGTCCGGGTCATGGTCCAGCAGGCGCCGGAAGCTCGCGAGGGCCGCCTCGCGCTGGCCCAGTTCGCGCTGGCACAGGCCAAGATTGGCCAGCGCCTGCAGATTGCCAGGATCGTCCGCCACGGCGCGGTCGAAACAGGCCGCGGCCTCGGCATGGCGGCCGGCGTCGCGCAGCAAGGCGCCCAGGTTGTTGCGGGCCTCGGCCATGTGCGGGTTTGCCTGCAGCACCTCTTCATAGGCCGCGATCGCCTCGGGCGCGCGGCCCTGCAACTGCAATGCCAGCCCGAGATTGTAGCGCGCCGCCGTGTTGTCCGGGGCCAGCGCGAGCGCCCGGCGCGAATGCGTTTCGGCCTCGGGCCCAAGACCGGACGCCGCGGCGATCCCGCCCGCCAGCGTGGCCAGGGCCGCATCGTCCGGCCAGGCGGCGGCGAGGATCTTCACCTCGGCCCAGGCCTCGGCCAACTTGCCCGCCTGCGCCTGCGCGGCAAGCCCTGACAGGATCTGCGGCGGCGCCGAGGCAGCCGAGGGGCCGAGCGCGGCCAGCCCCTCCAGCGCGCGGCGGTTTTTCGGAAACCGGGCCAGCACCTCGCGATAGAGCCCCGTCGCCTCGGCCAGCCGCCCCTTGCGGGCGGCCTGGGCCGCGCGGCGCAGCGTGGCGTCGGTGGACGGCCGGGCGGCCATCAGAGGCGGTCCTCCTGCAGGCGGGCGGCGATCTCGGTGATCGTCTCGAAGGCGGTCTCGAAATCCCGTTTCTCCGCACAGAACTGTCCGGCGGTGAAGCGGAGGACAAGCCGGCCGTCCACCCTGGTCTGGGTCAGGTAGATGCGGCCGTCATCGTTGATCTCGGTCAGCAGGCGCAGGGTCAGTGCGTCCGGGTCGGCCGCGCCCTCCGGGGTCAGCCGGAAGGTGAAGAGCGACAGGATCGGATGGGTGACGATCTCGAAGCCCGGCACCTCGGCCAGCCTTTCGGCCAGCGCCTGGGTCCAGGCGACATGATTGCGGATCATCCCGCGCAGCCCCTCCAGCCCGTAGGCGCGGATCAGGAACCACAGTTTCAGCGCGCGGAAGCGGCGGCCCAGCGGCACCGACCACTCGGAATAATTGACAACGCCTTCGGCGCCATGGGTCTTGAGATAGTCCGGCTGGATCGCCAGCGTGCGGGTCAGATCCTCGGGCGATTTCACGAAATGCGCCGAGCAATCGAACTGCGCGCCCAGCCACTTGTGCGGGTTCAAGACGACCGAGTCGGCCTGCTCGACCCCGGCCCAGAGCGGGCGGAACTCCTCGCACAGCATGGCGGTGCCGGCCCAGGCCGCGTCCACATGGACGTAAAGGCCGAACTCCCGCGCCAGCGCGCAGGCCGCCGCGATGTCGTCGCAGGCGCCCATGCCGGTGGCGCCGGTGCAGGCGATGATCCCCGCCGGTGTCATCCCGGCGGCGAGATCGGCCTCGATCGCGGCGCGCAGGGCGGACATGTCCATCCCGCGCAGCGCGCCCTGCGGCGGCAGGCGTACCAGGTTGTCGGCGCCGATCCCGGCGATCCAGATCGCGCGCTCCACCGAGGAATGCGCCTCGGCCGAGCAGTAGACCCGCAATCGGGGCTGGCCCGACAGGCCCTCGGCGTTGCCCCTCCAGCCCAGCGCGCGTTCGCGCATCGTCAGCACCGCGGCCAGCGTGGCGGAACTGGCGCTGTCCTGGATCACGCCCGAGAAATCCCCGGGCAGGCCAAGCGCATCGCGCAGCCATTCCATCATCCGGGTTTCCATCTCGGTGGCCGAAGGCGAGGTCTGCCAGAGCATGCAGACCGGCGCCACCGTCGCGGTGAGATATTCCGCCAGCACCGAGGCCGGCGCGGCGTTGGAGTTGAAATAGGCGAAGAAGCGCGGGTGCTGCCAATGCGTGATGCCGGGCATCACGATGTCATGGAAATCCTGCCAGATCGCCTCCATCGGTTCGGGCATCTCGGGCGGGTGCTCGGGCAGGCGCGCCAGCGTGGCGCCGGGGGTCAGCGGCGCGCGCACCGGCTGGTCGCGCAGGCTGCCGTGATAAGCGGCTGCCCAATCGGCCACCCTGCTGCCCCAGCCGGGGAAATCCTGCCAGTCCATGCCGCCGCTCCTTCTATCGTTACCATGTGAAGTTCCCGCCGCGAGCCGGGCGCGCGACGGGCCAGCTCAGGGCTTGTGGCGATCCGGGTGGGCGGCCGCAAAGGCGGGATGCGCCTCGCAGGCGGCCTTGACCGCGCGGATGCGCGAACAATCGGCATAATCCGCCTGCCAGCGATCGGCATTGTAGAGCTGTGGCATCAGGCAGATATCGGCGAGCCCCGGTGCCGCGCCGGTGCAGAACGGCGCCTGCTCCCAGCGCGCCAGCAGCGCCTCGAAGGCCTGCAGGCCGGGGGTGATGAAACGCTGCATCCATTGCTGCCGCACCTCTTCGCGGCCGGTGATCTCCACCGCGTGCGCGGCCACCTGCAGGTTGCAGACCGGGTGTACGTCCACCGCCACCGAATGGGCCAGCGCACGGGCATGGGCGCGCTCCACCGGGTCGGCCGGCAGCAGGCCCAGGCCGCGGGTCTCGTCCAGGTAGTCGAGAATCGCCAGCGACTGGGTGAAGCGATGTCCGTCGATATCCAGCACCGGCACCAATCCCTGCGGGTTGCGGGCCATATGCGCGTCGGTCTTGTGCTGCTTGCTGGGCAGGTCCACCGGGACGGCGCGGTAATCGATCCCCGCGAGGTTGAGCGCGATGCGCAGCCGGTAGCTTGCCGAGCTGCGCCAGAAATCGAAAAGCACCGTATCCGTCATTGCGTTCCCTCCCTGCCGGTTGTCAGTCTGTCCCCAGCGCCCTTGTGTGCGGCCCGTCGGCATGCCGGGCGGCCGTCTTCGTGCGGCTCGGATCCTTCGGCATCGCCCGAGTCACGTCATGGAGCCGGGCCAGCATCTTTTCCCCTTCCGTGTCCGGACATGCAAGCTCTGGCCGGTGGCCGCTGGGATCGAGGACTTGGGTCGAGGGGAGCGGTCATGCCCAGCCCCTCGACCCAGTGGGCCTCCGGCTGGTCCCTGAAGGCCCGCGCGGTGCCGTCGAGAACGACATGGATGCCGGAGTCGGACCTTTGGGGGAAGCGCACGCGATCCCTGGGGATGGCCGGCACGAAGCCCATGGCGTTCCTCTTGCCATCAGCGTTCCGAGTTCTTCTTCGCCTCCGTGCAGCGATGGGCGGCATGGCCAGTCCTCTCGATCTTCATGGCCGGTCTCCCCGCGCGGCCGCGGCAGCTGCGAGCGCCTGGCGCAGGGTGTCCCTGTCGCCGATCTGGTTTGCGAGGATCAGGATCAACCGCGCGTTCAGCGCGTCGCTTTCGGCCTTGCTCAGCCCCTCATGGGCGGCCAGCAGATCGGCATAGAAATCGTCGGCCCTGTCGATGTTCGGGTCGAGTGTCAGCGGGCTCATCGGCGTCACTCCTGGGCGGTGGCGCGCCGGATCGCAGCGCGCAGGGCAGTTTCGTCGTAGCGGTCCCAACGGGCTGCCACATGCTGGTCGGGGCGGATCAGGTAGACCGCCCGGTCCGCCTGCCCGAGATAGCGCTCGGCCAACGCGCCGGTGGCGTCCTCCGCCGCCCGCAACGCGACCCGCTCCACCGCGATCCCGGCCTCTTCCAGCGCCTCGGGCGCGTCGGCATCGAGCGTCAGCAGCACGAAGCGGTTGCCCAGCCGGTCCAGCAGGTAGCCCGCGCCCAGCGGCGCGTCGGGACACGGGGCGCCGGGCCTGGTGCGCGCCGGGCCGCCCGGCAGCGCGTCGGCGGAATTGAGCGGCGAGCCGTCATAGACACAGGGCACCGAGAGACGTCCCGAATTCACCAGCGGCCGGGCGAAGGCGTGATGCTCGGACAGGTCCAGCACCGCATCGCGGAAAATGCGGCTGATCTCGGACTTGGGCGTGATGAAATCGGTGGAGCGCGAGGAATTCAGGATGTTCTCGTCGGCGCCATGGATGCGCTCGGCATCATAGCTGTCCAGCAGCGCCTCGGGCGCGACACCTTGCATCACCAGTTTCAGCTTCCATACCAGGTTGTCGGCATCCTGCAGGCCCGAATTGGCGCCGCGCGCGCCGAAGGGGCTGACCTGGTGCGCGCTGTCACCGGCAAAGATCACCCGGTTGTGGCGGAACTTCTCCATCCGTCGGCACTGGAAGGTGTAGATCGAGACCCATTCCAGCTCGAAGGCCACATCCTCGCCCAGCATCTGTTTCAGGCGGGGAATGACCTTTTCCGGCTTCGACTCCTCGGCCTTGTCGATATCCCAGCCCAGTTGCAGGTCGATCCGCCAGACCCCGTCGGGCTGCTTGTGCAGCAGCGCGGACTGGCCCTTGTTGAAGGGGGGATCGAACCAGAACCAGCGTTCGGTGGGGAAATCCGCGTCCATCACCACGTCGGCGATCAGGAAATTGTCCTCGAACACCCGGCCCACGAAATCGAGCCCCATCATCGAGCGGATGGGCGAGCTGGCCCCGTCGCAGGCGATCAGCCAGTCGGTCTGCACCTCATAGGGGCCTTCGGGCGTATCGACCCGCAGCGCCACGTGATCGCTTCTGTCGGTGACCTCCAGCACCCTGTTGCCGCCGCGCAGTTCGATCGGGGCGCCCGCTTTCTGCAATTCGCGCACCCGGTCCACCAGGAACAGCTCGAAATAATATTGCTGAAGATTGATGAAGGCAGGACGGCGGTGGCCTTCCTCGGGCAGCAGGTTGAAGTCATAGACCTTGCGCTCGCCGAAGAACACCTTGCCCAGGTTCCACACCACGCCCTTGTCCACGAAGGACTCGCCGCATCCCAGCCGGTCCAGTATCTCCAGCGGGCGCTTGGCGAAACAGATCGCCCGGCTGCCGAAGCTGACCTTGTCGTTGTCGTCCAGCACCACCACCTCGACGCCCTGCAGGGCAAGGTCGATGGCCGCGGCAAGCCCCACCGGCCCTGCCCCCACGATCATCGTCTTGTGGCGCACCGGCGTGGTCGCATCCTGATCTGCCGAGCGTCGGTAGGGGTAGAGCGGGGTCTCGAAGATCTTCTGCTGGCGCTGATCGTCGGGCATGGCAGTCACCTTTCCGGCAGGATGGCGGGAACCCGCGGCGGAACCCCGGCCCCGGCGGGGCGGTTTTCCAGGCAGGCAATGCGGGCGGGGCCCTGCCCCGCATGAAGGAGGGAACCGATGACGGAACGAACGGATTTCACGGATACCGAAATCGCGATGCCGCCGTTGGACTGGCGCTGGATGCTGGCGATCGGCGTGGTGCTCGCGCTTGGCGGGATACTCGCCCTGCTCAACCCTTTCGTGGCCTCGCTGACCGTCGAGGTGGTCGCGGGAGCGGCCTTCCTGGTGGGGGGCGTGATGCAGATCTGGATGACGTTCAGCGGGTCGGCACATGGGCAGGACCGCTGGCTTCCGGCACTGCTGGGCGCGGCGCTGGCAGTGCTGGGCATCGCGCTTCTGGCCGATCCCGTCACCGGGCTGGTATCGCTGACATTCGCGGTGGGGGTGATGTTCGCGGTGACGGGCGGGCTGCGTCTGGCCATCGCGTTCCGGCTGCGCCCGGCCGCGGGCTGGGGCTGGATGCTGGGCTCGGGCGTGCTGTCGATCCTGCTGGCGCTGATGATCCTGTTCACCCTGCCAGCCTCCGCGCTGGGGCTGCTGGGCATCCTGCTGGGGGTCGACCTGTTGGTGGCGGGCGCGGTCTCGATCGGGCTGGGCCTGCGCGCCCGCCAGGGATGAGCCGACGGCCGGGCCCGGGCGGTCATGCCCGCCCGGGCCGCGCCAGCGCCACCGCCGGCCGAACCGGGCGCTTCGCGCAAGAGGCCGTGGCGCCCGGCGCTCATCCCTGCAGCGCCTCCCACATTTCCAGGTCGCGCTGGGCGGTCCAGATCCGGGGCGTGTCGATGCCACGGGCCTCGTCATAGGCACGGGCCACGTTGAAGGGCAGGCAGTGTTCGTAGATCGCGTAGTCCGAGAATTTAGGATCGCACTCGGCGCGCACTGCGTCCCAGGCTTCCTTCAGCGAGCCGCCGCGCGCCGCCACCCTGGCCGCCGGCCGATAGGTGCTCTCGACGAAATCGCGGGTGTTGTCGAGCGCGGCGTTGACCATCTCGCGCCCCACCAGCGCATCGCCCCGACCGGGCGCGATGGCATCCACGTCGAAGGCACGGATCTCGTCAAGCGTGTCGCCCCAATCGGCGAAATGCCCGTCGCCGCAATAGCATGCGGAATGGTACTCGACGATATCGCCGGTGAACATCACGTTGGCGTCGGGCACGTGGATCACGATATCTCCCGCCGTGTGCGCCCGGCCCAGATGCATGAGGTCGACCCGCCGGTTGCCGAGATAGACCGACATGGTGTCCGAGAAGGTGGTGCTGGGCCAGGTCAGGCCGGGGATGCTCTCATGGCCCTGGAACAGGCGGGGAAAGCGCTGGAACTCGCTGTCCCAATCCTCCTGCCCGCGTTCCACCACCATGGCGCGCGCCATGTCGGACATGATGATCTGGTCGGCGCCATAGGCCGAGGCCCCCAGCACGCGCACAGCGTGGTAATGGGTCAGCGCAAGATGGGTGATCGGCTTGTCGGTGACCTCGCGCACCTTCTCGATCACCTTGTTCGCCAGGCGCGGGGTGGCCTGGGCCTCGACGATCATCACCGAATCATCGCCGATGATGACGCCGGAATTGGGATCGCCCTCGGCGGTGAAGGCCCAGAGCCCCTCGCCCACCTCGGTGAAGCTGATCTGCTTTTCCGCCATGTCGCCTTGCGACGCGAATGCCTTTGCCATGTCCGTCAATCCTCGTGTTTGCCAGCCGACCAGTCGGGCATCGCCCGCAGCGCGACGGAGGCGGGATGCGCCTCCATCGTGGTGGCCATGGTGTCGTTCCAGCGGTTCAGATAGCCGAAAAGCGCGATGGTCGCGACGATCTCGACGATTTCCGCCTCGTTGAAATGCGCCTTGAGCGCGTCGAAATGCCGGGCTTCCACCGTGTTTGGCACCCCTGCCGCCTCGCGCGCCAGCACAAGCGCGGCACGCTCGGCCCCGGTGAAATGCGGGCTGGTCTCGCACTCCCAGATGGCGGCGATCTTTTCGTCGGGCACCTCGTAGACATGGCTGAGATTGGCCATGTGGCCCTGGCAATAGCGGCAGCCGGTGGCCATCGAGGTCATCAGCGCGATCATCATCTTCAGCGCCTCGGGCACCGTGCCCTCATAGAGCACCGCCTGATTCAGATCCATGAAGGCCCGGGCGATATTCGGCCGCCGCGCCATCGTGAGGATGGAATTGGGCAGGAAGCCGCGGATCGCGTCGTAGCGGGCGAACTTCTCCTCGAATTGCGGCAGGTCCGCGCGATCCAGCGGGTCGATATGCGGCATGGGTGACTCCTTGGTGTGCGTGGCGCCTCAGCGTGCGTAGGGATCGTCCAGCGCGGGCAGCACCTGCCCCGCGCAGGTGCCGAAGCCGATGGTATAGCCATCGCCATGCGCGACCCCGTGCAGGGTGAGCGTGTCGCCATCCTCCAGGAAGCTGCGGGTCTCCCCGGTCTCCAGCGTGACCGGCTCCTTGCCGCCCCAGGACAGTTCCAGCAACGAGCCGCGCTGATGCCTTTCCGCGCCCGAAATGGTGCCGGATCCCAGGAGATCGCCCACATTCATCGGGCAGCCGCTGGTCGTGTGATGCGCCAGTTGCTGCGCCGAGGAATAATACATCTCGCGATAGTTGGTGCGCGCGATCTCGGAGGCCGCCTTGCCCTCGGGGGCCAGCGTCACCCACAGGTCGAGATCGTAGAGCATCGGGCCGGTGTCGCGCAGATGCGGCAGCAGTTCCACCTCGCGGGCAGGCGTGTCGCAGCGGAACGGCTCCAGCGCCGCGCGGGTCACGATCCAGGGGCTGATCGTGGTCGCGGTGGCCTTGGCCTGGAACGGGCCCAGCGGCTGGTATTCCCAGGCCTGGATGTCGCGCGCGGACCAGTCGTTCAGAAGCACGTAGCCGAAGATCATCGCGTCGGCCTCGTCCACCGTCACGGGCCCGTCCGAGGCCATGCCGACGATCGCGCCCAGCTCCAGCTCCAGATCGAAACGGGCGCAGGGGGCAAAGCGCGGCGCGGCGTCATTCGGGCCCTTGAGCTGGCCCCAGGGCCGGCGCACCGGCGTGTCCGACACCACGACCGAAGAGGCGCGGCCATTATAGCCGATGGGAAGGTGCAGCCAGTTGGGCGGCAGCGCGTTCTCGGCGCCGCGGAACATCGTGCCCACATTCGTGGCATGATGCTTGCCGGCGTAGAAATCGGTATACTCCGCCACCAGGAAGGGCATGTGCATCTCGGCGCCCTGCTGCGGGACCAGCAGCGGTTCCACCGCGTCGCGCTCGGACGCTCCCTCCTGCAACAGCTGGACCAGCCGTTCGCGCAGCGCCGCCCAGGCCTCGGGGCCCTGCTCCATCAGCTCGTTCCAGAACGGCACGTCGAAGACCGGGCCCTCTCCCAGGTCGACCAGCCCCGCCTCCTCGGCGCGGCGCATGTCGAGAATCATGTCCCCGATCGCCACACCGCAGCGCGGGTCCAGCATGTCGGTGGAGAAGACGCCATAGGGCAGGTTGTTCAGAGGAAAGGGATGGCCAGCGCCATTGGCGCTGTCCACCCAGCTTTTCATCAGCGGCATGGGTTGTCCTTCATGTCTTTGCAGATGCCGGGGCCGGCGGGGCCCCGGCCGCGAGGCGCGGCCCCGTCACTTCGTTCCGGGCGTCCCGTCGAACTTCTTTTCCAGATCCTTCCAGCAATCGATGTAATCGTCCTGCAAGGGCGCCTCCTGCGCGGCGAAACGCGTCAGGTGCTGCGGAAAGCGGGTCTCGAACATGAACGACATGGTGTTGTCCAGCTTGTCCGGGCCGAGATCGGCGTTCGACGCGCCCTCGAAGGCGTTCCGGTCGGGCCCGTGCGGCAGCATCATGTTGTGCAGGCTCATGCCCCCGGGCACGAAGCCCTGCGGTTTCGCGTCGTACTGGCCGTAGATGTTGCCCATCAGCTCGGACATGATGTTCTTGTGATACCACGGCGGGCGGAAGGTGTTCTCGGCCACCATCCAGCGTTCGCGGAAGAGCACGAAGTCGATGTTCGCGGTGCCAGGCACGCCCGAGGGCGCGGTCAGCACGGTGAAGATCGACGGGTCCGGGTGGTCGAAGAGGATCGCGCCGACCGGGCAGTAGGCGGTCAGGTCGTACTTGTAGGGCGCGTAGTTGCCGTGCCAGGCCACCACGTCGAGCGGGCTCTGCCCGATCTCGGTGCGATGGAACTGTCCGCACCATTTGATGGTGAGCGTCGAAGGCGCCTCGCGATCCTCGTAGGCGGCAACGGGGGCCTTGAAGTCGCGCGGATTGGCCAACGCGTTGGCACCGATGGGCCCGCGCCCGGGCAGCTCGAACTTCTGGCCGTAATTCTCGCAGACGAAACCGCGCGCGGGGCCTTCGAGCAGTTCCACACGGTAGACCAGCCCGCGCGGCAGGATCGCGATTTCCCTGGGCGCGAGATCGATCACGCCCAGCTCGGTGGCAAAGCGCAGCCGGCCTTCCTGCGGCACCACCAGCAGCTCGGAATCGGCGGAGTAGAAATACTCGTCCACCATCGACTCGGTGATCAGGTAGATGTGGCTGGCCATGCCGACCTGGGTGTTCACGTCGCCCGCGGTGGTCATGGTGCGCATGCCGGTCAGCCAGGTGAGCCTTTCATCCGTGTGCGGCACTGGATCCCAGCGATACTGGCCCAGCGAGATGATATCCGGGTCCACATGGGGCGCGGATATCCAATAGGGCAGATCGATCTTCGTGTAGCGGGCGGAGTGCTTGACCGAGGGCCGGATCCGGTAGGTCCAGGTGCGCTCGGGCGGATGGGCGGTGAAGGCGGTGCCCGAAAGCTGCTCGCCATAGAGCCCGTAATTGCATTTCTGCGGCGAATTCATCCCCTGCGGCAGCGCGCCCGGCAGCGCCTCGGTTTCGAAATCATTGCCGAAGCCGGGCATGTAGCCCTCATGCGTACCCACGGGCGTGGCGGCGCGATGCAGGTCGGACGGGTAGGTCTGGCGATTCATGATGCGCGCTCCTCTCCTGAATTTTGGTTGCGTTGTTAATGGTTGATTTTGTAACCAACAAGGGCTGGAGGGCCCCGTGAACGAAAAAGATGGCTTCGAGCTGCAGGATTTCCTGCCCTACCTGCTGAACCAGGCGGCCGAGGAAGCGAGCCTCGCCTTTCAGCAGGTCTACAAGCGTCGCTACGGGATGCTGCGCACCGAATGGCGCGTGCTGTTCCACCTTGGCATCTACGGGCGGCTGAGCGCGGGCGAGATCGGCGCGCGGGCGAAGATCCACAAGACCAAGGTCAGCCGGGCGGTGGCACGGCTGGAGGCCCGGCGCTTCCTGTCGCGTCAGCGCGATCCGGCGGATCGGCGGCGCGAAGTGCTGGAACTGACCCCGCAGGGCAGGTCCGCCTATCGCGACTTGCGAGAGGTGGCGCGGGATTATGACGCCCGCCTCGCGGCCCGCTTCGCCCCGGAGGAAGAGGCCCTCCTGCGCCGGATGCTGCACCGGCTGGCGCAGCCCGGCGCGGCGGAGGGCTGATCCCGCCGCCCGGCCGGCGTCTTGCGGCCGCTCGCGCCGGGATGCCGCCCGAAACAGCCCCGGTGCCCCCTGCCCTTCCCCCTTTTCAACCGCCCGGAATTGCCCTATACGCGCGCATCCGTCCGCGGCTTGCGGGCGTTTCTCCATGGGCCTTGCTGGACGACATCCCGGCTCGTGCCTGCAACACCGACACCGAAAGGAGACCCCGATGTCGATCACTGTCGAGAAGAAGGCGCAAGTCATGAAGGACTTCGCCACGAAGGAGGGCGACACCGGCTCTCCGGAAGTGCAGGTTGCCATCCTCACCACGCGGATCGAGGCGCTGACCGAGCACTTCAAGACCCACAAGAAGGACAACCATTCGCGCCGCGGCCTGCTGAAGCTGGTGGCGCAGCGCCGCAAGCTGCTGGATTACCTGAAAGGCAAGGAAGAGGCCCGCTACCAGGACCTCATCAAGCGCCTTGGCATCCGCCGCTGAGCCTGCGAAGCCGGTTCTCCGCCCGATGGCGGATCAAGGGGCTGCCTCGGGCGGCCCCTTTTCGTTTCGCGCCGACCGTCTTGGCCTGCGCGGGCTGTCAGGATAGCCTGACATCATGACGACGACGAACACGATTCCGGCGCCCCGGCGCGTCTTCCTGCTGGGTGGCACCGGCACGATCGGACGCGCCACGGCACGGGCGCTGCGCGCGGCCGGGCACGAGGTGGTGGCGATGGTGCGCCCGCGGCCCGATACGGCCACGCTGCTGCCCGGGGTGGAGTTGCGCGAGGGCGATCCGACCGAAGCGGCATCGCTCGCCCGCGACGGGCTGCGCGGCGAGCGGTTCGACACGCTGATCTCCTGCCTGGCCTCGCGCAGCGGCGCCCCCGCCGATGCCTGGGCCATCGAGCATGACGCGCAGCTCGCGGCGCTGCGGATGGCGGAGTCCGCGGGGATCGGGCACATGATCCTGCTGTCGGCGATTTGCGTGCAGAAGCCGCTGCTGGAGTTCCAGCGCGCCAAGCTGGCCTTCGAGGCGGCCCTGCAAGGCTCGGCCATCGACTGGACGATCGTGCGCCCCACCGCCTTCTTCAAGTCGCTCTCCGGTCAGGTGGCGCGGGTGCGCGACGGCAAGCCCTACCTGCTGTTCGGCGACGGCAAGCTGACCGCCTGCACGCCGATTCACGACGACGACCTGGGCGCGTTCCTGGCCCGCTGCGTCACCGACCCGGAGGCGAGGAACCGCATCCTGCCCATCGGCGGGCCGGGCCCCGCGCTCACCCCGCTGGAGATGGGCCAGATGCTGTTCGAACTGACCGGCCGGCCGCCGCGCAGCATCTGGCCCATCTCCGCGCTATCGCCGGGTACCGGTGGCGATGATGGATGCGATCGCGGGCGTTCTGGGCTTTCTGGGCCAATTCTCGCCCCGGATGGCGGACAAGGCCGAATTCGCCCGGATCGGGCGCTACTACGCCACCGAGTCGATGCTGCTGTGGAACCCCGAGACCGGGCGCTACGACGAAGCGGCCACGCCGGCCTTCGGCAGCCGCCGCCTGCGCGACCATTACGCCGCGATGCTGCGCGGCGAGGTGGCCGACGACCGCGGCGAACACGCGATCTTCTAGGCCCGAGCCCGCCCGTACCCGACAGAATGCTTTCCAAATCGCCCGTTCCCGTGTATGGCCCCCCTCACATCCGAGACGTGACGCACTGACCCCGGCGCATGGGATGATGAAGGGGTCGGCGGCAATGGGGCCGCCACGGAAACGGGAGACCCGGCAGGGGCCGGGAGCGCTCCCAGACAGGATACGCAGATGTTCAACGTTACGACGAAATCGATGCAGTGGGGGGAGGAAACCCTCACTCTGGAAACGGGCAAGGTTGCCCGCCAGGCCGACGGCTCGGTGATCGCCACCCTTGGCGAGACCTCTGTCATGGCCAACGTGACCTTCGCAAAGCAGCCCAAGCCGGGACAGGACTTCTTCCCGCTGACGGTGCACTACCAGGAAAAATACTATGCCGCGGGCAAGGTGCCCGGCGGCTTCTTCAAGCGCGAGGCGCG
>JBKHDP010000055.1:0-15337 GCA_046541255.1 Paracoccaceae bacterium | reverse complement strand
GCCCGGCCCGCCCAGGCGCCGCCAGCGCGGCCGCGAGGGCGAGGGCGAGAGCCGCCCGGCGCATCACCCGGCGCTCTCGGCAGGCCGGACCCGGCCGAAATCGGGCGCATCCGTATCCTGCCCGGCCTCGATGATGCCGCGCCGGATCGCACGGGTGCGGGTGAAATAGTCGAACAGGTGCTGGCCATCACCGGTGCGGATCGCGCGTTGCAGCGCGAACAGTTCTTCGGTGAAGCGACCCAGGATTTCCAGCGTGGCGTCCTTGTTGGTCAGGAACACGTCGCGCCACATGGTCGGGTCCGATGCGGCGATCCGGGTGAAATCCCGGAACCCGGCCGCGGAATACTTGATCACCTCGCTGTCGGTGACGCGGCGCAGATCGTCCGCCACCCCTACCATCGTGTAGGCGATGAGATGCGGCGCATGGCTGGTGACGGCCAGCACCAGGTCATGGTGATCGGCATCCATCTCGTCCACATGAGCGCCCATGCCCTGCCAGAGCCCGCGCAGCCGCGCAACCGCCTGCCCGTCGCTGCCCTCGACCGGCACCAGCAGGCACCAGCGGTTGTCGAACAGGGTGGCGAAACCGGAACGCGGGCCGGAATGCTCGGTCCCGGCCAGCGGATGGCCCGGCACGAAATGCACAGCTTCGGGGAGATGCGGTGCCACCGCCTCGATCACCGATTTCTTGACCGAGCCGACATCGGTGACCGTGGCGCCGGGCGCCAGATGCGGCGCCATCTCCTCGGCCACCGCGCCCATGGCGCCCACGGGCACGGCCAGCACCACCAGATCGGCGCCCCGGACCGCTTCGGGGATCGTGTCCACCACCCGGTCGCACAGACCGATCTCGCGCGCCGTCTGCCGGGTCTCGGCGGAGCGCGCGGTGCCGACCACCTCGCCCGCCAGGCCGGAACGCCGCATGGCCCAGAACATCGACGAGGCGATCAGACCCAGCCCGATCAGCGCCACCCTCTGGTAGACCGGAGCGTTCATGCCGCGCCCGCCTTGAACCGCCCCACCGCATGCGCCACCCGGCGGCAGGCGCTTTCGTCGCCCACGGTGATGCGCAGGCATTCGGGCAGCTTGTAGCCCGCCACCCGCCGCACGATCAGCCCCTCGCCGCGCAGGAAGGCGTCGCAGGCCTCGGCCTCGGCCTGGCTCGCGAAACGGGCGAGGATGAAATTCGCCATCGAGGTGTCGGAGGTCACGCCATGCTCGGCCAGCGCCTCGGCCAGCCAGACCCGCAGACGCGCGTTTTCCGCCCGGCATTTCTCTGCCCAGGCGGTATCGCGCACCGCGGCCTCGGCCGTGACCAGCGCCGCCGTGGACAGGTTGAACGGCCCCCGCACCCGGTTCAGCACATCGATCACCTCGGCCGGGCCGTATCCCCAGCCCACGCGTAGCCCGCCCAGCCCGTAGAGCTTGGAGAAGGTGCGCGTCATCACCACGTTCGCGCGGGTCTCGACCAGCGCGGCGCCCCCGTCATAGCCCTCTACATATTCCGCATAGGCGCCGTCGAGCACCAGGAGAACGTGATCCGGCAGCGCGTCCGCCAGCCGCGCCATCTCGGCGGTGCCGATCATCGTGCCGGTGGGGTTGTTGGGATTGGCGATGAAGACCAGCCGCGTACGATCGCTCACCGCGGAAAGGATCGCGTCCACATCGGTGATCCGTTCGCGCTCGGGCACCTCGACCGGGGTGGCCCCCGCCGCAAGCGCCGAGATGCGGTACATGGAGAAGCCATGTTCGGTATGGATCACCTCGGTGCCCGGGCCGGCATAGGCCTGGCACAGGAAGGTGATGATCTCGTCGCTGCCGACACCGCAGATGATGCGGTCGGCATCCAGCCCGTGCACGTCGGCAATGGCGGCGCGCAGCGCGGCATGATCGGTCGGGGGATAACGGTGCAGTTCGAAGGCCGCGCGGCGAAACGCCTCCACCGCAGCCTCGCCCGGGCCGAACGGATTCTCGTTCGAGCTGAGCTTGACCACGTTGGCCAGGCCCTCGATGCGGCTCTCTCCGCCCACATAGGGCGCGATCTCAAGGATACCGGGCTGCGGGGCGATCCGTGTCATGCTGTCCTCCGGGTCTTTCGCCTTCTAGCGGCGCGTCGTGAAGGACGCCAGCGCCGCGTGTCCCTGCACGACGAAAAAGGGGCCGCGACATCGCGCGGCCCCCCGAAATCGTCTCGCGCGGAACGGATCAGTTCTGCGCGTAATATTCGATGACGAGATTCGGCTCCATCTGAACCGGGTAGGGCACGTCGCCCAGCCCCGGGGTGCGCACGAAAGTGGCCGTCATCTTGGAGTGATCCACATCGAGATAATCCGGCACGTCGCGCTCGGCGCTCTGAACAGCCTCCAGCAGTGCGGTCATCTGCCTGGACTTCTCGCGCACTTCGATCACGTCGCCCTCTTTCACCCGATAGGACGGGATGTTCACGCGCTTGCCGTTCACCAGCACATGGCCGTGGTTCACGAACTGGCGCGCGGCGAAGACGGTCAGCACGAACTTGGCGCGGTAGACCACCGCATCCAGCCGGCGCTCCAGCAGGCCAATGAGGATCTCGCCAGTATCGCCGCGCAGCCGCTCGGCCTCGGCGAAGATGCGGCGGAACTGCTTTTCGGTCAGGTCGCCGTAATAGCCCTTCAGCTTCTGCTTGGCGCGCAGCTGCAGGCCGTAGTCGGACATCTTGCCCTTGCGGCGCTGGCCGTGCTGGCCGGGGCCGTATTCACGGCGGTTCACGGGGCTCTTGGGACGGCCCCAGATGTTCTCGCCCATGCGGCGGTCGATCTTGTACTTGGCAGAGGTGCGTTTGGTCACCGTCTGATCTCCTTCTCTGGATGCGGGCCCTGGACATCACGGTTGATGCCCGCGGCCGCGCGGTTGAAGGGCGTTGTCCTCTGGAGTTACGCCGGCGAACCGGCAGCCCGACAGGTCTCCCCTCGCGGGGGCCACCAACACCAATGAGGCGCCGCTTATACGGGGCGCGCCGGCACTGTCAATCTCCCGATGCGGATTAACCGGGGATTAGGCCGGCGCGGGCATTCTCGGCCCGGATCGCGACGGAGGCGGGCGTGGAACGCAAGGCAGAAAGGGCAGACAGGACGAACCCGCTGGAGATGGCGGTGGCCGCGCGCGACGCGGGCACCCTGCGCATGGTGGAACTCGCGGTGCACCACCGGCATGTCCTGCTTGCCTTCCAGCCGGTGGTGCATGCCGCCCGGCCCGATCGCGTCGCCTTCCGCGAGGCACTGATCCGCGTGCTGGACGAAACCGGCCGAATCATTCCCGCCCGGGAATTCATCCATCAGGTGGAAGAAACCGAAACCGGCCGCATCCTGGATTGCCTCGCGCTGGAAAAGGGCCTGCGCACCCTCGCCCGGGTGCCCGAACTGCGGTTGTCGATCAACATGTCGGCCCGCTCTATCGGCTACCGCCGCTGGATGCGCATCCTCGACCGGGCGCTGCGCAGCGACACCACGGTGGGCGAGCGGTTGATCCTCGAGATATCCGAGGCGTCGGTGGCGCGCATTCCCGAGGTGGCGGGCCGTTTCATCGCCGATCTGCGCCATCGCGGCATTTCCTTCGCGGTCGACGATTTCGGCGCCGGCGATTCCGCCTTGCGTCATTTCCGCGACCTGCAGTTCGACATTCTCAAGATAGACGGCAGTTATACCCGCGACATCACCGGCAATGCCGATAACGACGTGATGACGCGCGGGATCGTGGCGCTGGCGCGCGAGCTCGACCTGCTGACAGTGGCCGGCCGGGTGGAAACAGCGCCCGACGGTGACCACCTCGCGCGCATCGGGGTGGATTGCCTGCAGGGCTACGTCTTCGGCGCGCCCTCAACCAGACCGCCCTGGTCCGGCCAGCCCGGCTGGTCCGATCGCGAGACCGGGTAGCCCGGATGCCGCCGGGGCAGACACTTCCGCCGTTGCCGCAGTGCGGCAAATGCTTTACTGACCCAACGGAACCCGGCGGGGCCGGCGCTTGCAGGTGGCAGGCGAACCGCGGACACTCCCCGCCAGGCACAGTTGGTGGAGGAAAACCATGACTAACGTAGTGATCGCGTCCGCTGCCCGCACGGCGGTCGGCAGTTTCAGCGGCGCCTTCGCGGGCACACCGGCCCACGATCTGGGCGCGGCGGTGCTGGAGGCGCTGGTGGCGCGGGCCGGCATCGAGAAGGGCGAGGTTTCCGAAACCATCCTCGGCCAGGTGCTGACCGCGGCGCAGGGCCAGAACCCGGCGCGCCAGGCCCATGTCAATGCCGGACTGCCGATCGAGGCGGCCGCCTGGGGCATCAACCAGGTCTGCGGCTCCGGCCTGCGCGCGGTGGCACTGGGCGCCCAGCACATCATGCTGGGCGATGCCGAGATCATCTGCGCCGGCGGCCAGGAAAACATGAGCCTCAGCCCCCATGCCGCGCATCTGCGCGCCGGTCACAAGATGGGCGACGTGTCCTATATCGACACGATGATCCGCGACGGGCTGTGGGATGCGTTCAACGGCTATCACATGGGCCAGACCGCCGAGAACGTCGCCCAGAAATGGCAGATCGGCCGCGAGCAGCAGGATGAATTCGCCCTGGCCTCGCAGAACAAGGCAGAGGCCGCACAGAAGGCCGGCAAGTTCGATGACGAGGTGATCCCCTTCACTGTCAAGACCCGCAAGGGCGAGACCGTGGTCGACAAGGACGAGTATATCCGCCACGGCGCCACCCTGGACTCGATGCAGAAACTGCGCCCGGCCTTCGCGAAGGACGGTTCCGTGACCGCGGCGAATGCCTCGGGCATCAATGACGGCGCCGCCGGCGTGCTGCTGATGAGCGCCGAGAACGCGGAGAAGCGCGGGATCGAACCGCTGGCCCGGATCGTCTCCTATGCCACTGCGGGGCTGGACCCCTCCATCATGGGCGTCGGCCCGATCCATGCCAGCCGCAAGGCACTGGAAAAGGCCGGCTGGAAGCCCGAGGATCTGGACCTGGTCGAGGCCAACGAGGCCTTTGCCGCGCAGGCCTGCGCGGTCAACAAGGACATGGGATGGGATCCCGAGATCGTGAACGTGAACGGCGGCGCCATCGCCATCGGTCACCCGATCGGCGCCTCGGGCGCGCGCATCCTCAACACGCTGCTGTTCGAGATGAAGCGCCGCGACGCGCGGAAGGGCCTCGCGACGCTCTGTATCGGCGGCGGCATGGGCGTCGCCATGTGCGTGGAGCGCGGCTGACGCCGGGCCAGACCGGACAGGGGCGCTTCGGCGCCCCTTTTTCTTGGCCGGCCCGTGCCGTGCGGCATTTTGATCGAGCAATATTGTTGCTCTGCATCTCACGAAAAGCTAACAGAGTTACCAAGACATTCTGCCAGACTGGAGGAACATCATGGCAAGAGTTGCACTCGTCACCGGCGGAAGCCGCGGGATCGGAGAGGCGATTTCCAAGGCGCTGAAAGCCGCGGGCTACAAGGTGGCTGCCACCTATGCCGGCAATGACGAGAAGGCCGCCGCCTTCACCGAGGCCACGGGCATCAAGACCTACAAGTGGAACGTGGCCGATTACGAGGCCTCGAAGGCGGGCCTGGCACAGGTCGAGGCCGATCTGGGCCCGATCGAGGTGGTGGTGGCCAATGCGGGCATCACCCGCGATGCGCCGTTCCACAAGATGACGCCCGAGCAGTGGAAAGAGGTGATCGACACCAACCTGACCGGCGTGTTCAACACCATCCACCCGGTCTGGCCCGGCATGCGCGAGCGCAAGTTCGGCCGGATCATCGTGATCTCCTCGATCAACGGGCAGAAGGGCCAGTTCGCGCAGGTCAACTACGCCGCCACCAAGGCGGGCGACCTGGGAATTGTCAAGAGCCTCGCCCAGGAAGGCGCGCGCGCCGGCATCACGGCGAACGCGGTCTGCCCGGGCTACATCGCCACCGAGATGGTGATGGCGGTGCCGGAAAAGGTGCGTGAATCGATCATTGCCCAGATTCCGACCGGCCGCCTGGGCGAGCCCGAGGAAATCGCGCGCTGCGTGACCTTCCTCGCCTCCGACGATGCGGGCTTCATCAATGGCTCGACGATCTCGGCCAATGGCGGGCAATTCTTCGTCTGACGCCCCGAGCAGGGGCGTTTCGAGACCCTGATTTCCGGGACGGGCCGGCCCATGCGGACCGGCCCGATTCGCGTCCGGCGATCAGTCCGCCGCCTGGGGCGACAGCCGCTCGATCTCCTCCTTCAGTCGGAGCTTCTGCTTTTTGAGGTCGGCGATATGCAGGTCGTCGGTGCCGGGGGCGCGCTGCGCCTCCTCCACCGCGTCGGACAAGGCCTTGTGCTTCCGTTTCAGTTCCTGCACGTGCGCGCTCAAGCTCATGGCGTCCTCCTGTGGTTCAGGACTCCAGTGCAGCACATTCTCTCGACCCTGTCACGCGGCGGTTACAAACTGCGACATTTGCTGCATCATCCCGCCGACAGGGCTCAGGCCGGGAAGGGCAGCGCGCTGCCCTCGCGCAGCACGGCACGAATCGCTGCGGTGTAATCCTCCCGGTCGCTTTCGTGCCGATCGCCCTGGTGCAGCACCACCGGGGCATGCAGGCGGAACGGCGCGCGACCGTCCTTTCGCGCCCGCAGCAGCAGCAGATGCGCAGCGCGCCCTGCCCTCGGTGCCAGGGGCAGCACCTCGACGCTGCCCAGCCGCCCCGACAATGCGCCCAGGATCTCGGGCAGCCGTTCGGCCCGGTGGATCAGGCTCAGCCGGCCGCGCGGCGCCAGCCGGCGCGCGGCGGCGGCGATCCAGGTCGCCAGCGGGACCGCCTCGCCCAGCCCGCCTTCGCGCCCCGGTTCCTGCGCCGCGATCGAGGCCGTCCGATCGAACCAGGGCGGGTTGAGCATGACGTGATCGAAGCGGCGCTGGCGCAATGCCGGCGGTATCGCCGCCACGTCGCCTTCCAGCACCTCCAGCGCGATCCCGTTGCGTCGGGCGTTCTCCTGCGCCAGCGCGGCATAGTCCGGCTGCAGTTCCAGGCCGCTCAGCCGCAACCCGGCGACACGGGCGCCCAGGCAAAGCGCGGCCACCCCCACGCCGCAGCCCAGTTCCAGCACGCTCTGGCCGCGGCGGGCGGGCACGCTGGCGGCAAGCAGCACCGGGTCGAGACCCGCCCGGTACCCGTGCCGGGGCTGCGCCACCACGATCCGCCCGCCCAGAAAGGCGTCCAGCGTGTGCTCGACCTGCGCGTGCTCAGCCATCGAGTTCCACGCCGGCATCCCGCAGAACGGCCCGCGCCCGAAACAGATCCGACCGGTGCACCATCAGGCGCCGCGGCAAAATGCCGATCGACCCCTCCAGAACGCTCATGTTTACGTCGAACTCGAACAGCTCTATATCCTCGTCCCGGAGAAGGGCCTGCACATAGGCGATCAAGGCGATGTCGTTGGTGCGGATCAGTTCCTTCATGGCGGGGATGTAAGGGCAAGGCAGGCGGAATGTCGAGCCTTCCGACGGGGGTAGCATGAGCTTGGACGACTCGCAGCCGAAACCGCAGGACCGCCTTGCCGCCGCTCTGGCCGCGGACATGGGCGCGGTCAATGACCTGATCCGGAACCGGATGAGCTCGCGCCACGCGCCGCGCATCCCCGAGGTCACCGCGCATCTGATCGAGGCCGGCGGCAAGCGGCTGCGGCCGATGCTGACGCTCGCCTCGGCGCGGATGTGCGGTTACACCGGCGAACACCATGTCCACCTGGCCGCGGCGGTGGAGTTCATCCATACCGCGACGCTGCTGCATGACGACGTGGTGGACGAAAGCGCCCAGCGCCGGGGCCGCCCCACGGCCAACCTGCTGTGGGACAACAAGTCCAGCGTGCTGGTGGGCGATTTCCTGTTCGCGCGCTCGTTCCAGCTGATGGTGGAATCGGGCTCGCTGCGCGTGCTCGACATCCTGTCGGACGCGGCCGCCACGATCACCGAGGGCGAGGTGCTGCAACTGACCGCGGCGCGCGACCTGGCAACCTCGGAAGAGATCTATCTTCAGGTCGTGCGCGGCAAGACGGCGGCGCTGTTCTCGGCCGCGACCGAGGTGGGCGGCGTGCTGGCCGGCGTGCCCGAGGACCAGGTGCGCGCCCTGCACGCCTATGGCGACGCGCTCGGCATCGCCTTCCAGATCGCCGACGACCTGCTGGACTACCAGGGCGACCCTTCGGCCACCGGCAAGAACCTGGGCGACGATTTCCGCGAGCGCAAGCTGACCCTGCCGCTCATCAAGGCGGTGGCGCTGGCCGACGCGGAGGAGCGCGCGTTCTGGAAGCGCACCATCGCACGGGGCGACCAGCAGGACAGTGACCTGGAGACCGCGATGGGGCTCATGCAGCGCCATGGCGCGCTGTCGGCCACCCGTGACGATGCGCTGGCCTGGGCGGCACGCGCCCGCGCGGCGCTGGCCACCCTGCCCCCGCACGAGCTGCGCGACATGCTGGGCGAGCTGTCGGATTACGTGGTGAGCCGAATTTCCTGAGCGGGCCGGCCCTCCGCGGCCTCCCGGTCCGGCGAAGCTGCGGCTTTCCGGCCGCTGGCTCGCGATCGCGTGAGAAACCGCTTACGCCCCGTCTATCCGGTTGCAGGCATGGGAGTTCTGACCCATGCTGACATCAGTTCACCCTGTCTGGACCAGGTATGATCGCCACCGCAGCCCGACTTTCCCTGACGATCTGCCTTGGCCTCGCCAGCCTTGCGGCTTCGCCGCTCTGGGCCGAGACCCGGCTTGGCTTGCGCACCGGCGAGGCCGGGGACGACCTGCGCAACACGCTGCGCGCGGCATTGCTGACGAACGAGTTGTTGCGCGAGGGCAGTGACGACCCGCAAGACCTGGTGGCCGCCGCGCAAGCCGACTACCGCAGGCTGCTGACCGCGCTCTACAACGAGGGTTATTTCGGGCCGGAGGTGTCGATCACGCTGGACGGGCGCGAGGCCGCCGGCGTTCCCCCGCTCGGCGCACCGCGGACGATCGACACGATCATCGTGCGGGTCGATCCCGGACGGCGGTTCAAGTTCGGACAGGCCTCGCTCGCCCCGCTTCCCGAAGGCGCGCGCCCGCCCGAGGATTTCCGCACCGGCAAGACCGCGGGAACCGACCGGATGCGGGCGGCGACACGGCACGGGGTCGAGGCCTGGCGCGCCTTGGGCCACGCCAAGGCGGATCTGGCCGCACAGAGCGTCCGCGCCCGCCACGCGGAGGCGCGGCTGGACGCCACGCTGCGGCTCGATCCGGGGCCGCGGCTGACCTTCGGCAGGCTGCGCATCAGCGGCAACCGGGACGTGCGCACGGAACGCATCCGCGCCATCGCCGGGCTGCCCGCCGGGCAGGTCTTCGACCCCGACGAGGTGACGCGCGCGGCCACGCGGCTGCGCCGCAGCGGCGCGTTCAGCTCGGTAGCGATCAGCGAGGCCGAGCAGATCGGGCCCGACCAGACGCTCGACATCGCGGCGCAGGTGGTCGAGGAGGCCCCCCGCCGCTTCGGTTTCGGCGCCGAGATGTCCACCGAGGAGGGCGGCACGCTGTCCGGTTTCTGGCTGCATCGCAACCTTCTGGGCGGGGCCGAACGGTTGCGGATCGAGGGCCGGGTCACGGGCATCGACAATGATGTGGACGGGCTGGACTACCGGCTGCAGACCCGGTTGGGACGCCCGGCCACCTTCGGCCCCGATACCGATCTCTACGCGCTGGCCATAATCGAAAGCCTGCAGGAACCCGCTTTCGACAGCGCGCAGGGGCAGGTCGAGATCGGCCTGCGCCGCATCGTGAGCGACCGGCTGGAGATCACAGCCGGGCTCGGCCTGCGCCATGCCTCGGTCGAGGACGTTTTCGGCAGCCGCGATTTCACCCATTTCATCCTGCCGGTGGCCGCCACCTGGGATGACCGTGACGATCCGCTCGACCCCACCAGCGGCCTGTACCTGAACGCCACCGCCCTGCCCTTCGCCGGGCTGGACAGCACCGCCTCGGGCCTGCGGCTGACGGCGGATGCGCGGGCCTATGCGGGTTTCGGCCCCGAGGATCGCTTCGTGCTGTCGGGCCGGCTCCAGATGGGGTCGGTGATCGGCCCCGAGCTGAGCGATACGATGCCGGACGATCTGTTCTATTCCGGTGGCGGCGGTACGGTGAGGGGGCAGGATTACGAGTCGCTCGGCGTGATCCTGCCGGGCCGCCGCTTTGCCGGCGGGCGTTCCTTCGTCGGGCTGTCGGCCGAGCTGCGGGCGCGGGTCAGCGGGCCGTTCAGCGTGGTGGGCTTCTACGACACCGGCTATGTGGGGCGCGACAGCCTGCCCGACACCGACAGCGCCCGGCACGCGGGTGCCGGCCTCGGGCTGCGCTACGATACCGGGATCGGGCCGATCCGGCTGGACCTCGCCACGCCGACCACCGGGGCGGATGCGGGCGAGGACCTGTATTTCTACGTAGGAATCGGACAGGCGTTTTGAAACGGATTCAGCGATTTCTCCTCGCTCTCGGGCTTGTCGCAGCGGCCTCTCCGGCCGTGCCGCAGGACGAGGCAGAGAACGGCGCCGGCCTGCTGACCCGGCTTTTGCAGGACGCGCTGTCAAGCGCGGGGCGAGAGGTGCAGATCACCGGGTTCGAGGGCGCGCTGTCCAGCCGGGCAACCATCGAACGGCTGACCATCGCCGATGCCGACGGCACCTGGCTGACGGTGCGCGACGCCGTGCTGGACTGGAATCGCCGCGCGCTGTTCGCCGGTCGCCTGGAGGTCAACGAGTTCTCGGCCGCCGAGATCGAGATGCCCCGCCCGCCGGTGCGCGATCCCGAGCTTCCGCCGCCCGAGGCCACGCCCTTCCGCATCCCCGAATTGCCCGTCTCGGTGCGCATCGACCGGATTTCCGCCGGGCGCGTCGCGCTGGGCACCCCGGTGCTGCAGCAATCCGCGGAGATGTCGCTGGACGGTCGCGCGCAACTGGCTGATGGCGGGCTCGATATCGACCTGGAGGCCCGCAGGCTCGACGACCGCGAAGGCCGCTTCGACCTGGAGGCCCGTTTCACGCCCGGCGACGGCACGGCGCTGCTGGACCTGCGGATGGAGGAGGGGCCGGGCGGTATCGTGGCCACGCTGGCCGGCCTGCCCGAGCGTCCCGCCCTGACCTTCCGCGCCTCGGGCGAAGGTCCGATCCGTGATTTCCTGACCGAAATCCGGCTGGCCTCGGACGGGCAGGAACGGCTGGGCGGCGAGGTACGACTTAGCGCGGACGAGGGAAACGCGCCGGACTGGCAGCTGGCGCTCGATCTCGGCGGCGATGTCACCGCGCTCTTCGCGCCGGAGCTGCGGCCCTTCTTCGGGCCCGAGGTGTCGCTTGAGGCCGACGCCACCCGCACCGCCGGGGGGGAGACCCGGCTGGAGGATTTCTCGCTGTCCGCCCGCAGCCTGGAGGCGCAGGGCCGCTTTTCCCTCAGCGACGGGAACTGGCCGCGCGATGCGCATCTGACCATCCGCATCGCCGACCCGGAGGGCGGGCAGGTCACGCTGCCCTCGGAAGGCGCCGAAACCCGCCTGCGGCGGGCGATCCTGACCCTCTCTCTGGACCCGGAGGCGCGAGACTTCAGCCTGACGGGCAGCGTGCTCGACCTTTCCACGCAGGGGCTCGATGCGGCCGCGCTGCGCCTGTCCGCCGATGGCACGGTGACCCCGCCTGATGGATCGGGAGGCGGCGCGTTCGATGCGAGCCTGCGCGGCGAGACGGAGGGCCTGTCGCTTGCCGATCCGGCACTGGCCCGCGCGCTGGGCGAGACCCTGCAGGGCCGGATGCGGATCGCCTATGAGAATGGCGGCCCCCTGCGATTGAGCGCGCTGGACCTGGCGGGGCCCGATTACGGGCTGCGCGGCGCGGTCGCGCTGGCGCTCGAAGGGCAGGAACCCGAGGCCGATCTCGAACTCGCGCTTTCGGCGCGCGACATGGCCCGTTTCTCCGCGCTCGCGGGGCTCGATCTCGGCGGCGCGGCAGAGCTTGCCATCACCGGCCCGGTACGTCCGATCTCTGGAGCGTTCGACCTGCGGATCGACGGCCAGGGCGACGATCTCAGGCTGGGCGTGCCGGCGGCGGACGGGGTGCTGGCCGGACAGACGGCGCTCGCCATCGAGGTTGCGCGCGACGAAACCGGCCTGAGTCTCGACACGCTCAACATGAACTCCGACGCGGCGATCTTCGCGGCTTCGGGGCGCCTGGCCTCGGAGCAGAGCCGGGTGGATTTCACTGCCCGCCTCAAGGATCTGGCGGCGCTGTCGCCCGACGGGCGCGGCGCGGGCGAGTTGCGCCTGGCCGGGCAGGCCGCGCTCCGGGGGACACGGCTTTCGGTGCTCGATCTCACGGGTCGGCTGCAGAACCCGCAGGGCGAGACGGTTCTGCCGTTGGGCGAAGAGACATTGCGCCTGGCATCCGGCCGGATCTCGGCGGCCTACGATGCCGCGGCGGGTGACACGCTGCAGGCGGAAACCGTGCTGGACGCTCCGCGTCTTGACCTGGGCGACGACGCGCTCGAGGCGCGCAGGCTACGGCTCGGGCTGGACGGGACGCTGGCGCCGGATGGCGCGCAGCGGGCCGATCTGCGGCTGACGCTGGACGCGGCCGGGCTTGGCGCCAGCGACCCCGAACTCGCGCGTGCCCTGGGCGATGCGCTCGAACTCGATGCAAGGCTCACCCATGACGCGGACGGACCGGTGCGGTTGCGGGATCTGGAGCTGCGCTCGGAAGAGGCGTTGCTCACCGGGCGGGCGAGCCTGCAGCAGCCGCTCGACGCGATGCGGATCGAGCTGGATGCCACGCTGGACAGCGGGCCGGTGGCGCGCTTCTCTGGTCTGGCGGGGCGGCCGCTGGCGGGCGATGTCTCGCTTGCGCTGGCCGGCACGGTCACGCCGCCCGAGGGCAGTTTCGACCTGACGGCGCAGGGCACGGCGCGCGATCTCAGCCTGGGAGAGCCCAGCGCCGACAGCGTTCTGGGCGGCACCACACGGCTCGATCTCGCCGCACGCCGCGACGCGGACGGCCGGCTGAGCGTTTCGCGGCTGGAGTTGGAAAACGCGAATCTGTCGCTCTCGGCGGATGGCGATGACGATCGCGTAACCTATGCCGCGCGCCTGCGCGACGTAGGCCCTCTCGCCCCGGACTATTCCGGCCCCGCCTCGCTGGAAGGCACCGCCGATGCGGTTGCGGATGGCTGGCGCGTCATGGCACGCGGCACCGGGCCGGGCGACACCGAGGCGCGGATCACCGGGCTGGTGGCCGATGCCGGGCGCCTGGCGCTGTCGGCGCAGGGCACCGCGCCGCTGGGCCTGGCCAATCCCTTCATCGCGCCCCGGCGGATCCAGGGCGAGGCGCGGTTCGACCTGACGGTGCAGGGCCCGCCGCGCCTGAACTCGCTGGCCGGCACCATAACGGCCTCGGGCGCGCGGGTGGCCGATCCGCAACTGGGCCGGGCGCTGACCGATATCGAGGCCTCGGTCGGGCTGGATGCCGGCACGGCGCGGCTCGATGTCACGGGGCGGCCGGGCGATGGCGGGCGCATCAGCCTGTCGGGGCCGATCAGACTTGCGCCGCCGTTCCAGGCGGATCTGCGCGCCCGGCTGGATGCGGCCGGGCTGCGCGAACCCGGGCTCTATGAAACATCGCTCGACGGCGAGGTGCAGATCTCCGGGCCGCTGGTGGGGGGCGCTCGGGTGGCCGGGCAGCTGACGCTGGGGCGCACCGAATTGCGCATCCCGTCTTCGGGGGTATCGGCGCTCGGTGACTTGCCCGAGGTGCGTCATGTCGCCCCGCCACCGGCGGTGCGCCGCACGCTGCGCTTTGCCGGTCTGACCACCGCTGGCCGCAACGAGGAACGCAATGGCCCGGCGCCCCGGCCCTACCCGCTGGACCTGACCATCGAGGCGCCGGCGAGGGTCTTCATCCGGGGCCGCGGGCTGGACGCGGAGCTGGGCGGCGCGATCCAGCTGGGCGGCACCACCGCCAACGTGATCCCGCAGGGCGGTTTCGAACTGATTCGCGGGCGGCTGGACATTCTCGGGCAGCGTTTCGAGCTGTCGGAGGGTCGGGTCCGGCTGGAGGGCGATTTCGACCCGTTCCTGCGGCTCGTGGCGCGGACCGAGCAGGACGGAACCCAGATATCGATCGTGCTGGAAGGGCTGGCCTCCTCGCCCGAGGTGCGCTTCGAATCGTCGCCCGAATTGCCGCAGGACGAGGTGCTGGCGCGGCTCATTTTCGGGCGCGACCTGTCCAGCCTGTCGCCGCTGCAGGCGGTGCAGCTGGCCTCGGCGGTGGCGACCCTGGCCGGGCGCGGTGGCGACGGGGTGCTGGCCAGCCTGCGCGAGGGATTCGGGCTGGACGATCTGGACATTACCGAGTCCGAGGATGGCGGTGCCGCGGTGCGCGCGGGCAAGTACCTGTCGGAGAACATCTATACCGACATCACCGTGGAGTCCGACGGCACCTCCGAGATCAACCTCAACCTCGATGTGTCACCCAGCGTGACCGTCCGGGGCGGCGTGGCCTCGGACGGCAATTCCGGGCTCGGGGTGTTCTTCGAACGCGATTATTGACGATTCGGGCGCGCGCGAAAGCGACGCGCCCGGCCCGTCAGCCGCCGCGCACCGTATCGATCATCAGTTGCACGTTCTCGGGATCGGCATCGGGCGTGATGCCGTGACCCAGGTTGAAGATATGCGGCCCACCCCTGAACGCCTCGACGATGCGGCGCGTCTCGTCCACCAGCGCCTGTCCGCCGGTAACCATGTGCGAAGACAGCAGGTTGCCCTGCACGCAGCCATCCGCCTGGACATGTTCGGCGGCCCATTCCGGGCTCACGCCCGCATCCAGCGCCACGCAATCCACGCCCGTGGCCCTGGCGAAGCCCACGTAACGCTCGCCCGCCTCGCGCGGGAAGCCGATCACCGGCAGGCCCGGGTGACGCTCCTTGAGCGCCCGGGTGATCCGCTTGCAGGGTTCCAGCGCATATTTGTCGAAATCGGCGCCCTTGAGCGATCCCGCCCAACTGTCGAAGATCTTCACCACTTCGGCGCCGGCCTCGACCTGGGCCGAGAGATATTCGATCGTGCCCTCCACCAGCCGGTCGATCAGCCGGTCGAAAAGCTCCGGATTGGCATCCTTGAGCGCGTGGGCCGGGCCCTGGTCGGGTGTCCCGCGGCCTGCCACCATGTAGGTGGCCACCGTCCAGGGCGCGCCCGCGAAGCCGATCAACGTGGTTTCGGCGGGCAGTTCCCGCGACAGGATCCGCACCGTCTCGTAGACCGGCGACAGCGTCTCGTGCACCGCGTCGGCGGGCTTGAGCGC
>JBKHDP010000054.1:0-15521 GCA_046541255.1 Paracoccaceae bacterium | reverse complement strand
ACCCGAAGGCTGTTCGATTTGACCATTCCGTATCCGTCTTCCAATCCACGGCCCGCGTCGTGACCGCCGGACACGCCCGAGCGGCCGTGAGACCCTGACCGGCTGACTTTAAAACAGGATTAAAGCCGGTCGGGCTCCCGTGGGACCCTGCGATACGGAAGCATACGCCTCCGGCGGGGATATTTTTTCCAAGAAGAAGACCGGATCAGCCGTCCCGCGGCATCAGCGGCGCGCGCGCGCGGGCGTTGCCCGCCGCCGTGGCCTTCTGCAGCAGCGCCAGCAAGGCGGCGCGCTCGGCCTCGGTAAGGCCCGACAGGATCTCGGGCTGGAGCGCGGCGACGACCGGGCGGGCGCAGGCCAGCCGCCTTGCGCCCTGCGCGGTCAGACGCAGGACGCGGGCCCGGCGGTCGGTCGGGCTGACCTCTCGCACCACCAGACCCTTGCCTTCCAGCCTGTCGACCACCCCGCCGATGGTGACCCGGTCATAGGCGATACGGCCCGCAAGCGTGGCCTGGTCGATCCCCGGCTCGGCCGAAAGCGCGCTGAGCGCGGCGAACTGGACCGGAGTCAGGTCGAGGCCCGCCCGCTTCATGCCCTCGGCGAAGACCGAGACCGAAATCTGGTTCAGGCGCCGTATCAGATGGCCCGGCATTTCCGAAAGTTCTTGCATGGTCGCAAGTTAGCCGGCGGCCCCGCAATTGACAAGTATGCTTATCATTTGTATGGGAAAGAAAACCTCCGGCGCCGTCCGGAGCGCAACCGGAGGAGCCACCGCCATGACCGACCATCTGTTCGAGCTGCCCGCCACCCCCACGATTCCGGTGAAGGACGAAGCCGCCGCCTACCCGGTGGGCCGGATCTTCTGCGTCGGGCGCAACTACGCCGCCCATGCCGCCGAAATGGGCGTCGAGGTGGACCGCGAGGCGCCATTCTACTTCACCAAGACGCCCACCGCCGCGCTGGCCTCCGGCAGCACCCTGCCCTATCCGCCGGGCACCGCGAATTTCCACTACGAGATGGAACTGGTGGTGGCGATCGGCGCGCCGGCCTTCCGGGTCACGGTGCAAGATGCCGCAAGGGCGATCCATTCCTACGGGTGCGGGCTGGACATGACGCGGCGCGACCTGCAGCAGAAGGCGCGCGAGAAGCAGCGCCCCTGGGATCTGGGCAAGGATGTCGAGGGCTCCGCCGTCTTTGCGCCACTGACCAAAGCCGCCGAGATCGGCGAGATCGGCCCGCAGCGCATCCACCTGGAGGTGAACGGCGAGGTGAAGCAGGACGCCCACCTGTCGGACCTCATCCACAGCGTGCCCGAGATCGTGGCGGATCTGTCGAAATTCTACCACCTGCGGCCCGGAGACCTGATCATGACCGGCACGCCGGCGGGTGTCGGCCCGGTGACGCAGGGCGACCGGATCACCGGCGGGATCGACGGGCTGGCGCCGATCACCCTGACGATCGGTCCGGCCGAGTGATCCGGCCGCAGGCCCGGCCCTGACGGAGACCCGAGCGATGGCCCCTCCTCCAATCCTCATCGCCGGCGGCGGCATAGGCGGGCTGGCGGCGGCCATCGGGCTGGCGCAGAAGGGCTTCGCCGTGCAGGTTCTGGAAAAGGCCCGCGCGCTGGGCGAGATCGGCGCCGGCATCCAGCTTGGCCCCAATGCCTTCCATGCCTTCGATTATCTGGGCGTCGGCGAGACCGCGCGGGAAATGGCCGTCTATGTGGACAGCCTGCGCCTGATGGATGCGCTTAGCGCCGAGGAGATCTGCCATATTCCGCTGGGCGAGGCGTTTCGCGCCCGGATGGGCAACCCCTATGCCGTGGTGCACCGGGGCGAGCTGCACGGCGTGTTCCTGCGGGCTTGCGAGGCGCATCCGCTGGTCAGCCTGCGCACCTCCGCCGCGGTGGCAGGGTATGCGCAGCAGGGCGAGACCGTCGCGGCGCTGCTCGACAGCGGCGAGCGGGTAGAGGGCCGCGCGCTGATCGGGGCGGACGGGCTCTGGTCTCCGGTGCGGGCGCAGCTGGTGGGCGACGGGGCGCCCCGGGTCTCGGGCCACACCACCTATCGCAGCGTGATCCCGGTGGAGGAGATGCCCGAGGAGCTGCGCTGGAACGCGGCCACGCTCTGGGCCGGGCCGAAATGCCATATCGTGCATTACCCGCTGTCGGGCTGGAAGCTCTTCAACCTGGTCGTGACCTACCATAACGACGCCGCCGCGCCGGTGGCGGGCCAGCCGGTCGGCCATGACGAGGTGCGCCGCGGCTTCGAGCATGTGGCGCCCAAGGCGCAGCAGATCATCGACAAGGGCAAGGACTGGAAGCTCTGGGTGCTGTGCGATCGCGAGCCGGTGCAGACCTGGGTCGATGGCCGGGTCGCCGTGCTGGGCGATGCGGCGCACCCGATGCTGCAATACATGGCGCAGGGCGCCTGCATGGCGATGGAAGACGCGGTGGCGCTGGCACATGAGATGGAGGCCGCGGGAGGCGATGTCGAGCGCGCCCTGCCGGCCTATAACCGCCGACGCTACCTGCGTACCGCGCGGGTCCAGCTGCAATCCCGCGCCGTGGGGGAACATGTCTACCACCCGTCCGGCGCCCATGCGGATCTGCGCAACGCCGTGATGCGATCCAGGACGGCCCAGGACTGGTATGACACGATCGGCTGGCTGTATGGTTCAACCGGGCTCGAAGGGGCCGTGTCGCTGGAGACCTGGCGCGGCTGAGCTGGACAGCCGCGCGCCGGCGCCCCATGTCCTGCGAGAAAGATCCACGAAGCGGGGCTCGGATGCGCGGCTTGATCCTTGGAGTTTCGACGGCCCTGGCCGCTCCGGCGCAGGCGGACATGCCGGACATGTCGCTGGCGGCGGCCGATCCTGCGCGCGGTGCCGTGCTCTATGCCGATCACTGCGCGGCCTGCCACGGGGCGGAACTGGAGGGACAGCCGGACTGGCGCAGGCCCGGCCCTGACGGGCTGCTGCCCGCGCCGCCGCATGACGCCTCTGGCCATACCTGGCATCATGGCGACCGGCTGCTCTTCGACTATACCCGGCTTGGCGGACAGGCGGCGCTGGAGGCGCGCGGGGTCACAGGGTTTGACAGCGGAATGCCGGCCTTCGGCGGGGTGCTGAGCGATGCGGAGATCCGCGACATCCTCGCCTTCATCAAGTCCACCTGGCCCGAGGAGTTGCGCGCGATCCAGGCCCAGCGGACAGAAGCGGGAGACTGACGCTCAACCGTCGCCAGCCACCGCCTCGCGTGCCGCTTTGGTCAGGGTCTGAAGATCGTCGAGCGCCTGCAGCCAGGGGCAGGCATCCTCCAGCCGTTCGGCCGCGGCATCCATGCCGAATCGGTTCGCGGCCTTCAGCCCCTTCAACTCGTCCCAGGTGACCGGAAGGGCCACCGGGGCGCCTTGCCGTGCCCGGACCGAGTAGGGCGCGATCGAGGTTGCACCACGGCGGTTGCGCAGCCAGTCGATAAAGACCTTGCCCTCGCGCGCCGCCTTGCGGGGACTGGCTGTCAGGCGATCGGGCGTCTCGCGGGCCATGCGCCGTGCCAGCGCCTCGGCGAAATCGCCCATTTCGTCCCAGCCCACCGTCCGGCGCAGCGGCACCCAGACATGCACGCCCTTGCCGCCGGTCACCAGCGCCGCGGCGGCAAGGCCCAGATCCTCCAGCCTTCCGCGCATTTCGAAGGCCAGGCTGCGAACCTCGTCCCAACCCGCCCCCTCGCCCGGGTCGAGATCGAACACCAGCCTGTCGGGTCGGTCCAGCCGGTCGGTGCGCGCGCCCCAGATGTGGAACTCCACCGTTCCCATCTGGGCGGCGGCGACAAAGCTCTCGCGACGGGTGGCATAGAAATAATCCCGGGTCTCGCCATCCTTTTCCTCGATGCCCACCCGCGACAGCGCCGCGGGAAAGCCCTTGCGCGCATGTTTCTGGTAGAAGCACTCCTCGGCGATGCCGCCGGGGCAGCGCAGCAGCGCCAACGGGCGGCGCCCCGCGGTGTCGGCCATCCGCGCGCCAACCCGGCCGTAATGCTCTGCCAGCTGCCGCTTGGTGCACCCCGTCTCGGGAAAGATCAGGCGCCCGGGATGGGTGATCCGTATCCCTGCCACCTCGGCGCGCTCTTCCTGCGGGGTCTCCAGCGTGACCTCCTCGGCCGGCTTGTCATCGCGCAGGCCCAGATAGGCACCGTGCCGAACGTGGCCCTCGCGGGTCAGTTCGGTAAAATCCACCTCGGCCACCAGTTCGGGGCGCAACCAGACGGCCTCGCGCGCCACGGAATCCGGGACGCCATCCGCAAAAGGCGATGTCTCGCGTTCGTGGAACCGGGAGGTGAGCGTCTCGAACTCTGCCTCGCCGAAGCCGGTGCCCACCCGGCCGCGATAGCGCAGCCCGTCGGGCCCCTGGTCGCCCAGCAGCAGCGAGGCGAAGGGTCGATCGGGCTTTCCGGAGGGGGAATACCCGCCGATCACCAGCTCCTGCCGGCGGGTGCATTTCACCTTCAGCCAGTCGCGCGTGCGGCTGGAGCGATAGGGGGCTTCGGCCCGTTTGCTGACGATGCCCTCTGCCCCGGCCGCGCAGGCAGACGCGTGGGTCCGCGGCCCGTCGCCGCGTGTCGCCGCTGTCAGCCGCAGCGGGCCGTCGAGCGGCAAACCCTCCAGCAGACCCTCCAACCTGGCGCGCCGCGTTTCCTGCGGCATCCCGGTCAGATCCTCGCCATCCAGCGACAACAGGTCGAAGGCATGAAAGACCAGCGCGCCGCCCTCGCTCAGCGTTTCCTGCAGGGTCGAGAAGGCGGACCCTTCGCCGGAGTCCGCCGCCGCCAGAACCTCGCCATCGATCAGCGCCGAGGCGCAGGGCACCGGCGCGAAAGCGCCTTCGAGCGCGCCGAACCGGGCGCTCCAGTCCTTGCCCGAGCGGGAATGGAGAACGGGTCCGCCGCGACCCAGCGCCGCCAGGCAGCGATAGCCGTCGAGCTTGGTCTCATGCAACCAGTCGTCGCCTTCGGGCGCCTGCTTCACCAGCGTGGCAAGCTGGGGCCCGATGAATTCGGGCCGTTTGCCGCGATGCGGCCGGACGCGCCCCGGCCCGCGCTCTTCCGACGCGGCCTCGCGCGCGATTTCGTCCATCGTCCGCCCGCTGCGCACGGAGCTGTCGAAGGCGTCGGTCAGGGCATCGGGATCTTCATCCGCATAGCGATCCTTCTCCTTGACGAGAAGCCACTGGTCCTCGTCGCCCTGCATCCGGATCAGGGCCCAGCGGCCCTGCATGCGCCGGCCCCGCAGCAGGCCCTTCAGCGCACCGTTCTTCAGCCCCTCGGCCACGTCGCCGCGCGGCTCCCAGGTGCCTTCGTCCCACAGCATGACCGTACCGGCGCCATATTCTCCCTCGGGAATGGTTCCCTCGAACCCCGCGTAATCCACCGGGTGATCCTCGGTGCGCACCGCCAGCCGCTTTTCCGAGGGCTTTCCGCTGGGGCCTTTCGTCACCGCCCAACTGAGCAGCGCGTCGTCCCATTCAAGGCGCAGATCGTAATGCAGGCGCGAGGCATCGTGCTTCTGCACGGCAAAGCGCAGCGGTCCGTCTTCGGACCTGCCGCCCTTCGGCTCCTCGGTGCGCCGGAAATCCCGCTTCTCGCGGTAGCTTTTCAACCGGTGTGCCATGCCCACGCCTCCACCAATGCAAACGCCGGCGCGGCATGGGCGGTTCCTGCGCGCGACGCGCTCAGGCGATCATGCTGCCGAAGATCGCCTCGGCGTGCTGGTCCAGGTAGATCCGCAGCCAGGGAGTGAACCGTTCGGGCGCGTCGCGTACCTCGGCACGCAGCGCCTCGATATCCACCCAGCGGGTTTCCATCACCTCATCGGGATTCGGATCCATCCGCAGGCCCGAGGGCGCCTCTGCCACGAAGATCTCGACGACCTCGTGCTCGGTGAGCCCGCCGCCCACATCGGCGCGGTATTCCACCCGGTCGCGGTGACGCACGCGCAGTCCCTCGATCCCCAGCTCCTCGCACAGACGGCGCTGCGCGCAGGCCTCGGGGCTTTCGTCCCAGCCGGGATGGGTGCAGCAGGTATTCGCCCAGAGCCCCGGCGTATGGTACTTGCCCATCGCCCGGCGCTGGATCAGCACCTCGTCGCCCATCAGCACGAACACCGACACCGCCTTGTGACGCAGGCCGCGCTCGTGCACTTCCAGCTTCTCGACGGGTTCCAGACTGCCGTTCACCCAGGCCGGGATCATGTCTTTCATGTATACGCTTCCGGGACGAGGCCGGTCAGGTGGGCGAGGTTCTTCAGCCCGATCTTCACATGGGCCAGCGGCCGCGCCTTCACGAGTTTCTTGTTCATGTAGGCCTCGAAGGTCAGGCGCTGCACGTCGATATCATGGCAGAGCGAGACGAACCGCTCGCGCCGCGCATCGCTGCGATAATAGGCGTTCTGCATCGAGGCGAGAACCCGGAACACGGTCTTGTGCTCCTTCATGAAGAGCTGCCGCGCGAGTCGCAGCTTGCGCGCATCCCCGGTGGCCAGCGTGGCCGCCGCCGCCGCGGCGGCCACCCGGCCGCCGACCATGGCGTAATAAATCCCTTCACCGGAACTCGGCGCCACCACGCCGGCCGCGTCGCCCGCGAGCACCACGTCGCGCCCGTTGTCCCAGCGATCCAGCGGCTTGAGCGGGATCGGCGCACCTTCCTTGCGGATCGTCGGGCAGTCGCTCAGGCCCGAGGCCGCCCGCAGATCGGCGGTGGCCCGCTTCAGATCCACATCCTTGACCATGCTGCCCATGCCGACGCTGGCGGACTTGCCATGCGGAAAGACCCAGCCGTAGAAATCGGGCGAGATGCGGCCATCATAGATCACGTCGCAGCGTGCCGGATCGTAATCGCCGACCTTGCCGGGGGCCTCGATGATCTCGTGATAGGCGATGACATAGGGAATGCGGTCGCCGCCCTCGACCTCTTGCCGCGCCACGTTCGAACGCGCGCCATCCGCGCCGATCACGAGACGGGTGGACAGACGGCGGGCTTCGCCGCTGGTCTTGTCGCGGAACAGCACATGGGTGCCCGCGGCGTCACGCTCTATCCCGGTATAGGTGCCGCGGTAACGATCTGCCCCCGCCGCCTCGGCGCGATCCCGCAGGAAGGCGTCGAAATGCTCGCGATCGACCATTCCGACGAAGCCGTTCTCGATGGGAATGTCCACCTTGCGCCCCGTTGGCGAGATCATCCGCGCGGTGGTGATCCTGGCGACGATCTGTTCGTCGGGAATATCGAAATCCGCGATCAGCCGGGGCGGGATCGCACCGCCGCATGGCTTGATCCGGCCCTCGCGGTCGAGAAAGGCGACCTTGCGGCCCTCGCGGGCCAGATCCTCGGCGGCGGTAGCGCCCGACGGGCCCGCGCCCACGACCACGACATCATACATGTCTCATTCTCCCGGCATCAGGGCGGCGCCACGCATGCGCCCCGTTTCGATCACCCGCAGCGCCAGCAGCGCCGCAACGAGGAAAAGCCCCGCCTCGGCCAGGAAGACCGCGCCGAAGGCGGCAGCATCCTCGCCCAGCATCACGCGCATCACGTCGGCCGACGCCGCGCCAAGCAACCCGCCGAAGCCGGCGGCGATCGCCTGCGCGGCCCCCCACAGCCCCATCCGCGTGCCTTCGCGCCGGTCACGGCCTTCGCCAGCCAGAGCCATCATCGATCCGATCGCCGCGACGGCGAACATCCCGTTGAACAGGCCCAGCGACACCACGGCGGGCATCAGCGCCGGGCGCAGCCCGGCGGTGCCCGCCAGCGACAGCGCGGCGAGGCTGGCGGCGGAACCGAGGCAGCCGGCCACGACCCAGCCGCGCAGGCTGCCCAGCCGCAGGCCCGTGGCGGCAATGCCGACGATCAGCATGCCCACGAAAACGCCCCCGTTCTGCGCGCCTGAAAGCGAGGTCGACTGGCCCGGTGTCAGTCCGAAGACGAGGCCCGAATATGGCTCCAGGATCAGTTCCTGCATGAAATAGGCAGTCATCGACAGGAACACGAAGATGGTGAAATTGCGCGCCCGTCGTTCGCCCCAGACCTCGCGCAGCCCGTCGATGAAGCGGGCCTCCGGTTCGGGCGGGCGCATCTCGACCCGGCGCTCGATGCCCCAGACGGCCGCTACCGTCAGCAGCACGGCGCCGCCGGTCACGATACCGACAATCTTCAGCAGCAGCGCCGGCGTATAGGGATCGAGAAACGCGCCCACGGTACCCGCGGTCGCGGCGATGCCGAAGATCATCATCAACCAGGTGATCGTGGCCGCCGCGGCGCGCCGATGCGGCGCGGTGGCCGTGGCCAGCAGCGCCAACAGCGATGTACCAGAGGCCCCGACGCCGACGCCGATCAGCGCATAGGCCAGGATGGAAGCGGCAAGCCCGAGCGCGAAACTGTGCTCGATCATCGTGACCGCCCAGGCCGCGCCGAAGCCGCCCAGCGCCAGCACCGCCATGCCGCCGATGATGAACAACGTCCGGTTGCCCCCTGCGTCCGACAGGAAACCCCAGTTCGGCCGGGTGATCTGGATGCCGTAATGCAAGGCCACCAGCAAGCCCGGCAGCACCGCGGGCAGCGCCAGTTCCACCACCATCAGACGGTTCAGCGTCGAGGTGGTCAGCACCACGATCGCGCCAAGGCACATCTGCACCAGCCCCAGCCGTACGATCGAAACCCAGCTCAGCGCCATCATATCGCTCCCAGGCCGCGCAGCGCGAAAGCCGCGATCATCATTCCGCTGACATACATCGTGACCCCCGTTCCGTTGTACCAGGGCGCCTTGGCCTTCGGATCGCGCAGCATCACCCGGATCGCCCAGAGCTGGCCCAGGATCAGCATGGCGATGGCTGCCGCGTGCCATTCGCGGCCCCAGCCGGCCAGCAGAGTGACGACGGCGACCTGCGGCAGGATCATCACCCAGCCGGCCACCCGTGCCGCCCGCTCGGGGCCCAGCGTGACGGGCAGCGAGTTCACGCCCATCTGCCGGTCGCCTTCAAGCGCCTTGAAATCGTTGAGAGTCATGATGCCATGCGCCCCGATGCCGTACAGCAGCGCGATGGTGACGATCTCGGGCGAGGGAGCCCCGGCGCTCAGCACCGCAGCTCCGGTGAACCAGGGCAGCGATTCGTAGGACAAGCCCACCAGCCCCGGCCCGGCGATGCCGGAACGCTTCAGCCGGACCGGTTCCGCCGAATAGGCCCAGGCCGCGAGCACACCCACCACCGTGGCACCGAAGCCCCACGGGCCGAGCTGCCAGCCCACCCCCAGCGCCAGACCGGACATGCCCAGCGCGATCCAGAGCCCCCAGCGGCCGGGAATGCGGCCCGAAGGGATCGGCCGGTCGGGCTCGTTGATCGCATCCACATGCCGGTCGCACCAGTCGTTCGCCGCCTGGCTCATGCCGCAGACCAGCGGCCCGGCCAGGATCACGCCCAGCAGCACCAGGCCCCAGCTTTCCAGCGGATCGGCCCCCACCGAGATCAGGCCACAAAGATAGGCCCATATCGGTGGAAACCAGGTGATCGGCTTGAGAAGGGTGAGGACCGCCCGCGGCTCGGGCACGCGGCGGGCGGGACGGCTGTCAGGCTGTAAGGTATCAGTGACACTCATGTGTCAATTAAACTATACAATCCCGACTCGCGAAAGGCTTTTCTTGTGCCGCAGTGCCGCAGCGGATCACTCGTCGCCGGGATTGCTTTCCAGCAGGCCGTACTTGCGCAGCTTGACGTAAAGGCTCTGCCGAGACAGCCCCAGCATCTCGGCCGCGGCCACGCGATTGTTGTCGGTCAGGCGCACCGCGGTTTCGATGCAGAGCTTCTCGACAACGTCGGTGGTGGCGCTGACGAGCTCTTTCAGCGAGGCGGTCCCGACCAGGTCCATGACGTTGGTCATGGCTTCCTCGCTCATGGCCGCGCCGGCCTCGGCCACCGACATCACCTGCGCCGAGGTCACGTCCCGGATGATGAAGCCGATCCCGCGATCGGTGCGGCCGCGCAGGCGCGCGGCGGAAATGTCCACCGTGGCCCGGGTGCCGACGATGCTTTCCATCTGTGTCGAATAGCTGCGCAACCGGCCGCTCTTGTCCACCGCCTCGGCGATGAGCTTCACGTCGACCGAGCCGCGCGACAGGAAATCGGCCAGGTTGCGGCCCTGCACGTCGCGGAGCTGCGCGGCATCGGCAAGCTTCAGGAAGCCTTCGTTGGCCTCGCGGATGATTCCCTTCGGATCGGTCAGCACGAAGGCGTCGCTGGTGGTTTCGTACAGCAGCGCCAGCGCGCGCACCAGGTCGGTGCCGGCGCCCTCCTCCTCGTCCAGCGGGAGGACCCGGCACAGCATCGCCAGCTCGCCCGATGCGCGGAAGATCTCCGGCACCAGCCTCACCTCGCGTCCGTTGCGCCGTACCACGGCCAGAAGGCCCTGCGGCTCTTCCGAGCCGGCGGCCGCGCGCAGCGATTCGGCGAACTCGCCCTTGCGCTTGCCCTCGAACGCCTGCGCGAAGGCGCTGGCGCTCAGGCTGTCGGCCTTCAGTCCGAGGATCTGCGCCGCGGCGCGGTTCATCTCGGTGACGCGCCCGCTATCGGGCTCGATCATCATCATCGCCGTTTCGGAGGCCTCGAACACCACCCGGAACCGGGTCTCGATGCCCCTGAACCGTTCGAGATCGCGTTCGCGCGCCATCTGCTCGCGGACCAGGCGCTGCTGGATATCCGCGAAAGGCTGCATGTCGCGGCCCAGCAGCAGGATACCCACGTTCTCGCCCGAGTCGTGCAGCGTGTAACGCATGGGAAATTCCCAGTTGGCGTTATCGACGTGGTTGAGTTCCATCGGGCGGATCGGCGCATCCGGGTCAGCGAGGATCTGCGCCAGGCGATCCTCGAATTTCGGCCGGCTGTCCTGCGTCAGGAAGTTCCGGAAATCGCGTCCGACCCAGTGATCCAGGCGACCCAGATACGGGCTCTCGGGGCTGACCGAGATACCGCGGACGATGCCTTGACGATCCACCGCGACGGCAAGATCGGCGAACTGCTCGATCACACGCTCGACACGGGAGGAGCCAGGAAGCACGCCAACGCGCAGCCTTTCTGCCATCCTTCCCTGCCTGGTCACGGCGTTTCTCCGACGCTCACGCCATGAACCCTGTGCTCACAGCTCTAATCTATAGATAGGGACTCTGCCACAGTTGCAAGCCCGCAGCGTTCCACCGCCTCGCGGGTCGAGCCCACGGCATGATCCACTCCGACTCGCTGCGCAAGGTCACCGATCAGATGGACCGCGTACCCCCCGAGCACCAAAGGCGGCAGATTCCCTCCATTGGTACGCAGGTAATCTATCAATTCGGCCATCAGATCAACTGACTTCTCCGATCCGCATGTAAAGCCGACCATTGCGAATTCGCGCTCGCTGATCTCGTTCAGCAATTCCGAGGGCGACAGGCCGATCGCCATATGCACCCATTGGCCGTGGCGGCGGAACTGGTCGGCCGCCACGAAGGCGCCCAGCGTGTGATCCTCGAATTCCGGCAGCACGATCAAAACGGCCTGGCCCATCGGGATTGTCCGGGCCGGAGAGACGGCGCCGATATCGGCGCGCGCCCGAACCAGCCCCTGCAACCGTCCGGCTGCCAGGGTGACGTCGACGAAGCTGACGTCATCCTTGACCCAGAGCTCCCCCAGTCGCCTTGCGACGGCGGGAATGTAACGCTCGACGATATCGATGCTCGGAATGCCATTCGCGATCATCATCGAGATGGTCCGATGATGGCTCGTCTCGGAATCGGACATCAGCGCCCGGCAGAGCCGTTCCACCCATCCATCCCGGGTCGAGGGCAGTTCGCCCTGCCGGGATTCGGCAAGCACTCTCAAGGCCGACTCCGCGAGAAACCGGATCTGCGAAGATGCCTCGGGAACCATATCGGACTGAACACGGGTCGTTTCCTTCTTCATGCGCTCCTCCCGGCACTTCCCCCTTGTTCCTGCCGTGTTCGGACCGGAGCAGGAACCCATCACCGGCATGTCGAGTTTGCGCCCGGGAAATCAAGTTGTCAAACTTTGTTGACACCAGGCCGGCTGTTTCACAGCATCATCATGGAATCTCGGAAGGAATTTTGTCCTTCCTTTCAAGTACTTTCGATTTCAAACCAAACCCCGCCGAATCGAGATCTGCCGCTCCGGACAAGTCAGGCCAGAGTTACACGAACGCTACGCCACGTGTGTAAATTGCAATTGACACATTCCCGCCCAAACACGTAGCATTGAGCCAGGCCATCAAGACCGAGAGGAGCCGATGCAGCCTCGCGACAAGCCTTCCACCAAGACCTCTGCTCAGGCGCTCTACACGCCGGAACAGCGCGCACGCCGGGATTCCACGATCTGGACGCCGGTGCAGGGCATACTGGCCCCGCTCCAGTTCCTCGTTTTCCTCGTCTCGCTGGGCCTGGTGCTGCGATTCCTGCTCACAGGAGAGGGCTATTTCGCGGCCACCGTCTCGATCCTGGTCAAGACGGGCTTCCTCTATCTCATCATGGTCACCGGCGCGATCTGGGAAAAGGTGGTCTTCGGGCAGTATCTCTTTGCCCCGGCCTTCTTCTGGGAGGATGTGTTCTCCTTCCTCGTGATCGCCCTGCACACCGCCTATGTCTACGTTCTGTGGGCCGGAACCGTGCCCGCCGCGGGCGAGATGGCGATCGCGCTGGCGGCCTACGCCGCCTATGTCGTCAATGCCGGCCAGTTCCTCTGGAAGCTCCGCATGGCGCGCCTGGGCGCCGCGGCGGCAAGCGAGGCCGCATGACCGAAGCCTTCGCCCCGCCCCCTTCGGCCGGTTGCCGCGAAACCCCTGTTCTCAAGGAACGCGGGCAACGCGAAGTGTTCTGCGGCCTGACGGGAATCATCTGGCTGCACCGCAAGATGCAGGATGCGTTCTTCCTGGTGGTCGGCTCGCGCACCTGCGCCCATCTGCTGCAATCCGCGGCCGGCGTGATGATCTTCGCCGAACCGCGATTCGGCACCGCGGTGCTGGAAGAGACCGATCTCGCCGGCCTCGCCGACGCCCAGCAGGAACTGGAACGCGAGGTGGACCGCCTGCTGGACCGGCGGCGCGACATCCGCCAGCTTTTCCTCGTGGGCTCCTGCCCCTCGGAGGTCATCAAGCTCGATCTCTCGCGCGCCGCCGAACGGCTGTCGAAAAAGCACGCCCCGCGCGTGCGGGTGCTGAACTATTCGGGATCGGGCATCGAGACCACCTTCACGGAGGGCGAGGATGCCTGCCTGGCCTCGATGGTGCCGGTGCTGCCCGAAACCGACGCGCGCCAGCTGATGCTCGTCGGCGCGCTGCCCGACGTGGTCGAGGACCAGGCGCTGGCGCTGCTCGACCGGCTGGGCGTGGGTCCGGTGACGGTGCTGCCCGCGTCCCGTGCGGACGATCCGGTGGCCGTGGGCCCGAACACGGTTGTCGCGCTGACCCAGCCGTTCCTGGGCGAGACGCTGCAGGCGCTGGAGCGCCGCGGCGCGCGCCACCTGCCCGCGCCCTTCCCGATGGGCGAGGAGGGCACAACCGCCTGGCTGGCCGCGATCGCCCGCGAATTCGGCGTTTCCGAAGCCCGTTTCGAAGAGGTCACCGCCGCCCCCCGGGCCCGCGCCCGCCGCGCCGTGGCGCAGGCGGCCGAAAGCCTGCGGGGCCGGTCGGTCTTCTTCTTCCCCGACAGCCAGCTGGAAATCCCGCTGGCGCGTTTCCTGACCCGCGAATGCGGCATGGACGCGCTGGAGGTGGGCGCGCCCTACATCAACAAGCAGGTGGTCGGCCCCGATCTCGACCTGCTGGCGGAAGGGCCGGTGATCTCCGAGGGGCAGGACGTCGATCTGCAGCTGGATCGCTGCCACGCCGCCCGCCCGGATCTGACCGTCTGCGGGCTGGGCCTGGCAAACCCGCTGGAGGCCGAGGGCCTGACCACGAAATGGGCCATCGAGCTGGTCTTCACCCCGATCCATTTCTACGAGCAGGCGGGCGATCTCGCCGGGCTCTTCTCGCGCCCGCTGCGCCGGCGCGACCTGCTCAAGCTGGAGGCCGCGGAATGAAGCTGTCGGTCTGGACATACGAGGGCCCGCCGCATGTGGGCGCCATGCGTGTCGCCACCGGCATGAAGGGGCTGCACTACGTGCTGCACGCGCCGCAGGGCGACACCTATGCCGATCTGCTGTTCACCATGATCGAACGGCGCAATCATCGCCCGCCGGTCACCTACACGACCTTCCAGGCACGCGACCTGGGCGCCGACACCGCCAACCTGTTCAAGTCCGCCTGCGAGGATGCCTATGCCCGCTTCACGCCGCAGGCGATGATCGTGGGCGCCTCCTGCACCGCGGAGCTGATCCAGGACGATCCCGGCGGCATGGCCGAGACGATGGACATTCCGGTGCCGGTGATCCCGCTGGAGCTGCCCTCCTACCAGCGGAAAGAGAATTTCGGCGTCGACGAGACCTTCTTCCAGATCGTCAAGACCCTGGCCCGCCCGATGGAGCGCAGCGCGCGCATCAGCTGCAACCTGATCGGCCCCACCGCGCTGGGGTTCCGTCACCGGGACGATATCGAGGAACTGACCGGCCTGCTGTCGGAAATGGGGATCGAGGTGAACGTGGTGGCCCCGATGGGCGCCACCCCCGAGGACATCACCCGCCTGGGCGCGGCGCATTTCAACGTGCTGATGTATCCCGAAACCGCGGAGACAGCGGCCCGCTGGCTGGAGCGCGAGCTGGGCCAGCCCTACACGAAGGTGGTGCCGATCGGCGTCGGCGCGACCCGGGATTTCCTCAAGGAGGTCGGCGAAATCACCGGGCTTCCGGTGCGGGCCGACGAGTCGCGACTGCGCCTGCCCTGGTATTCGGCCAGCGTCGATTCCACCTACCTCACCGGCAAGCGGGTGTTCCTGTTCGGCGATGGCACCCATGTGGCCGCCGCCGCGCGCATCGCGCGCGACGAGATGGGCTTCGAGGTTGTGGGGATGGGCTGCTACAACCGCGAACAGGCCCGCACCATCCGCAAGCTGGCCAAGGATTACGGCGTCGAACCCACGATCACCGACGACTACCTGGACGTAGAGGCCGCGATCGAGGCCGCCGCGCCGGAGATGATCCTGGGCACCCAGATGGAGCGCCATATTGGCAAGCGCCTGGGCATTCCCTGCGCGGTGATCTCGGCGCCGGTGCATGTGCAGGACTTCCCGGCGCGCTACTCGCCGCAGATGGGGTTCGAAGGCGCCAACGTGATCTTCGACACCTGGGTGCACCCGCTGGTCATGGGGCTGGAGGAGCATTTGCTCACCATGTTCCGCGAAGACTTCGAATTCGCCGACGAGCATGGCCCGAGCCACCTCGCCGCGCATTCGCCCCGGGCCATGGCGCGCTCCGCGACCCCGGACGAGGAAACGCCCGTTGCGCTCGCCGAGGCGCCCGTCGCGCAAGAACATGCTCCGGTCGCAGCGGTTGCGCCCGGCGCCTTC
>JBKHDP010000053.1:0-15630 GCA_046541255.1 Paracoccaceae bacterium | reverse complement strand
TATCATTTCGTGACCAGAATGTGATCTGTTTCCACAAAAGGCGATAATCCACGCATGAAACACGTCAGTGTTGAAGCAATCGTGAACAGTGACCGCCCGGTGACGCTGATCGGGGGCGGGGTGGCCACGCCAGACGACCTGGAGGCAGCCCGTGGTCATGCGCCCGATATCGTTGCGGCCGACAGCGGGGCGGCGCTGGCGCTGCGCTGCGGGATCGTGCCGCGCGCGGTGATCGGCGATTTCGACAGTCTCGCGCCCGAGTTGCGCGCGCAAATTCCCGACGACCGGCTGCATCCCATCGCCGAACAGGATAGCACGGATTTCGACAAGGCGCTGCGGTCGATCGAGGCGCCGCTGGTGCTGGGCATCGGGTTTCTGGGCGACCGGGTGGATCACCTGCTGGCCTGCCAGAGCTCGCTGGTGCGCCGACCGGATCGCCGCTGCCTGCTGATCGGGCGCATGGACGTGCTGTTTCTCTGCCCGCCGGCGCTCGATCTGCCACTGGCGCCGGGCACGCGGGTTTCGCTCTTTCCGATGGGCGCGGTGGAGGGCTGGTCGGACGGGCTGACCTGGCCGATCCAGGGGCTGAACTTCGCACCCGACGGGGTGGTGGGCACCTCGAACCGCGCGCTTGGTTCGGTGCGGCTGGAGCTTGCCGCGCCGCGGATGCTGGTGATCCTGCCGCGGGAGTGCCTCGGGCTTGCCGTCAGGGCGCTTGCGGACGCGGCGCCGCGATGGCCCGCTCCCTGAACACGATATAGAGTCCCGCCGCCACGGTGACGGCGATTCCCGCCGCGGCCATGCCGTCGGGCAGATCGGCGAACACCGCCCAGCCGATCAGCGTGGCGACCGGAATTTCCAGGTATTGCATCGGCGCCAGGGTCGCTGCGGGCGCGAAGCGCAGCGACCATGTCATCAGCAGATGCCCCACCGTGCCCAGCACACCCACCAGGCACAGCATCGCCCATTCCGACCCTTCCGGCCGGGCAAGGCCCAGGTCCGGCACCACCGGCCCCGCCAGCACGATCACCGGCAGCAGCAGCGCGCTGGCCATGCCCCCGTTGACCGCCTGCAGCGCCACCGGGTCCACCTCGCGCACGATCTGGCGGGTGACGAGGATGAACAGCGCGAAGGCCACTGCCACGCCCAGCGGCAGCAGCGCGGCCCAGCCCACTTCCTGGAAGCTGGGCCGGATCACCATCAGCGTGCCGATGAAGCCGACCGCGCAGGCGGCGAGCCGGCGCCAGCCCACCTCCTCGCCCAGGACGGTATGGCCGAGCAGCAGCATGATGAAGGGCATCACGAAGGCGATGGCAATGGCATCGGCCAGCGGCAGCACCCGCAGCGCGGCGAACATCATGCCGATCCCGGCGATATGCAGCACGGCTCGCAGCCAGGCCAGGTGCAGCACCCGCCCCCGCATCCGCCAGGCGCGGCGCGTCAGGATCACGAGCGGCGCCAGGATCGCCGCCTGCAGGCCGAAGCGTGCCAGCAGCAACAGCGCCATGGGCAGACGTTCGCCCAGCAGCTTTGCCAGCGCGTCGGCCATCGGCGCCATGACGCAGAAACCCAGCATCAGAAGGATGCCGAGGAGGGGGCGGTCAACATGCATTCGCGCAGGTTAGGCCGGGGCACAGGGGGCCGCAATCACCCGTTGCCCTTGCGGCAATTCGGGCCGGCGGTTCAGGCCGGCGGAGTGGGGTGCGGCTGGCGCGACAACCGGCGCTCGCGGGCGATGACATAGAGCCCCGAGCCCACGATGATCGCGATGCCAGCCCAGGTCAGCGGCGCGGGGAAATCGCCGAACAGCCAGTATCCCAGGATCGTGGCAGCCACGATTTCCAGGTATTGCAGTGGCGCCAGCGTGGCGGCGGGCGCCAGCTTCAGCGCCTGGCTGATGAAGAGATGCGAGATCGTCGCCATGACGCCCACGCCCAGCAGGGTCCAGACGGCCGTACCGCTGGGGGGCACCGGGTCGAGCGCGGGCAGCCCCGAGCCGTTGAACGCCATCAGCACCGGCGCCACGATCAGGGTGGCGGCCACCGCCGTCCAGGCCTGCAGGGCGATCGGATGCATCCGCTGCGCCATCGAGCGCGTCATCACCATGTAGGCGGCGAAACAGCAGGCCGTGCCCAGCGGCATCAGCGCCACCGCGCCGAGATCGGCAAAGCTGGGCCGGATCACCAGCAGCGCACCGGCGAAGCCCGCCGCGCAGGCCATCAGGCGGCGCCAGCCCACCTCCTCGTTCAGGAACAGCGCGCCCGCCAGCGTCAGGATGAAGGGAGAGACGAAGAAGATCGCCAGCCCGTTGGCGATCGGCATGAACCGGATCGCCCCGAAGAACAGCGCCGTGCCCGTCAGCAGCAGAGCGCCGCGCACCAGGTGCAGCCAGGCCTCGCGCGGGCCGGGCCTTTGCGCCAGCCCCAGCGCCCAGGCCAGCGGCAACAGCGTCACCACCTGGAAACCGAATCGCACCAGCACGATCTGCAGGATCGGCACCTCCGCCGGGGTCATCTTGGCGAAGGAATCCATGATCGGCGCGGTGGCGGCGAAGCCCGCCATGAACAGGATGCCCGCAAGCGTGCGGTCAGGCCCGGCGACATTGGATGCGGCGTGCGACATGACCTTGCGTTAACAGTTGGGCACGTTCACCGCCAGCCCGCCCAGCGAGGTCTCCTTGTATTTCTCGCTCATGTCGGCGCCGGTCTGGCGCATGGTCTCGATGCAGGCGTCGAGCGGCACCAGATGCGTGCCGTCGCCCCTCAGCGCGAGGCTTGCGGCTGAGACCGCCTTGATCGCGCCCAGCCCGTTGCGCTCGATGCAGGGCACCTGGACCAGCCCCTTCACCGGGTCGCAGGTCATGCCGAGATGATGCTCCAGCGCGATCTCGGCGGCGTTCTCCACCTGCGCGGGGCTGCCGCCCATCACCGCGCACAGCCCCGCCGCGGCCATCGCGGCGGCGCTGCCCACCTCGGCCTGGCAGCCGGCCTCGGCGCCGCTGATCGAGGCGTTGTATTTCACCAGCCCGCCGATCGCCGCCGCGGTCAGCAGGAACTCCTCCACCCGGCTGCGGCTCGCGCCGGGAACATGATCCAGCCAGTAGCGGATCACCGCCGGCACCACGCCCGCCGCACCGTTGGTCGGTGCGGTGACGACCTGCCCGCCGGCGGCGTTCTCCTCGTTCACCGCCATGGCATAGACGCTCATCCAGTCGTTGATCGTGTGCGGCGGCGTGAGGTTCATCCCGCGCTCGGCCAGCAGCGCGTCGTGGATGCCCTTGGCGCGGCGCTTCACGCCCAGCCCGCCGGGCAGGACGCCCTCCGAGGCCAGGCCACGCTCGATGCAGTCGTTCATCACCTGCCAGATCCGCGCGGCGCCCTCCTCCAGCTCGGCGCGGGAGCGGCGGGTCAGCTCGTTGGCGCGTTTCATCTCGGCGATCGTCCGGCCCGAGGTTTCGGCCATCCGCAGCATCTGGGCGGCGGATTTGAACGGGTAGGGCACCGGCGCGCCCTCGTCACTGTCCTTGCCGGCGGCCAGTTCCGCCTCGGTCAGCACGAAGCCGCCGCCCACGGAATAATAGGTCTCCTGCAGGATCACATCGCCCTGCCGGTCGGTGGCCATCAGGATCATGCCATTGGCATGGCCGGGCAGCGGCGGGCCGAAATCGAAGCGCAGATCCTCGCGCGGGTCGAAATGCAGCGGGGGCAGGCCCGGCGGCGTGACGCGGCACGTGTCGCGGATGCGCTCCAGCGCGGCATCGGCCTGCTCCCGGTCGTAGGTCTCGGGGGCGAAGCCCGCCAGCCCGAGGATCGTCGCCCGATCGGTGGCATGGCCCACCCCGGTGAAGGCGAGGCTGCCATGCAGCGACCCTTTCAGCCCCGCCGCCGCGAAGGGCGCGTCGCGCAGCCTGTCGAGGAACCGGCCCGCAGCGACCATCGGCCCCATCGTGTGCGAGGATGAGGGGCCGAGGCCCAGCTTGAACATCTCGAAGACGGACAGGAACATCAGGTGGCGCTTCCTTCTGGCGGCGCGGGATGGATGGGCGCGGTGAAGGGATGTGGGCCAAGCCCCTCGGCAAGAATGGCCGCGCGGGTGCTGGCGCGGCCCTCCAGCCGGGCGCAGAGCGTTTGCAGCGCCGGGTAGCGGGCCAGCGCGAACCAGCCGGTCATGCCGGCCGGATAGAGCGCGCACCAGCGCAGGCAGGGCGCGAGATAGAGATCCAGCGCCGAGGGCTGCGCGCCGCCCAGCCAGGCGGGCCGTTCGGCCGCGACATCGTCGAGTTTCCGCAAATGCCTGTCCAGTTCCTGCGTCATGGTCTTGCGCAGATGCGCCTGCGCCCTTGCGTCCTGCCCTACATAGCTGTGCGGATAGAACAGCATCCGCAACCCCGGATGCAGCGTGTTGGCGGTGAAGATCAGCCATTTCAGGAACGCCGCGCGCCGGGGGTCGCCCGGGTGGGGCGCCAGTGCGCCGTGCCTTTCAGCGAGCCACAGCAGGATCGCGGCGGTCTCGAAGATCGGGCCGTCGGACGTTTCCAGCACCGGGATCAGCCCGTTGGGATTGAGCGCCAGATAGGCCGGCGCACGCTGGCCCTGCGCGGCACGGTCCACCAGGCGCGTCTCGTAGGGCTGGCCCAGCTCCTCGAGCGCCAGTCGCACGATGAGCGAGGCGTTGTCGGGCGCGTAATGCAGGCGATAGGGCGGCGTCATACCGGGGAGATAGGGCCTGCGCCGTGCCCGCGCCTGCCCGAAAACGACCCTTCGCGCCCGAAATCGCGCCGCGCAGGCCGGGCAATTCGCACTCGCGCCGCCCGGGCAAACTGCCTATAACCGGCCGCGCAACCGCAGGAGCCGCCCATGACCGGAGAGCTGTCACCCATCGACAAGGCCAAGTTCGTGGCCGCCCGCCGCGCCGCCGATTTCGTCGAGGACGGGATGCGCGTCGGGCTGGGCACCGGCTCCACCGCGGCCTGGCTGGTGCGCTGCCTGGGCGAGATGGTGCGCGAGGATGGCCTGAAGATCCGCGGCGTGCCCACCTCCACCCGGACCGCGGAACTCGCCCGCGAGGTGGGAATCGAGGTGATCTCGCTCGACGAGGCGCGCTGGCTCGACATCACCATCGACGGCGCCGACGAGTTCGACGACGACCTGAACCTGATCAAGGGCGGCGGCGGCGCGCTTTTGCAGGAAAAGATCGTGGCCACCGCGAGCGACCAGATGATCGTGATCGCCGATATCGGCAAGCAGGTGGAGACTCTGGGCGCCTTCCCGCTGCCGATCGAGGTCATTCCCTTCGGCTGGCAGACCACCCGCGCGCTCGTGGAGGAAACGCTGGTCGGCATGGATGTGCTGGGCCGCGAGGTGACGCTGCGGATGAATGGCGAGGTGCCGTTCTTTACCGACGAGGGCAATCACATCCTCGATCTGCATCTGCGTCGTATCGGCAATCCCCGCCAGCTCAGCCTGGTGCTGAACCAGATGCCGGGCGTGGTGGAAAACGGGCTGTTCCTCGATATCTGCGACACGGTGGTGGTGGGGTTCGGCGATGGCCGCGTCGAGGTGCGCGACATCAACGAGGGCACCATCGAGAGCGACCGGCTGGATTTCGTCGAGACCGACAACCTGTTCACCGATCTGAACGATTGAAGGGCTTTGGCGGGGCGGCGGCGCGGCCCGCAGGTCGGTCGGCCTCCCGCGGGTTGGTCTTCCGGCAAGGGCCGGCATGGCGCCTGAGCCCTTCACCGGGCTCTGGCCAAGGCGGCGCCCTTGTGAAATACCCGCAGCCGGATCTCAGGGAGCGAGCACATGAGCGATTTCGACTATGACCTCTTCGTGATCGGTGGTGGCTCTGGCGGGGTGCGCGCGGCGCGCGTCGCCGCGAGCGAGGCCGGCGCCCGGGTGGCACTGGCCGAGGAAGACCGCTATGGCGGCACTTGCGTGATCCGGGGCTGCGTGCCCAAGAAACTGATGGTCTTCGCCTCGGAATATGCGCCGATGGTGGAGGATGCCCGCGCCTATGGCTGGGACATCGCCGCGGGCGAATTCGACTGGCCCGCCTTTCATGGCAGGCTGACGGCCGAGCTGGACCGGCTGGAGGGCATCTACCGCAAGCTGCTGGCCAATGCCGGGGTCGAGACCTTCGACCAGCGGGCCCGGCTGGTCGATCCGCATACGGTGGAACTGGCCGATGGCAGCCGCAAGACCGCGCGGCACATCCTGCTGGCGATGGGCGGCCGGCCGGTCAAGCCCGAGATGGCCCATGCGGAAAAGGCGATCACCTCGAACGAGATCTTCCACCTGGAGGCGCTGCCGAAGTCGATCCTGATCGTCGGGGGTGGCTATATCGCCTGCGAATTCGCCTGCATTCTCAACGGGCTGGGCGTGGAGGTCACGCAATATTACCGCGGTGCGCAGATCCTGCGCGGCTTCGACGGCGAGGCGCGCGGCCTGATCGCCGAGGAGATGGAGCAGGGCGGCATCGACCTGCATACCGGCACGAATGTCATCGAGATGCATCCCGAGGCGGGCGGGCTGCGGGTCAAGGCCACCAACGGCTCGGAGCGGGTGTTCGAGCAGGTGATGTTCGCCACCGGCCGCGCGCCCAATACGGGCGAGATGGGGCTGGAGGAGATCGGGGTGAAGCTGGGCAGGCGCGGCGAGGTGCTGGTGGACGCCTATTCACAGACATCGGTGCCCTCGATCCATGCCATCGGCGACGTGACCGACCGTCTCAACCTGACGCCGGTGGCGATCCGCGAAGGCATGGCCTTCGTCGAGACCGTGTTCCGCGGCAATCCCACCCCGGTCGATCACGATCTCGTGCCCACGGCAATCTTCACCCAGCCCGAGATGGGCACGGTGGGGATGTCGGAGGAAGAGGCGCGCGAGCGGGGGCCCATCGAGGTCTATTGCACCTCGTTCCGGCCGATGCAGACCGGCTTTGCCGGCCGGCCGGACCGGGTGCTGATGAAACTGGTGGTCTGCGCCGAGACGCGTCGGGTTCTGGGCTGTCATATCGTCGCGCCGGGGGCGGGCGAGATGATCCAGCTTGCCGGAATCGCGGTGAAGATGGGCGCCACCAAGGAGGATTTCGACCGGACGGTGGCGGTTCACCCCACCATGTCCGAGGAAATCGTCACCATGCGCGCTCCGGTGCGCAAAGCTTGAAATCCGGCAGGGATTGCACAGTTTAGAGACAACGCCCTGGCGCGCGTCAACGGAGAGGAAAGATCTGAATGGCTGGCAATAACGGCGGCCCCTGGGGGGGCGGCGGCGGTCCCCGCGGGGGCGGTGATGGCGGAAACCGTGGCAACCAGGGCGGCGGACGCCGTCCCGGCCCGGAGGAAGGGCCGCAGATCCCGGAAATCGACGATCTGGTCCGAAAGGGCCAGGAACGCCTGCGGGTGCTGATGGGCGGGCGCGGCGGCGGCGATGGTCGCGGCGGCGGCGGCGGCGATGGCGGTGGCCCGGCCTTCAACCGCAGCACCATCGGGATCGGCGCGCTGGCCGCGCTGGGCCTGTGGGCATTCGCCAGCTTCTACACCGTCAAGCCGGAGGAGCAGTCGGTCGAGCTGTTCCTCGGCCAGTATTCGGCGACCGGCAATCCGGGCCTCAATTTCGCGCCGTGGCCCGTGGTGACCCACGAGGTGGTGAACGTGACCTCGGAGCGGACCGAAACGATCGGCGCACGGCGCGGCGCGGGTGACGGGCTGATGCTGACCACCGACGCCAATATCGTCGATATCGAGTTCCAGGTCGTCTGGAACATCAACGATCCCGCAAAGCTGCTGTTCAACATCCGCGATCCGCAACTGACGGTGCAGGCAGCCTCGGAATCGGTCATGCGCGAGATCATCGCGGCCTCTAACCTCTCGCCGATTCTCAACCGTGATCGCGGGATCATTGCCGATACCGCGCGCGAGAACATCCAGGCGACGCTGGACGAATATGACAGCGGCATCAACATCGTGCGGATCAACCTCGATACCGCCGATCCGCCGCGCGAGGTGATCGACGCCTTCCGCGAGGTGCAGGCCGCCGAGCAGGAGCGCGACCGGCTGCAGCGTCAGGCCGACGCCTATGCCAACCGCGTGCTCGCCGAGGCCCGCGGCCAGGCCGCGCAGATCGTCGAGGATTCCGAGGGCTACCGCGCCCGCGTCGTCAACGAGGCGCTCGGTGAGGCCAGCCGCTTCACGTCGGTCCTCGAGGAATACGCCAAGGCGCCCGACGTGACCCGCAAGCGCCTCTACATCGAAACGATGGAGCGCGTGCTGGCCGATGTGGACAAGATGATCCTGGACGAATCCATCGCCGGAGCCGACGGGCAGGGCAGCGTGGTGCCCTATCTGCCCCTGAACGAGCTGCGCCGCAGCTCTGCCGGAGGAAACTGAGCCATGCGCAAGATAACCTTCATTCTGCCTGTCATCGTCGTGGCCGTCGCCGCGCTGCTGTCCTCCGTCTTCGTGGTGGACGAGCGCGAGAGGGCGCTCGTGCTGCAATTCGGCCAGATCAAGGCCGTCGAGGAAGAGCCGGGGCTCAAGTTCAAGATCCCGCTGATCCAGGAGGTCGTGCGCTATGATGCGCGGATCCTGTCGCTCGATACCGAAACCATCGAGGTCACGCCGTCGGATGATCGCCGCCTCGTGGTGGATGCCTTCGCGCGCTACCGGATCACCGACGCGGTGCAGTTTCGCCAGGCGGTGGGTGTCGGCGGGCTGCGGGCTGCCGAGGATCGCCTGTCCTCGATCCTGAACGCCACGATCCGCGAAGTGCTGGGTGCCGACCAGGTGACATCCGACACCATCCTGTCGGAGGACCGGCGCGAGCTGATGAACCGGATCCGGGACGACGCCCGCAACGAGGCGCGCTCTCTCGGGCTCGACGTGGTGGACGTGCGCCTGAAACAGACCAACCTGCCGGCCCAGAACCTCGAGGCCACTTTCGCCCGGATGCGGGCAGAGCGCGAACGCGAGGCCGCCGACGAGATCGCCCGCGGTAACGAGGCGGCGCAGCGCGTGCGCGCTCTGGCCGACCGGACCGTGACCGAGACGCTGTCGGAAGCCGAGCGCGAGGCGCAGGTGATCCGCGGCGAGGCCGATGCGCGACGCAACGCGGTCTATGCCGAGGCGTTCGGGGCGGACCCGGAGTTCTTCTCCTTCTACCGTTCGATGCTGGCCTACGAGCGGGCGCTGCAGGGGGAACGCTCGACCATGGTGATGACGCCGGACAGCGAGTTCTTCAACTATCTGCGCAGTGGCAGCGGGATCGCCGCTCCGGCAGCAGGGTCGGGCGCTGGTGAAGGGTCCGGCGAGGCAGGCGATGGCGACGAGCAGGCCGGCGGCCTTCCGGCGCCGCTGCCGACGCCCGGGCAGGTGATGCCGGAGCAGGCCGCTTCCGGGGCATCCGCCGCCACCGAGTAATGGCGACGATTTTCCTCGCCATCGGCCTTGTGCTTCTTGTCGAGGGGCTGGTCTATGCGCTGGCCCCCGGCCTTGTCGAGCGGATGCTGGAAACCTTTCGCGCACTTCCCGAAGAGACCCGCCGCATGGCCGGGCTGGCGGCCATGGCCCTTGGGCTGGCGCTGGTCTGGCTTGCGCATGCGCTGGGGGCCTGACGCCGGGGCCGGCCGGAAGGAACCCGCCGCCCGGCATGCGCGTTTCCCGGGCATTGCGCATGGCGCATCACGGCGTTGTCACGGGTGGTTCACCACCCTGTGCGCAGATCGCCCTTTGCCACCCTGCGGGCAACGCATAGATTGGCTGCGATCCGGCGGCCGTGCCCGCCCTTCGCGAAACAGGGGAGATACTTCGTGCAAACCCAGGCAATCCCATACCGGCCGGAGGCGATGACGGCGTTTCGCGCCACGTGGCTGACCGGCCTTGCGCTGCTGACGATGCTGGCGCTTGCCATGGCGTCGCCGTCGCGCGCCGCACCTGAAAGCTTCGCCGGGCTGGCCGATCAGGTCAGCCCCGCGGTGGTGAACATCACCACCACCACCTCCGTCACGCGGCGCGACACGCCGCGCGGCGTCGTGCCCGAAGGCTCGCCCTTCGAGGATTTCTTCCGCGAGTTCCAGGACCGCAACGGCCCGATGCCCCCGCGTCGCGGTTCGGCGCTGGGATCGGGCTTCGTGATCTCCGAGGACGGCTTCGTGGTGACGAACAACCACGTCATCGACGGTGCCGACGAGATCCTGGTGGAATTCTTCGAAGGCTTCGAGCTGGAGGCCGAGGTCGTGGGCACCGATCCCAATACCGACATCGCGCTCTTGAAGGTCGAACCCGAAGAGCCGCTCGATTTCGTGCAGTTCGGCGACAGCGATACCGCCCGTGTCGGCGAATGGGTGATGGCGATGGGCAATCCGCTGGGACAGGGCTTCTCGGTCTCGGCGGGCATCGTCTCGGCCCGCAACCGCGCGCTCAGCGGCACCTATGACGACTACATCCAGACCGACGCGGCGATCAATCGTGGCAATTCCGGCGGTCCGCTGTTCAACATGGACGGCGAGGTGATCGGCGTGAATACGGCGATCCTGTCGCCCGATGGCGGCTCGATCGGCATCGGCTTCGCCATGGCCTCGAACGTGGTCGAGGGCGTGGTGGACCAGCTCAAGGAATTCGGCGAAACCCGCCGGGGCTGGCTGGGTGTGCGCATCCAGGACGTGACCCCGGATCTCGTCGAGGGCATCGACGGGCTGGACGAGCCGCGCGGCGCGCTGGTCACCGATGTTCCCGAAGGCCCGGCCCGCGAGGCCGGCATGGAATCGGGCGACGTGATCCTGGCCTTCGACGGAACCGATGTGGTGGATACCCGCCAGCTGGTCCGCGTTGTCGGGGCCACCGCGGTCGGCAAGACGGTGCGGGTGACGGTGCTGCGCGACGGCGAGACCCGCACGCTGAAAGTGACGCTGGCTCGCCGCGAAACCGCCGAGGGCGCCGTGCCTGCGGCGCAGTCCGATCCCGAGGAAGAGCCCGCCGAGGCCGAGATCCTGGGCCTGACGGTGCAACCGATGACCGACGAGCTGCGCGAGCAGCTGGAGCTTGATGCCGGTGCCGCAGGGCTTGTCATCACCGATGTGGACGAGACTTCGGTCGCCTTCGACAAGGGGCTGCGCGCGGGCGACGTGATCACCGAGGCAGGCCAGGAAAAGCTGGAAACCGTCGCCGAGTTCGAGGATCGCATCGCCGAGGCCCGCGAAGCCGGGCGCCGGTCGCTGCTGTTGCTGGTGCGTCGCGGCGGCGAGCCGCGCTTCGTGGCGCTGGGTCTGGAAGACGAATAGGCGACGGCCTTCGGTTCCAGGCTCCGATTTCCGGCAAGGGCGCCCCGCGGGGCGCCCTTCGTCATTCCGGCGTGTCGCGCGCTACGGCGACCAGCCCCAGCGCGCGCGCGGTTTCCAGCGACAGCGCGCCGCTGTCCGGCCCGCCCGTGTCGCGCTGGAACCGACGGATGGCGGCCGCGGTTGCGGTGTTCATCCGTCCGGTTGCGGCGGTGTCGAGATAGCCGCGCACCGCCAGCGCCCGCTGCAGCGAGGCGATGAAGTCGGGCGTGGCCAGGTCGGGGCAGGGGGTCTCGAACCAGCGCGTCTCGCGGTCGCGCAGGATGCGCTGCCGGGTCTCGGTTCGGAACTGTGCCGTCTCCTGCACCTGGCCCTGCGCATCGCGCCGCCCGGGGCGCAGGCGCACCTGCTCGGTCACCGTTTCGACAAGGGCCGGGGTGACCTGCCGTGCCCAGCAGGTGCCGGGCGGGGCATCGGCGGGGCCCGCCCGGCTGCCGAAGATCCGCGAGGCGGAATCGGGTGCGGGGGCCGGCTCCGTGCAGCCCGCCAGCAACAACAGCGCGACAAGGGGGCCGGTTCGCACCGCGGCGGTGATACGCATCTGCTCTGCCTCTTCGGACTGCCTGTTGCGGGGCAGTCTAAGGCGGGCGGGGGCTGCGGGGCAACGCCGCCGTCAGCCGCCGCGTGCGCCAGTGCCACGATGCGGAGCGGCCGGGGGGCGGCCGGGTTGATCGGCGGCGCGGCACGGCGCGGGGCGCAGCAGGTCGTCCAGCATCTCCGAGATATCCTCGATCCGTTCGGCGATGACATGGGTGACGCCCTGTTCGCGCTGAAGCCGCCCGGTCACGCGCAGCAGCCGGCCCGCGATCACCGCGCGTCGGAACCGCTCGTAGACATGCCGCCACACGATCACGTTGACCACGCCGGTCTCGTCCTCGAGCGTGACGAAGATCACCCCCTTGGCGGTGCCCGGCCGCTGCCGCAGGATCACGAGCCCGGCCACGGCGATCCGCGCCCCGGCAGGGGGCTCTTCCAGTCGGGCGGCCGGCAGGGCCGCGGGCGGGCGCGGCCAGGCGCCGGGGCAAGGAGTGATGACGGTCTGCATGGAGAACAGAAATAGAACAATTGGCCGCCGCCGCAACCGTCGGCTTGCCGCCGCACCGATGCGATCCCAAATGGGGCTGGCAAGCCCCTCGGGGCTTGGCTAGGAAGTACCGATGCATATCAACGGAGCGCGAGGCATGGCGAAGATCACCTATATCGAGCATGACGGCACCGAACATGTCGTCGAGGTCCAGAGCGGCATGACCGTGATGGAAGGCGCGCGCGACAACAACATCCCCGGCATCGAGGCCGATTGCGGCGGCGCCTGTGCCTGTTCCACCTGCCATGTCTATGTTCATCCCGACTGGGTGTCGAAACTGCCCGCGAAGGAGGACATGGAAGAGGACATGCTCGATTTCGCCTACGAGCCCGATCCCGAACGCTCGCGCCTGACCTGTCAGATCAAGGTCAGCGATGCCCTGGACGGGCTCATCGTGCAGATGCCCGAAAAGCAGATCTGACCGCGGGCGCCGCGCGCGTCTGACGCGCCCGCTCCCTCGGCGCATGCCGAATCCGGTGCCGGGTCTCCCGGCGCGGCCCACGCCACGCGGGCTCAGCCCAGCGCGCGCCAGCCGATATCGCGGCGGCAGAACCCTTCGGGCCAGTCCACCGCCGCGACCATCTCGTAGGCCCGCGCCCGCGCCTCGGCCAGCGTGGCGCCGCGCGCGGTCAGGTTCAGCACCCGCCCGCCGGCGGCCACCACCCGGCCATCCTTCAGCGCGGTGCCGGCATGGAAGCACTGATGGAAACTGTCCTCCGGCATCCGTTCCAGTCCGCGGATCTCGCTGCCTTTCGCGTAATCCCCGGGGTAGCCCTCCGCGGCCATCACGACGGTCATGGCGTGATCCTGCGCCCAGTTCACCCGGGCGCCCGCCAGCCGCCCCTCGGCGGCGGCCTGCATCAGGTCCAGTGCCTGCGCACCCAGCCGCATCATCAGCACCTGTGCCTCGGGGTCGCCGAAACGCACGTTGAACTCCACCAGCCGCGGCTGGCCGGCCTCGATCATCAGCCCGACATAGAGCACGCCCTGGTAGGGCGTGCCGCGGCGCGCCATCTCGGCCACCACCGGGCGCACGATCCGGTCCAGTGCGCGGGCCTCCACGTCCGGCGTCATCACCGGGGCGGGGGAATAGGCGCCCATCCCGCCGGTATTCGGCCCGGTATCGCCCTCGCCCACGCGCTTGTGGTCCTGCGCGGTGCCGATCGGCAGCACCTCCTCGCCATCCACCAGCACGAAGAACGAGGCCTCTTCGCCGGTCATGAATTCCTCGATCACCACCTCGGCGCCTGCCTGCCCGAAGGCGCCGCCGAACATCTCGTCCACCGCCGTCAGCGCCTGCGCCTCGGTTTCGGCCACGATCACGCCCTTGCCCGCGGCCAGCCCGTCGGCCTTGACCACGATGGGCGCGCCCTGCGCCCGGATATGCGCCCTGGCCGCCCCGGCCTCGGTGAAGCGCGCCCAGGCCGCGGTGGGCGCGCCGCAGGCGTCGCAGATTTCCTTGGTGAAGGATTTCGAGGCCTCCAGCCGCGCCGCCGCGCGCGAGGGGCCGAACACGGCGAAGCCCGCGTCGCGAAGCCGGTCGGAGATGCCCTCGGCCAGCGGCGCCTCGGGGCCCACGATCACCAGGTCGATCGCCTCGGCCTCGCAGAACGCCACCACCGCGACGCCGTCGAGAATGTCGAGATCGGCGCAGGTCGCGATCTGGGCGATCCCGGCATTGCCCGGCGCCACGATCAGCTTGTCGCATTTGGGGTTCTGCATCGTGGCCCAGGCCAGCGCGTGCTCGCGCCCGCCGCCGCCCAGGATAAGGATGTTCATGGCGCTCTCCCGCTTGGCCTCGCCCGGCGGTCGTTCTAGGCTGGCGGCAGGCAAGGCACAAGGCGGCGCGATGGACCTGATCGAGGACGACAAGCCGGGCGGCAACGCCCCTGAATTCACGGTGTCCGAGCTTTCGGGCGCGGTGAAGCGGGTGATCGAGGGCGAGTTCGCCTTCGTCCGGGTGCGGGGCGAGCTGGGCCGGATCAGCCGGCCGCGCTCGGGCCATGTCTATCTCGACCTGAAGGACGAGCGCGCGGTGCTCTCGGGGGTGATCTGGAAAGGCGTGGCGGCGCGGCTCGCCACCCAGCCCGAGGAGGGGCTGGAAGTGGTGGCCACCGGCCGGCTGACCACCTTCCCCGGCCAGTCGCGCTACCAGATCGTGATCGAGGATATCCGGCCCGCGGGGCAGGGCGCGCTGATGGCGCTGCTGGAAAAGCGCAAGAAGATGCTGGAGGCCGAGGGGCTGTTCGACCAGGCGCGCAAGACGCCCTTGCCCTACCTGCCCGAGGTGATCGGGGTGGTCACCTCGCCCTCGGGGGCGGTGATCCGCGACATCCTGCACCGTCTGCGCGACCGTTTTCCGCGCAAGGTACTGATCTGGCCCGTGGCGGTGCAGGGCGAGCGTTGCGCGGCCGAGGTGGCCGCGGCGATCGCCGGGTTCAACCGGCTGAGCCCGGGCGGCGCGTTGCCCCGTCCCGACCTGCTGATCGTGGCGCGTGGCGGCGGCAGCATCGAGGATCTGTGGGGCTTCAACGAGGAAATCGTGGCCCGCGCGGCCGCCGCCTCGGAAATCCCGCTGATTTCCGCCGTGGGGCACGAGACCGACACCACGCTGATCGATTTCGTCTCGGACCGGCGCGCGCCCACGCCCACCGCCGCGGCGGAGCTGGCGGTGCCGGTGCGGATGGAGCTGCTGGCCTGGCTGGAGACCCAGTCGATGCGCCTGACCCATGCGGCCGGGTCGGGGCTGGAACGGCGCGGCCAGCGCCTGCGCGATCTGGCCCGGGCGCTGCCCCGGCCCGAGACGCTGGTGGAGGTCCCGCGCCAGCGGCTCGATTCGCTGTCGGATCGGCTGCCGGCGGCGCTGTCCCGGGCGATCCAGGCCAGGCGGCTGCGGTTGTCGGAAGCTTCGGGCGGGCTGCGGCCCTCGGCGCTGCGCCGGGCGGTAGAGGCCGAATCGCGCCGGTTTTCGGCGCTCGTGCCACGCCTCGCTCCGGCGCTGGAGCGCGGGCTGGAGTCGCGGCGCGAGGCGTTGGGCCGCCGTGCCGATCGGCTGAGCCTGCGGCCGCTGCAGGACAATATCCGCGGCAAGAAGGACCGGCTGGCAGAGCTGTCGCGCCGGCTGGCCGAGGCCGGTGCGCGCCGCACGGTGTCCTGGCGCGACCGGCCCGATGCGCTGGCCATTGCTGACGATGTGCTTACGGAATACGCGT
>JBKHDP010000052.1:0-15659 GCA_046541255.1 Paracoccaceae bacterium | reverse complement strand
TGGACGCCGCCGGTGGGCATCGCGCTGGAGGCCGACGGGCTGTCGGCCGCGCTGGCGGTGATGACCGCGCTGGTGATGTGCGGCGCGGCGGCCGAGGCGCGCCATGGCCTCGCACCCGCCAAGGCAGGCGAACGGGCGGCCTTCGGCTTCTGGCCCTTGATGCTGCTGCTGTGGGCCGCGCTGAACGCGATCTTCCTGTCGCGCGACCTGTTCAACTTCTATGTCGGGATCGAGCTGCTCAGCCTGGCCGCGATCGGGCTGGTCGCGCTCGAGGGCAAGCCCGCCGCGCTGGCCGCCGCGATGCGCTACATGTTCTTCGCCCTCGCCGGCTCGCTGCTCTATCTCGCCGGGGTCGTGCTGTGCCATGCCGCGCATGGCGTGCTGGACATCGACCTGATCGCCAACCGGAGCCCGGCGCCGACCGACGGTCTGGCGCTGGCGCTGATGACGGCGGGGCTGCTGGCCAAGGCCGCGCTGTTCCCGTTCCATGTCTGGCTGCCGCCGGCGCATGGCGCGGCCCCGGCGCCGGCCTCGGCGCTGCTTTCGGCGCTGGTGCCGAAGGCGTCCTTCGCGATCCTGCTCCGGCTGTGGTTCGATTCCATGCCCGATACCGCCTCGGCGACGGCGCTGCCGGCGCTGGCGCTGCTGGGCACCGCGGCGGTGATCTGGGGCAGCCTCGGCGCGCTGGCACAGACCCGGCTCAAGCGCATCGTGGCCTATTCGACGGTGGCGCAGATCGGCTACCTGTTCCTGGTGTTTCCCCTCGCGGGCGGCAGTGCGGCCGCGATGCCCTGGGCGGCGGGCGCGTGGAACGGCGCGGTCTTCCTGGCCCTGAGCCACGGCCTGGCCAAGGCGGCGATGTTCCTGGCGGTGGGGCAGTGGATCGCGGCGACGGGCAGCGACCGTCTGGACGATCTGCGCGGGATGGCCGGCGCGATGCCGATGACGGCCTTCGGCTTCGCGCTGGCGGCCATCACCCTGATCGGCCTGCCGCCCTCGGGCGGCTTCACCGGCAAGTATCTGCTGATGACCTCGGCCTTCGCCGCCGAACGACCGGCCTGGGGGCTGGTCATCGCCGGCGGCGGGCTGCTGGCGGCCGCCTATCTCTACCGGCCGATGGCGGTGCTGTTCGCGCAGCCCGAGGCCCCCCCGCCCGCGCCGACGAGCAGGGCGAGGCAGGCGGTGCCGCTGCTGCTGGCGGGCGCAGCCATCCTGCTCGGGATCGCCTCGGCGGGCCCGTTCGATCTGCTTTCGGTGGGACGGCCCTCCGCCGCGGAGGAGGGGCTGTGAGCGCGATGCTGCCCGTCCTGATCCTGCTGAGCTCGCTGCTTCCCGCGGCGTTGACCTTCTTTCTCGACCAGGAGAGCCACAGGCTGCGAAACGCGCTCAACCTCGGCGGCGCGCTGGTCAAACTCGCGCTGATCATGACGATGCTGATCGCCGTGGCCGACGGAGCGGCCTATGAAACCGAGTTCTCTCTGGCACCGGACCTGGTGCTGTTGCTGCGGATCGACGCGCTGGCGCTGCTGTTCGTCTCGCTCTCGGCGGCGCTGTGGCTGCTCACCACGATCTACGCCATCGCCTATTTCGGCAGCAAGCCGCAGCAGTCGCGCTTCTTCGGCTTCTTCGGGCTTTGCGTCGCCGCCACGACGGGCATCGCCCTGTCGGGGTCGCTGATCTCTTTCTTCATCTTCTTCGAGCTGCTCACCCTGAGCACCTGGCCGCTTGTCGCCCACAAGCAGGACGCGCCCTCGCTGGCCGCGGCGCGGCGCTACCTGCTCTACGCGCTCCCCTGCAGCACCATCCTTCTGGTGGCGATCGTCTGGCTGGAAAGCCTCACCGGACCGGTGCTGTTCACCGATCCGCCCGACCTGTCGGAGATCGACCCGGCGATCCTGCGGACGATCTTCGCCCTGTTCATCGTGGGCGTGGGCATGAAGGCCGCGATCTTGCCGCTGCATGGCTGGCTGCCCGCGGCGATGGTCGCGCCGGCGCCGGTCTCGGCCCTGCTGCATGCGGTGGCGGTGGTCAAGGCGGGGGCCTTCGGGGTGATCCGCGTGGTCCATGACGTGTTCGGCCCGGCCACCGTCGCGGCGCTGGGCGTCGGGCTGCCGCTGGCGCTGCTGGCCTCGGCCACGATCCTGTGGGGGTCGGTGCGGGCGCTGCAGCAGCGCGAGATCAAGAAGCGCCTTGCCTATTCCACCGTCAGCCAGGTCAGCTACATCGTGCTGGGCGTGGCGCTGGCAAGCCCCTATGGCGTGATCGGCGGGCTGGCGCATCTGGTCCATCAGGGGCTGATGAAGATCACCCTGTTCTTCTGCGCCGGCATCTTCGACGAGCGCGCGGATGTGCACAACATCGAAGGGCTGAACGGGCTGGGACGGCGGATGCCCTGGACCTCCACCTGCTTCTCGCTCGGAGCGATCGGGATGATCGGCCTGCCGCCGATGGCGGGATTCGTCAGCAAGATCTATCTCGGCCTGGGCGGGCTGCAGGCCGGCGCGCCCTGGGTGCTGGCGGTGCTGGCGGCCTCGACCCTCCTGAACGCGGCCTATTTCCTGCCGCTGCTCTACCGGCTGTGGTTCCTCGACCCCGCGCCGGAGGCCAGGGGCGACGACCGCGCGCCCGCGCTGGTCGGGCCCGCGGTGATCGCGGCGCTCGGAGCTCTGGCGGCCGGGGCGCTGGCGGCCTCGCCGGTCAGCCCGCTGGGCTGGGCGACGCTGATCGCCGAACGGGGCGCCTTGCCATGATGGAATGGACCGACCCCATCCTGCCGCTGGCGGCGCTGGGCTGGCCGCTGCTGCTGGCCGTGCTCGCCGTGCTGCCGGCACTGCGCCGCCATGCGGTGCGGCTGCTGCCGCTGTCGCCTCTGCCGGCGCTGTGGCTGGCGCTGGCGGGGAGCGACATGCAGAGCTCGGCGCCAGACCTGCTGCTGGGCGTGACGCTGGGGCTCGACCCGGCGCGCCGGCTGCTGCTGGGCATGACCGCGGCGCTCTGGTGCCTGGCGGCGCTGGCCGCGCAGCCGATGGCGGGCAGGCCCGGCGCGGCGATGTTCGCGGGGTTCTGGGGGCTGACCCTGGCCGGCAACCTCGGCGTCTTCCTCGCGCGCGACGTGGCCACCTTCTATGTCGCCTTCGCCGCGGTGTCGCTGGCGTCGTGGTTCCTGATCGTGCATGCGCGCGACAGGGCGGCCCTGCGCGCCGGGCGCGTCTACATCGCGATGGCGCTGGCGGGAGAGGTGGCGCTGCTGGTCGGGCTGATCCTGGGCGCCGATGCCGCGGGCAGCACCGCCATCGCCGAGATGCCCGCGGCACTGGCACAGCCCGGCGCCGGCACGGCGGCCTGCGTGCTGCTGATCGCCGGATTCGGGATCAAGGCGGGACTCGTGCCGCTGCATGTCTGGCTGCCGCTGGCCCATCCGGCGGCGCCCGCAGCCGCCTCGGCGGTGCTGTCGGGGGCGATCGTGAAGGCCGGGCTGATCGGGATGCTGCTGTTTCTGCCCGAAGGCGTCTTCGCCGAGGCGCTGCTGGCGCTCGGCCTGGCCGGGGCCTTCGGCGCGGCCCTCTGGGGCCTGACGCAGACCGATCCCAAGGCCGTGCTGGCCTATTCCACCATCAGCCAGATGGGCCTGATGATCGCGCTGCTGGCGGCGGGCGGGGCGGCGCGCGAGGCGGTTCCGCTGTTCGCGCTGCATCACGGGTTCGCCAAGGGCGGGCTGTTCCTGCTGACGGGTGCGATGAAGCAGGCGACCAGCCGCGGGCAGCGCCTGGCCTGCCTGATCGCCGCCGCGGTGCTCTGCGCCTCGGTCGCCGGTGTGCCACTGACCGGCGGCGCGCTGGCAAAGGCCGCGGTCAAGCCCGGCCTGCCCGGGGCGCTGGTAACGGTGCTGAGCCTGAGTTCCGTCGCCACCAGCCTGATCCTGCTGCACTTCCTTGCGCGGCTCCGGGCGCTGCCAACCGGCCGGCCCGCGACGGGCTGGCCCTGGCGCCTCGCGCCGCCGCTCCTGGCCGGCCTGCCGGGCCTCGTGCTGCCCTGGCTGCTCTGGTCCGGCTGGACCGGCAAGGCGGTGGAGGATCTGCTGACGGCCGGCGCGATGCGCGACGCGCTGTGGCCGGTCCTGGCGGCATTGCCTCTGGCGCTGCTGCTGCGCCGGGGCGTCCCGACATTTCCGCCCGGCGATCTGCTGCTGCTGGTTCCGAGCCTGCCCCCCCGGGCCGGTCCGCGCCCTGCCCCGCTCCCTCGGCCCCGACGCCTCGAGGCCGCCGCCGAGGCGCTGCCCGGGCTTGTCGCGCGTGCCGAGACCATCCTCACCCGCTGGCGGTTTGCAGGCCGGATCCTGCCGCTTCTGGTGCTGTTGTTCTTCGCAGTGATCGCCTGAGCCCGCGCGGGGACGAATCGCCGCCGCCGCACGAGGCCGCGCCACCGGCCACGGCCGGGTTGCGCAGGCTTGCAGAACCCGCCATCTGCTTGAGTTGACTTTTATCAAGACACTGATTGACACATGGCGTCGCGCGGGTCGAAAAACCATCGCAAGGGGCGTGACATGTTTCTTGTAAGAGTTTATTTTAACAAGACTTTTTGCCGGATGTGATCCAGATCAACCCGACCCGGCCGGAAGCCGTGCCTTTTGGGTTCGACCGGCCCCGCGACGGGGCCTCGAACGGTGAAAGGACCGCCCCGTGCCCCGCAAAGCGATGCATCAGACGCGTCGACTCCTGCCCATGCGGGGCCTTGCCGCGAGCCTGGTCCGGCACGCCTCGCTGATGCTGGCCGCGATGCTGGCCCTTGCTCTGGTGAGCGGGGCGCTGGCCCATGGTTTCGCGCAGCTGCGCCCGGCCGACAGCCCGGGATCGGTCTTCGCGATGGTGATCTGCGCCGATGGCGAGGCGCAGACCGTGCTGCTCGACCGGGACGGCGCGCCGCTCGCACCTGAAGACTGCCTGCACGAACTCTGCAGCGCCTGCCTGACGACACCGCCGCTGGTGGCCGAGGGCGCGCCGGCACATCACGTGCCGGTCGCGGCCTGGCGCCCGGTGGACGACCTGCCCTCCGTGGCCCCGCTGAATGGCCTTCGCCATCCGTCCGATCCGCGCCCGCGCGGCCCCCCTTCCCTTGCCTGAGACGTATCGCTGACCCGCCATGACACCGCACATACCCCATCACCCACCGCATCCCGCCCTGCCCGTTCTGCCGGGCCTTGTCGCCGCTCTCGTCCTGTTTCTGTGGGGGCTCGCCACGGCGGTCTCGGCGCAGACGCCGCATCTCACCCGCTACATGGCGGAACTGCCCGCCTCCGAGCTCGTGGAGGGCGCGACGGGGTATGGCGAGATCCACGACGATCTGCCCGCCGCACCGATCCTGCGTGACGACACGCGGATCGGCTGGGCCTTCATCACCACGGATTTCGTCGGAACCACGGGATATTCCGGCAAGCCCATCCACACGATGGTGGCGCTGGATGACGAGGCCCGGATCATCGGCCTCGACCTCGTGGCGCATTCCGAACCGATCGTGCTGATCGGCATTCCCGAGCGCCGGATCACCGAGCTGATGGCGCAGCATGTCGGGCTGGACCTGGCGGCGGTGGTCGCCGAGGGCGGCACGGTCGACGATCTCAACATCATTTCCGGCGCCACCGTCACGATCATGGTGATCGACGATTCGATCATCCGCTCGGGCATCCGGGTGGCGCGCCAGCTCGGGCTGGGCGGGCTGAGCGTCGCCGAGCAGACCGGCCCGCGCTTCGAGCTCGATCCCGATGCCAGCGCGGCGGAAGACTGGTTCACCCTGGTGGGCGACGGCACGGTGCGCCGGATGACCCTCGACGTCGGCCAGGTGAACGAGGCCTTCGCCGCGATGGACGATCCCCGCGCCGCGCGCCGCGCGTTGAACGAGCCGGCCGAAGAAACCTTCATCGATCTCTATGCCACGCTGGTCAGCCACCCCGCCGTCGGCCGGGCGCTGCTGGGCGAGGCGGAATACGCCAATGTCGAGAGCTGGCTGGAGGAAGGCGATCACGCGATCCTCGTCATGGGCCGCGGCATGTATTCCTTCAAGGGCTCGGGCTATGTGCGCGGCGGGCTGTTCGACCGGATCGCGCTGATCCAGGGCGATTCGTCGGTGCGCTTCCGCGACCGCGACCATCGCCGGGTCGGCGACGTGACCGCCGATGGCGTGCCTGGCCTCGACGAGATCGGCGTGTTCCGCATCCCTGCCGATGCCGGCTTCGACCCGGCCGAGCCCTGGCGCCTGCAGCTTCTGGTGCAGCGCGAGGTGGCCGCGCTGGAGCGGGTCTTCACCACCTTCGACCTGGGCTACCAGTTGCCGCGGACCTATCTCGACGAGATCGCCCGGCCCGCCGCCGACGCGACGGCCGACGCGGTGCAGGATGCCGAATCCGAACGGGCCGCGCAGATGGCCCTGATCGAGCGCATCTGGTGGGACAAGCGGTACGAGATCGCAGGGCTGGCCGTCATGCTGACGGTGCTGACCGCGGCCTTCTTCTTCCAGATGTTCCTGACCCGGTCGGAGCGCGTCACCTACTGGTTCCGCATGGGGTTCCTGACCTTCACGCTGGTCTTCCTGGGCTGGTATGCCGCCGCGCAGCTTTCGGTGGTGAACCTGATGGCGCTGGCCAACAGCCTGCGCGAGGGGTTCACCTGGCAGGCCTTCATGCTGGAGCCGATGACCTTCATCCTGTGGTGGGCGGTCGCGGCGGCGCTGATCTTCTGGGGCCGCGGGGCCTATTGCGGCTGGCTGTGCCCCTTCGGTGCGCTGCAGGAGCTGACCAACCAGATCGCGCGGTTCTTCCGGGTGCCGCAGATCACCCTGCCCTGGGGGCTGCACGAGCGGCTCTGGGCGCTGAAATACATCATCTTCCTGGGGCTGTTCGCCGCGGCGCTGATCTCGCTGGATCGCGGCGAGCAACTGGCCGAGGTCGAGCCCTTCAAGACGGCGATCGTGCTGCGCTTCGCGCGGGAATGGCCCTTCGTGCTGTTCGCGGTAGGGCTGCTGGTGGTGGGGCTGTTCATCGAACGCTTCTACTGCCGCTACCTGTGCCCGCTTGGCGCGGCGCTGGCGATCCCGGCCCGGATCCGGATGTTCGACTGGCTGCGCCGCTACAACGAATGCGGCAGCCCCTGCCAGACCTGCGCCAAGGAGTGCTTCGTGCAGGCGATCCATCCCACCGGGCAGATCAACCCGAACGAGTGCCTGAACTGCATGCATTGCCAGGTGCTCTACCAGTCCGAGGCGAAATGCCCGGTGGTGATCAAGAAACTCAAGCGCCGCGCCGCGGTGGCGGGCTCCGGCCCGGCCGCAGCCGGGCGGCGCGACGAGACCATGTCCAACCATCCCAATGTCAGAAAGGAGACACTCAATGTCTGACAAAACTCCCTCCAAAGGTCTCAGCCGTCGCGGACTTCTGGGCGCATCGGTCGCCGGGGGCGCGGCCCTGGCCGGGCTCGGCGCATCGCGGGCCGCCCTGCTGGGCGCCACCGGCACCGCCGCCGTCGTCGCCGGTAGCCGCCCTGCCAGCGCCGCCACGGACAGCCATGTCGGGCCGGGCGACCTCGACGAGTATTACGGCATCTGGTCCTCGGGCCAGACCGGCGAGGTGAGGATCCTCGGCGTGCCGTCGATGCGCGAACTGATGCGGATCCCGGTCTTCAACCGCTGCTCGGCGACGGGCTGGGGCCAGACCAACGAGTCGCTCCGCGTCCACGAGCGCACCATGCTGCCCAAGACGCGCGAATATCTCGCCGCCAACGGCAAGCGCATCCACGACAATGGCGACCTGCACCACATCCACATGTCCTTCACCGAGGGGCGTTATGACGGGCGCTTCCTGTTCATGAACGACAAGGCCAACACGCGCGTGGCGCGGGTGCGCTGCGACGTGATGAAATGCGACGCGATCCTGGAGATCCCCAACGCCAAGGCGATCCACGGCATGCGGCCGCAGAAATGGCCGCGCACCAACTATGTCTTCGCAAATGGCGAGGACGAGACGCCCATCGTCAACGACGGCTCGGTGCTCGACGATTCGTCGCAATACGTGAACTTCTTCACCGCGGTGGATGCCGACGAGATGCAGGTCGCCTGGCAGGTGATTGTCTCGGGGAACCTCGACAACACCGATTGCGACTATGACGGCAAGTATGCCTTCTCGACGAGCTACAACTCGGAGATGGGCACCAACCTGTTCGACATGACGGCGAACGACATGGACCATGTCGTGGTGTTCAACATCGCCGAGATCGAGGCCGGCATCGAACGGGGCGACTACCGCGAACTGAACGGCGTCAAGGTGCTGGACGGGCGCAAGGAAGCGGGCAGCAACTACACCCGCTACATCCCGATCCCGAACAACCCGCATGGCTGCAACATGGCGCCCGACCGCATCCACCTCTGCGTCGCCGGCAAGCTGTCGCCCACCGTCAGCGTGATCGACGTGCGCCGCATCGATGCGCTGTTCGAGGATGACTCGACCGACCCGCGCTACCCGGTGGTGGCCGAGCCGGAACTGGGCCTCGGGCCGCTTCACACCGCCTTCGACGGCAAGGGCAACGCCTTCACGACGCTGTTCCTCGACAGCCAGGTGGTGAAGTGGAACATCGAGCGCGCGGTGGAGGCCTATAACGGCGCCGACGTGGATCCGATCATCCACAAGACCGATGTCCACTACCAGCCGGGCCACAACTCGACCTCGATGGGCGAGACGCTGGATGCCGACGGGAAGTACTTCATCACGATGAACAAGTTCTCGAAGGACCGGTTCCTGAATGTGGGTCCGCTCAAGCCCGAGAACGAACAGCTCTTCGTGATCGGAGACGACGACATGGAGCTGATCCATGACGGCCCGACCTTCGCCGAGCCGCACGATTCGATCATCGTGCACCGGTCGTTGATCAACCCGAAACACGTCTGGGACCGCAACGACCCGATGTGGGCCGAGACCCGCGCCCAGGCCGAGGCCGACGGGGTGAATATCGACGACTACATGGACACGGTGATCCGCGACGGCAACAAGGTCCGGGTCTACATGACCAGCCAGGCGCCGAGCTTCAGCATCGAGAGCTTCACCGTGAAGCAGGGCGACGAGGTCACGGTGATCGTCACCAATCTCGACGACATCGAGGATCTGACGCATGGCTTCTGCATGGGCGACCACGGCGTCGCGATGGAGGTCAGCCCGCTCCAGACCTCCTCGGTGACCTTCGTCGCGGCCAAGCCCGGGGTCTACTGGTACTACTGCCAGTGGTTCTGCCACGCGCTCCACATGGAGATGCGCGGCCGGATGTTCGTCGAGCCCCGGGACGCCTGATATGAAACGCCAGTGTCTGCGTCTCGCCCTGGTGCTCGGCCTTGCGCTGCCTCCGCTGATGGCAGGGGCAGCGGAACGCACGGTTCCGGCCGAGCCGGGGGCGCTGGCCGCCGCCATCGCCGGGGCCAGCCCCGGCGATGTGCTGAACCTGTCGCCGGGCCGCCATGACGGCCCGGTGATCATCGACCGCCCGCTGACCCTGCAGGGCGACGGGACCGCGCGCGTCGAAGGCGATGGCACCGGCTCGGTGATCACCGTCGCCGCCGACGACGTCACCCTGCGCGGGCTGGAGATCCGCGGCTCGGGGTCGGACGCCACCAATGCCGATGCGGGGATCGAGCTTCTGCGCGACGCCGACCGCGCCCTGGTCGAGGACAACCTGCTGGTGGGCAACCTGGTGGGCATCCACCTGTTCGGCACGCGCGACAGCCTGGTGCGCCGCAACGAGGTTGTCGGCCGGCAGGATTTCCGCGTCAACGATCGCGGCAACGGGATCTATGTCTGGAACTCGCCCGGCTCGGTGGTGGAGGACAATGCCATCCGCTTCGGCCGCGACGGCATCTTCGTGAACGCCTCGCGCAACAACGTGTTTCGCGGCAATACCATGCGCGACCTGCGTTTTGCCGTGCATTTCATGTATGCGCCGGACAGCGAGGTGGCGGGCAATGTCTCGGTGGGCAACACGCTCGGCTTTGCCATCATGTTCTCCGACAGGATCGACGTGATCGACAACCTGTCGCTCGCCGACCGCACCCACGGGGTGATGCTCAACTTCGCCAATGGCGGCGAGGTGCGCGGCAACCTGGTGCGCGGCGGCAGCCACGAGAAATGCACCTTCATCTACAATTCGCATCGCAACATCATCCACGGCAACCGCTTCGAGGCCTGCGAGATCGGCATCCATTTCACTGCCGGGTCCGAGCGCAACGCGATCTTCGGCAACGCCTTCATCGGCAACCAGACGCAGGTGAAATATGTCGGCACCCGCGACATCGAATGGAGCCACGAGGGACGCGGCAACTTCTGGTCCGACCATGTCGCCTTCGACCTCGATCGCGACGGCGTGGCCGACAGCCGGTTCCGTCCCAATGACGTGATGGATCACATCCTCTGGTCGCAGCCCTCGGCGCGGCTGCTGATGGGGGCGCCGGCGGTGCAGCTGATCCGTCACGCCCAGGCGGATTTTCCGGCCACCCTGCCCGGCGGCGTGATCGACAGCGCACCGCAGATGACGCCGGTCGGGATCACCGTCCCGCCCGACATTGCCCGGCTCGAAGCCGAGGCGCTCGAAGCCCTTGCAAACGGAACCAGTTCCCATGAAGACATTGACCCTCTCGAAAGTCACTAAGACCTATGGCGAGACCTGCGCGCTCGACGATGTCGGATTCACCGTCGCCGCCGGCGAGCGTGTGGCCTTGCTGGGCCATAACGGCGCCGGCAAGTCGACGCTGATGAAGATCCTGCTGGGCCTGATCCCCGCCGATCAGGGCAGCATCGAGGTCTGCGGCGCCGCGCCAGGCTCGGCGGCGGCGCGGCGCAAGGTCGCCTACCTGCCCGAGAACGTGGCCTTCCACCCGGCGCTGACCGGGCTGGAAACCCTGCGCACCTATCTTCGCCTGCGCGGGGAGAACCCGTCGCAGGCCCAGGCCTTGCTGGAGCGCGTGGGGCTGGGCCCCGCGGCGCGGCGGCGGATCGGCACCTATTCCAAGGGGATGCGCCAGCGCGTCGGCCTGGCCCAGGCACTGATCGGGCATCCGCGCCTGCTGGTGCTGGACGAGCCCACCTCGGGGCTGGACCCGGTGTCGCGCCGCGAGTTCTACGCCATGCTCGACGAGCTGGCGGCCGAGGGCGCGGCGATCCTGCTGTCCAGCCACGCCCTGACCGAGGTCGAGGCCCGCACCGACCGGATCGTGATCCTGTCGCGCGGGCGGATGGTGGCCGACGACACGCTGGCGGGCCTGCGCCGCCGCGCGGCCCTGCCGGTGCGGATGCAGATCACCGCGCGTCCGGGAACCGCCGACGCCGTGGCCGCGGAGCTGGAGGCGGGCCGGCGCAACGGCGTGACGGTGGACCTGACCTGCCGCCCCGACGAGAAGCTGGGCCGCCTGGGACAGATCGCCGGGCTCGGCCCGCTGGTCGAGGATGTCGACGTGATCCCGCCCAGCCTCGAGGACATCTACAGCCATTTCAGCCGCACCGCCGCGGAAGGAGACAAGCCATGATCCGTATCCTTGCCACCGCCGGGGCCGAAGCCCGGATCGCGCTGCGCAACCGCTGGGTCGCCATTGCCGTGGCGATGATGGCGGTCTTCTCGCTGGTGCTGTCGGCGGCCGGATCGGCCCCCACCGGCGCGCTCGGATCCGACCCGCTTTCGGTCACCATCGCCAGCCTGACCAGCCTGGCGGTCTATCTGGTGCCGTTGATGGCGTTGCTGATGAGCTTCGATGCGGTCGCCGGCGAGGTCGAACGCGGAACCCTGCCGCTGGTCCTGACCTACCCGGTCAGCCGCTCCGAGATCCTGCTCGGCAAGTTCGCCGCCCATCTGGCCACGCTTGCCCTGGCGCTGGCGGTGGGCTACGGGCTGGCCGCCGGGGCCGCCTTCGCCGCGGACACGGCCTCTGTCGCGGGGCTGCCGGCGCTCTGGCGGCTGTTCTGGACCTCGGTTCTGCTGGGCGCTGCCTTCCTTGCCGTGGGCTACGCGCTCTCTGCCTGGGCCCGGCGCCCCGGCGCCGCGGCCGGGCTCGCCATCGGGCTGTGGCTGGTGATGATCGTGCTCTACGATCTCGGCCTGCTGGCGGCGATCGTCGCCGATGGCGGCGGGATCTTCACCACCTCGGTCTTCCCCTGGCTGCTGATCGCAAACCCGGCCGATGCCTTCCGGCTCTACAATCTCGCCGCGTCGGATGCGACGGCGGCGGCGGCCGGGCTTGGCGGCGCCGCGTCCAGCATCGCGCCCGCGCATGCGCTGGCCTCGATCCTGCTCTGGCCGCTCGCCGCGCTGGGTCTTGCCGTTCTCGCGTTTCGAAAGGTGACGCCATGATCTTCCGTCCTGCCCTTATCGTGCTGTCGGCCCTGGCGCTGGCGGCCTGCCGCGAGGACAGCGCCGAGTTGCCGCCGCCCTCCGCCATGACCGCCGAGGCGGTCGGTTACTACTGCCAGATGGACCTGCTGGAGCATCCGGGCCCCAAGGCGCAGGCCCATCTCGACGGCCAGCTGGCGCCGCTGTTCTTCAGCCAGGTGCGCGACGTGGTGGCCTACATGCGGATGCCCGAGCAATCCCACGGCGTCATCGTCGCCTATGTCTCGGACATGGCCGCCCCCGAGGCAAGCTGGGACGATCCCGGCGCCGAGAACTGGATCGCCGCGGACAGCGCGCATTACGTCGTCGGCAGTGCCATCGCGGGCGGCATGGGCGCGGACGAGATCGTGCCGTTTTCCAGCCGCGAGGCAGCGCAGACCTTCGCCGAGCGCAACGGCGGAACCGTCATGGCGCTGGCCGAGATCCCCGACAGCGCCGTGCTGGCGCCGGTCGATGACGGCGATGCCGGGGCGGAAGAGGATTTCCTGCGCCGTCTCGAGGCGCTCACGCCAGACGAGGAGAGCTGACCGATGCATCGCCGCCGTTTCCTGACCATCACCGCCGGCGCCGCGGGCATGGCGCTGCTGTCGCCGCGGCGCGCCGTCGCCCTGACCCGCTGGCAGGGCGTGGCGCTGGGCGCCGAGGCCTCGATCACGCTGGACCATCCGCAGGCCGATCGCCTGATCGCGCGGGCGCGCGACGAAATCGCCCGGCTGGAAGATGTGTTCAGCCTCTACCGTCCGGGCTCTGCCCTGTCGCGCCTGAACGCGGCCGGCACGCTGCAGGCGCCGCCCTTCGAGCTGCTGGACTGCCTGGCGCTCGCCGGACGGGTGCATGACGCCACCGAAGGCGCTTTCGACCCGACGATCCAGCCGCTCTGGGCACTGCATGCGGAACACGCGGCCAGGGGCGGGACCGGCGCACCGCCCCAAGCCGCGCGCGAGGCCGTGCTGGCGCGTGTCGGCTGGCGTCATGTCCGCTTCGACACCGCCGAGATTCGCCTGCGGCCGGGCGCCGCGCTGAGCCTCAACGGAATCGCGCAGGGCTATATCGCCGATCGCGTGGCGGATCTGCTGCGGGCCGAGGGGCTGACCGACGTCCTGGTCGATACCGGCGAGATGCACGCACTCGGCGGCGATCCCCGGGGCGGGCCCTGGCAGGTTCACCTGAGATCGTCGGAGGGCCAGGTTCCGGGCGCCGTCGCGCTGTCGGAGGCGGCGCTTGCAAGTTCGGCGCCGCGCGGCACGACTTTCGACGCGGCGGGCCGGGTCGGGCATATTCTCGATCCGCGCAGCGGACGGCCCGCCCCCAGCCGCTGGCGTCTGGTCAGCGTGATGGCGCCCCGGGCCGGGCTGGCCGATGCGCTCAGCACCGCCTTCGTGCTGCTGCCGCGCGCGGGGATCGACGCCGCGCTGGCCCGCTGGCCCGAGGTGCGGCTGGCCCGGCTCATTCCCGGGGATGCGGCCTGACCGCAGCCCCGCCGCGGGCCGTGGCGGCCCCGGCTCCGGGCGTCGCCGAGGCAATTACCTGACAGAACTACCCGGGCTTTTTCTTGACAGAAGAACTCGGAAAATATAGCCGTCTCGCCGGAACTCAACCGGCAGGCGGACGATCATGGAGACCATCCCCGAGACCCTACAGCCAGATTTCTCGGGCGCGGTGGACCGCGCCGCGGACTTCATCCTGCTGGGCGGGCCCGCGATCTGGGCGATCGCGGCGCTGTCGGTCGTCACCGTGGCGCTGATTCTGTGGAAGATCTGGCGTCTGGCCCTGCTGGGCGCCTGGAGCGGCGGGCGCCAGGCGCGCCGGGCGGTCACGCTCTGGACCAGCGGCCAGGAGGCGCTGGCGGCAGACTCCCTGCGCGGGCGGCGGACCTGCCGGGCCAGGCTGCTGCAGGCGGCGATGGCCGCACGGCAGGACCCGACGCTGGACGACGAGGCCGCGCAAGCCGAGACCGAGCGCGTGGCGCGCGCGCTTCTGACCCAGGCGCGCGCAGGTCTGCGGCCGCTGGAACTGATCGCCACGATCGCCCCGCTTCTGGGCCTTCTCGGCACCGTGCTGGGCATGATCGCCGCGTTCCAGGCATTGCAGGAGGCCGGCGCGCGCGCCGATCCCTCGGCCCTGGCCGGCGGCATCTGGGAGGCGCTGCTGACCACCGCGGCAGGCATGGCGGTGGCGATCCCCGCCTCCATGGCGCTGACCTGGTTCGAGAGCGTCGCCGACCGGCTGCGCCACGATATGGAGGATGCCGCGACAAGGATCTTCCTGCGCCCGCTTTCGGGCCGTCAGGGTCACCGTCTGCGCGCGGCAGCAGAGTAGATGTTCGAGTTCGACGCGCCGCGCCGGCCCCGGCGGCCGAGTCTCACGCCGATGATCGACGTGGTCTTCCTGCTGCTGGTGTTCTTCATGCTTGCGGCGCGCTTCGGGCTGGAGCTGCAATTGCCGCTGAACCTCGCAGGGGGCGCCGAGGCCGAAGCCTATCAGGGGCCGCCGCGGCTGATCGACGTGCTGCCCGAGGAAATCCGGCTCAACGGCCGGACGGTCGCGCCCGAGGATCTGGCGGCAGAGCTGGACGGACTCACCGAGACGCCGCAGGACACCGTCATCCTGCGCGCCCGCGACGCGGCGGCCCTGCAACGGGTGGTCGCGGTGATGGAACGGCTGAGCGCGGCGGGTTTCACCCGGCTCGTGCTCGTGGAGTGACCCCATGCGCTTTGCCGAGCCGCCGCGCCGCCATCCGCCCGAAAGCGTGGTGCCCATGATCAACGTGGTGTTCCTGCTGCTGGTCTTCTTCCTGATGACGGCGCAGATCGCCCCGCCCGAGCCCTTCGCCGTCGCGCCGCCGGAGGCCGAGGCGGGCACGCCCAGCGAGGGCTACTTCACGCTGCATCTCGGCCCGGACGGGACGCTGGGCTTTCGCGACGTGACGGGGGCCGAGGCGGCGCTGGCCGCGCTGGAGGCGGATCTGGAGAGCTATTGCGCCGCCGGCGGCTGCGGCGACGGGGTGCCGCCTCCGCCGGTGATCCTGCGCGCCGATGCCGCGGTGCCGGGGGCCGAGCTTGCCGCCTTGCTGCCGCGGCTGGGCGAGTTGGGCTTCGCCGCCGTGCAGCTGGTGACCGTGGCGCCATGAGGCATGTGGCGGAACTCGCGCTGTTCGTGACGCTCGCGGCGGGGCTGCATCTTGCGGCGCTTGCCATGACGACGGCAGAGGACGGGCAGACCGCCGCCGGCGAGGCGGGCCAGACACTGATCTCG
>JBKHDP010000051.1:0-16069 GCA_046541255.1 Paracoccaceae bacterium | reverse complement strand
TCATGATGGTGGTCATGCCCTGATTCCAGTCGCCGGGGCGGTATTGCTGTTCGGCATCGACGATCTGCCGGGGGTCAACCGCGCCCTGGGCCGCGGCGCCGGCGATCACCTGATGCGCCACCTTGCCCGCCGGCTCGAACTTGCGGCGGGGCAGACCGGGCTGGTTGGCCGTATCGGAGGCGACACCTTCGCCCTCGTTCTGGAACCGCTCGAGGCCCCGCGCAGCGCCCGTGTCGCCGCGCTCGATATCGCGGCCGCGCTTTCGCCCCCCGTCGCGCTGGATGCGGAACGTATCGGCTCGGCGATCAGCGTCGGCATCGCGCTGTTTCCCAATGATGGCCGCGCTGCCGATCCGCTGCTGGCGCGGGCCGAAACGGCCCTGGCCGAAGCCCGGCATGGCGGCGGCGGGTTGGTGAGCTTTGGCCCGGGCCGGCAAGAGGCCCGCGAACGCGTGCTGCGCGCATTGCGCGAGGCCGTTCTGGGCGGCGAGCTGACCTTGCACTACCAGCCCATCGTGACGCTGGGCAGCGGCCGCCCGGCGCTTTGCGAAGCCCTGCTGCGCCGCAACCGTCCCGACCCGGAGAACGGCCCCGCACCGGCCGATCTGGCCAGGCTGGAGGCGCAGGGAGCGGCCCTCGATTCGCTGCGCCGCTTCACCATCGACGAGGCCCTGCGGCAGCATCGGACCTGGGGGAGGGACGATCTGCGGATCTGCGTCAACGTCTCGCCCGAGCAGATCGCCACCGACGCGGCGCTGGATTGCCTGCTGGAAAGGCTGGACCGGCCCGGCGCGCGCTCCGCCCTCGTGCTGGAAATCACCGAGACCGCGCGGTTTCGCGATCCGGCCCAGTTCGCCCGGCTGCATCGGCTGCGCGCGGCGGGAATCGCGCTGGCGATCGACGATTTCGGCACCGGCTTCTCGACGCTGGACTACCTGGCCCGAATTCCGGCGGAATTCCTGAAGATCGATGGCAGCTTCACCCGCGGGCTGGATGCCGCGCCCTACCGCAAGCTGATGCGCGCGGCGATCGCGCTGGGCCACGATTTCGGCATGACCGTGATCGCCGAGAATGTCGAGACCGAGAGCCAGGCTGACTTCCTGCGCCGCGCGGGCTGCGACATGGCGCAGGGCTATGCCTTCGGCGCGCCCCGTCCCGCCGCGACCTGGGGACCGCACGGCCCCTGAACGTCCCTTGCGACAGCCCCCCTTGCGCCCGGCCGCCGGCCGGATGATCAAGGCAGCACCGCAAGGAGCGCCTCATGACTGACAGAGAAGATCCGTTCGCCATCCCGCCCGATACGCTGGGGATGGATCCCGCCGAGATGCGGCGGCTGGGCTACAAGGTTGTCGACATGGTGGTGGACCGCGCCATGCGCCGCAATGTCGAGCCTGCCATCCTGACCGGAGGGCCGGACGCGCTGCGCGCGGCGCTTGGCGGGCCGCTGCCCGAGACACCGATGGACCCGGACGCCTCGCTGGCGCTGATGGCCGAGGTCGCGCTGGCGCATCAGCAGCACGGCGATCACCCGCGTTACTTCGCCCGGGTTCCCGGCCCCGCCGCCTTCGCCGCGATCCTCGGCGACTGGATGGGCACCGGCTTCAACACGATCTGCGCCAGCTGGGGCGGGGCGTCGGGCCCGGCCACGATGGAAGTGATCGTGGTGGAGTGGCTGGCACAGATGCTGGGGCTGCCGGAGCGCACCGAGGGCGTGCTGCTTTCGGGCGGGTCGATGGCGAATTTCACCGGCTTCGCCGCGGCGCGCGCCGCGCTGGGGCCGGGCGTGGCCTACCTGACCGACCAGACCCATGCCTCGCTGCCGCGCAACCTGCGTCACATGGGCTTCGCCGCCGCGGAGATCCGCCTGCTGCCCTCCGATGCCGGGCTGCGGATGGACCCGGCCACGCTGCGCGCGGCCATCGCCGAGGATCGTGCCGCAGGGCGGCGGCCGATGATGGTGGTAGGCACCGCGGGCAGCACCAATACCGGCGCCGCCGACCCGCTGGAGTCGCTGGCCGACATCTGCGCGGAAGAAGGGCTTTGGCTGCATGTGGATGGTGCCTATGGCGCCCCTGCGGCGATCACGCCAGCGGGCCGAGCGGTGCTTGCGGGGCTGGAGCGGGCGGATTCACTGGTGCTCGATCCGCATAAATGGTTTTTCCAACCCTATGATCTGGGGGTCTGCATGGTGACCCGGCCCGGCGCGCTGGAACGCGCCTTCGCGATGCATCCCGAATATCTGCGCGACGTGCAGGTGATGCAGGGCGCGGTGAATTTCGGCAATCGAAGTCTCGAACTCACCCGACGGTCGCGGGCGCTGAAGCTCTGGATGTCGCTGCGTAGTTACGGCGCCGAGGCGTTCCGGCAGGCGGTGGCGCATGGCATCAAACTTGCCGAAACCGCCGAGGCCCATCTGCGCGCCCACCCCGAGACCTGGGAGGTCGCCAGCCCGGCGCAGCTGGGCATCGTCTGTTTCGCGCTGCGGGACGTGGCCGAGGCCGAGCATGCGGCGCGTGCCGCGAGGCTATCGGAAAGCGGCTTCGCCTGCGTGACCTCCACCAGCCTCAAGGGGCGCAGCGTGCTGCGGCTGTGCACCATCAACCCGCTGACCACCGAACAGGACGTGATCCGCACGATCGATCTGCTGGCGGAAGGATAGGTTCGAACGGCGCGGCCCCGCGCCGCGCCCGGACGACGCGCGGGATCAGCGCACCACGTAGACCGAGACGCTGGCATGGCGGACGATCCGCGCCGCGTTGGGCCCCAGCAGGTAGTCGCGGAAATCGGGCTTGTGCGCGCCCACCACGATCAGCGAGGCGCCATCGGCCTCGGCCACGTGCAGGATTTCCTCGTAGGCGTTGCCGGTGGCCACGATATGGCGAACCTGCGCGTTGGCCTTGGGCCCGAGCACGGCCTCGCCCAGCGCGTTGAGGCGGCGGCGGGCCTCCTCTTCTGCCTTGCGGTGGTGGCTCTTGTCGAAAAAGCTGCCCACCACGCTCATGCCGTAATCGGGCACCACGGTGATCAGGTCGATCGAGGTGCCGTCGAGCTTGGCGAGCTGGGCCGCGCGTTCCAGGACGTGGCGGTCACGGTTCTCGTCGCTGATGTCGACGGCGCAGAGGACGGGGCCTGTCATGCCGGCACTCCTTGTCTGGTCAGGCGCGCGCGCTGCATCAGGGCGACGAGCCCCAGCAACACCAGCGCGGGGAGGAAGATCAGCTCCTTCGGCAACTGATCGGCCGGGGCGCGGACCGAGCGGATCAGCATGGGCGTGTCGGCGTAGAAGTCGAATTCCATCATCGTCTCTGCGAAGGGGGTGCCGAACATCGGCTCCTCGAAGCTGACCCCCTCGTCGACCGGCATCAGGACGAGGCCGAAATCGTCCAGCCGCTCGGCCCCCGAGGCCTCGCTCTCGATCTCCAGAACAAGCGTGGTCTGGGCGATCTCTCCGGTGTCGAAATCCGGGCCCTCCACCACCAAGCGCAGTTCGTCGCCCGGCTCGGCCCGATCCAACGCCTGTTCGAGCTGCGCCGGTTCGATCTGCTCATAGGGCGGTTGCAGCCGGTCCATGAAGTAATCGGGCCGGAACAGCGCGAAGGCCACGAGAATCAGCAGAAGGCTTTCATGGATCCGGTTCTTCACGAGGAACCAGCCCATCGTGCCCGCGGTGAAGACAAGGATCCCCACCGAGGCCACCGCGAAGGTGAGGATGCCCTGCGCCCAGCCCACGTCGATCAGCAGGAGATCGGTGTTGAAGATGAAGAAGAAGGGCAGCGCCACGGTACGCAGGCTGTAGAAGAAGGCGGTGAACCCGGTGCGGATCGCATCGCCGCCCGAGACCGCCGCAGCGGCGAAGCTTGCCAGGCCCACCGGGGGCGTCACATCGGCCATGATGCCGAAATAGAACACGAAGAGATGCACCGCGATCAGCGGCACCACCAGCCCTGATTGCGCGCCGAGTTCCACAACCACGCCCGCCATGAGCGACGACACCACGATGTAGTTGGCAGTCGTGGGAAGGCCCATCCCCAGCACCAGGCTGAGCAGGCCCACCATTACCAGCATCAGGATCAGGTTGCCGCCAGACAGGAACTCCACCAGGTCGGACATCACCTGGCCCACGCCGGTGAGCGTCACGGTGCCCACGATCACACCGGCCGTGGCGGTGGCCAGGCCGATGCCGATCATGTTGCGCGCGCCGTCGACCAGGCCCTGCACCAGGTCCATCACGCCCCACCGGAAACGGGCTGCCAGATCGCTTTCGCCGCGAAACATCGCCTTGAGCGGGCGCTGCGTCACCAGGATCGCGAACAGCAGCATGGTGGCCCAGAAGGCCGACAGCCCGGGCGACCGCTGCTCGATCATGAGGAAATACACCAGCACCACGATCGGCAGCAGGAAGTAGAGGCCGGACTTGTAGATCTCTCCCACCACCGGCAGCGTGACCTCCTTGGCCTCCGGATCGTCCGGTTCGAGATCAGGGCCCTGCGCGGCGAGCCAAAGCAGGCCGGCATAGGCCAGAAACAGCAGCGCCGCGAGAACCCATCCCGCGCCTTCCGGCACCAGTGCGGTGATCCAGCCCACCGGGAACTGCACACCATAGCACAGCGCGGCGAAGCCCAGGAAGAAGGCCGCCATGCCGCCGATGGTGCGACCCAGGCTGACCACCCGGTCGCCCAGCGTGGGCATGTTCTGCTTCACCGCCTCCAGATGCACGATATAGACCAGCGCGACGTAGGAAATCGCCGCCGGCAGGAAGGCATGGGTGATCACCTCGACATAGGAGATCCCCACATATTCCACCATCAGGAAGGCCGCCGCGCCCATCACCGGCGGCATGATCTGGCCGTTGACAGAGCTTGCCACCTCGACCGCGCCGGCCTTTTCGCTGGTGAAGCCCACGCGCTTCATCAGCGGGATGGTGAAGGTGCCCGTGGTGACAACATTGGCGATGGACGAGCCGGAGATGAGGCCGGTAGCGGCAGAGCCCACGACGGCGGCCTTGGCCGGGCCGCCGCGCAGATGGCCCAGCGCGCCAAAGGCCATCTTGATGAAGTAGTTGCCCGCGCCCGCCTTCTCCAGCAGGGCGCCGAACAGCACGAACAGGAAGACGAACTTGGCCGACACGCCCAGCGCGATGCCGAACACGCCTTCCGAGGTGATCCACATGTGGCTCATGGCTTTCTGCAGACTGGCGCCCTTCCAGCGGATCACGTCGGGCACCCAGCTGCCCGATCCGAAAAAGACATAGGCAAGGAAGATCGTCGCGATGATCGCCATGGCGGGGCCCAGCGCGCGGCGGGCACCTTCGAACAGGATCAGCAGGCCGACCAGCGCGAACCACTTGTCGGTATCGTCGGCAAGACCGCCGGACTGGACGATCTTCTCGTAGAAGAACAGCCCGTAGAGCGCGATGAAGGCGCCGGCCAGCGCCATGATCCAGTCATGGATCGGCACGTAACTGCGCGGGCTGGACCGGAAGGCGGGATAGGCAAGGAAAGCGAGAAAGATGGCGAAGGCCAGATGGATCTGCCGGGAATTGTTGATGATGTCCCCTGGCAGGACGTAATTCGCAAGAGGCGACGCCAGCAGCACCTGGAACAGCGACCAGGCCACGGCCACGGCGGCGATCAGCAGCGCCACCGCCCCGCCGGGATTGCGGGCCCCGGCATCGGTGGAGGCGACCAGATCCTGCAGTTCCTCTTCGCTGAGCGGCCGCCGGCCGGTATCGCTGTCGGTCATCTGGTCCCGATCCTTTCGCTGCGGACGCTGTCACATGCCGTCCGTCCTGGGTCGTGGAAGGGCGGGGCGCCGCGCGGCGCCCCGCCTCCTGGCGGCCTCAGTCGATGAGACCGGCCTCACGGTAGTATTTCGCCGCGCCGTCATGCAGCGGAGCGGACAGGCCGTCCTTCACCATCTGCTCTTTCTCCAGCACGGCGAAGGCCGGGTGCAGGCCCTTGAAGTCCTCGAAATTCTCCATCACCGCCTTGACCACGGCGTAGACCGCGTCTTCCGAGACGGCGGCCGAGCTGACGAAGGTGGCGCCCACGCCGAAGGTGGTCACGTCGTCGGGATTGCCGCGATACATGCCGCCGGGAATCGTGGCCATGCGGTAGTAGGGACGGTCCTCGACAAGCTCGCGGATCGTGTCGTTGTCCACGTTCACCAGCACCGAATCACAGGCGGTGGTCGCTTCCTGGATCGAACCGGCCGGGTGTCCGACGGTATAGACCATCGCGTCGATCTGGTTGTCGCACAGCGCCTGGCTCTGTTCGGCCGCCTTCAGTTCGGTGGCCAGTTCGAAATCGTCGGTCGTCCAGCCCATGGCCTCCATGACGACCTCCATGGTGCCGCGCTGGCCGGAGCCGGGGTTGCCGATGTTCACCCGCTTGCCCTTGAGGTCGTCGAAGGTCGAGATGTCGGCATCGGCGCGGGCGACCACGGTGAAGGGCTCGGGATGCACCGAGAACACCGCGCGCAGCCCCTCGAAGGCGCCGTCGCCCTCGAAATTGTCGGAACTGCCGTTATAGGCGTGGTACTGCCAGTCGGACTGGGCGACGCCGAACTCCAGTTCGCCCGCGCGGATGGTCTTGAGGTTGTAGACCGAGCCTCCGGTCGACTCGACCGAGCAGCGGATGCCGTGGTCCTGCCGGCCCTTGTTGACCAGCCGGCAGATCGCGCCGCCGGTCGGATAGTAGACGCCGGTCACGCCGCCGGTGCCGATGGTGATGAAATCCTGCGCAAACGCGGCAGGTGCCATCATCGTGGCTGCAACGGCCCCCACGATTGTCAGTCTCGCTCGCTCGAACATGTCTGTCTCCCTTGATCTGGTTCGATACTCGGTTGCGGTCAGCCATCCCGGACTTCTTCCAGGCGGCGGTTTCTCTCTTCCACGGCGGCGATCCGGCGCTGCCCCTCGGGGCCTGCCCGCACCGCCAGCAGCCCCGCGATGGTTTCCAGAAGGAACAGCGTGGCCGCATAGGAAGAGAAGAAATGGGGACTCTCGCTGGGCACGATGAAGCCCTGAGAGGCGAAAGGCAACGCCGGGCAGGCATGGGTGTCGGTGATCACCACCACATAGGCGCCCTGCTCGCGCGCCAGTTCGGCGGCCCGGATCGGGCGGGTGGCGAAGGGCGGCTTGGTCACGAGGATCACCGCGTCCTGCGGCCCCAGACCGCCCAGCGCGCCACCCATGGACGCCCCGCCCCTGCCGGCCACCTCCCAACTTTCACGAAAGAAATTGGCGACGTAGCTCAGATGCTCCACCACCCCGGACGAGCCCAGCCCGCCCAGCAGAACAACCCGGCGCGCGCGGTGCAGCCGTTCGACCGTCGCTTCCAGCCGTGACGGATCTATCCCGGTGCCGAGGCTTCGGATATTGGCGATGCAGGCCTCCATATGGGCCGAGAGAAACGCGCCCGTATCGCCGCCGTGGTCGGCGCGCAGCCGTTCGGCGCGCTGCGAGAAGCTGCTGACCCTGCGGCCCAGGCTGCGGCGCATGTCCTCGCGCAGATCCTCGAAACTGCCGTAGCCGATGGCACGGGCCATGCGCGAGAAGGTGGCGGGTGGCAGGCCGCTGTCATTGGCCACGGCGCGCAGGCTGCGTGTCGTGGCATCGAGCGGATTCTCGACCACATAATCGGCGGCCTGTTTCAGACGCGCGCTCAGCGCCCCGTAACGCGCCGCAAGCTTCGTGTCCAAAGGCCCCTGCACTGCTCCCCCTGCGGCAAACGTCACTTCACCCGATCAGTGTTTCATTGCGTTTCAACTCTTGTCAACAAATGATGCATATGTTTCCGTCGGGTATCTCAACGCTTTCGGAGCATCGGGCCTTGTCCCACGTCTTTCCCCGCAATAGCAGATCCGCTCCGCCCCGCGCCGTCAGCGCCCGGGGCGTCCATATCCACGATGCCGCCGGCAAGGCCTATCTCGACGGGTCCGGTGGCGCGGCGGTGTCCTGCCTCGGCCATGGCGATCCCGACGTGATCGCGGCGATCCGGCGGCAAGCCGAAACGCTGGCCTTCGCCCATACCGGTTTTTTCACCTCCGAGCCGGCCGAGGCGCTGGCAGACCGGCTGATCGCGGCTGCGCCATCGGGACTCGACCGGGTCTATCTCGTCTCCGGCGGATCCGAGGCCGTTGAATCCGCACTGAAACTCGCCCGCCAGTACTTCCTGGAAATCGGCCAGCCCGCCCGCCATCGGGTGATCGCCCGGCGACAGAGCTACCACGGCAACACGCTGGGCGCGCTGGCCACCGGGGGCAATGCCTGGCGGCGTGAACCCTTCGCGCCCCTGATGATCGAGACGACGCATATCGCGCCCTGCTACGAATATCGCGACCGGCAGGACAACGAGAGCGCCGAAGCCTATGGCCGTCGCGTCGCCGACGAGCTGGAGGCAGAGATCCAGCGCCTCGGTCCGGAGAATGTCGCGGCATTCGTGGCCGAACCCGTGGTCGGCGCCACCGCCGGGGCAGTTCCGCCGGTGCCAGGCTATTTCCAGCGCATCCGCGAGATCTGCGATCGTCACGGCGTGCTGCTGATCCTCGACGAGGTGATGTGCGGCATGGGGCGTACCGGTACGCTCTTCGCCTGCGAGCAGGATGGAATCGCCCCCGACATCGTCACCATCGCCAAGGGGCTGGGCGCTGGCTATCAGCCGATCGGCGCCATGCTCTGTACCAGGGCGATCCATGACGCGGTGGCGCAGGGCTCGGGCTTCTTCCAGCACGGCCACACCTATAATGGCCATCCGGTGGCCTGCGCCGCGGCCGAAGTGGTCGTGCGCAAGCTGACCGAGGGCGGGCTGGTGGCCCGCGCGGCCTCGCAGGGCGCCAGGCTGCGGGCCGCGCTGGAGGCGGCATTCGGCCAGCACCCCCATATCGGCGACATCCGTGGCCGTGGCATGTTCATCGGGCTGGAATTCGTGCAGGATCGCGCCACCAAGGCGCCCTTCGATCCGGCCGATCGGGTCCATGCGCGGCTGAAGGCGGCGGCTTTCGAGGCCGGCCTGATCTGCTATCCGATGGGCGGCACCATCGACGGTCGGCGGGGCGACCATCTGCTGCTCGCCCCCCCCTTCATCCTGGAAGATGCCCATATCGAAGAGTTGGTGGCGAAGCTTTCCACCGCGTTCGACGCCGTTCTGCCCTGAGACGCGGCGCGGGCACCATCTTGAAACGCAAACCGCCGCCCCATCGGGGCGGCGGCCAGCCTTGAGACGGAGCTGCCTGGGGTCAGTGCAGCTTGGCGCCCACCTGGGCAATCGCGTCCTCGATGAGCGCATTGCCTTTCCGGGCGGTCATCTGCTTGGCGATCAGCTGGCGGGCGGCGGCAATGGCCACTTCGGCCGCGCGGTCGCGCACGTCGCGGATTGCCGCGGCCTGGGCAGAGGCGATCTGATCCTCGGCCGCCTGCAGCCGCCGCTTGATCGAGGCGTCGAGATCCCGCTGGCTCTGCTCGGCAGAGAGCCGCGCCTCCTCCTTGGCATGGGCCACGATGCGGTCGGCCTGGTCCTGCACTTCCTTCTTCTTGCGCTCGTAACTGGCCAGCAGGCTCTGGGCCTCCTCGCGCAGGGCGCGCGCCTCGTCGAGCTCGGACTTGATGCCCGCGGCGCGTTTGTCCAGCATCTCGGAAAGCTTGGCCGGAACCTTGAAGTAGACAAGGATCGCGATGAACAGCAGGAAGCCCAGCAACACCACGAAATCGGTATTGGCGAGAGAGAAGAACGGCCCTTCGGCGGCATGGGCCGGGCTCGCGACGGCGGCCGCCATGGCCAGGATGAACAGCGTGCGCATGATCCCTATCCCTTCACCTGGGCCGCCACGGCCTTCTCGATCTCCGCGGCGTCGGCCTCGGCGCCCATGGCGGCGATGACCTCCTGCGCGGTGTCCGTTGCCACCTCCCGGATGCTTTCCAGGGCGCCGGCGCGGATCTCGGCGATCGCTTTTTCGGATTCGGCCGCGCGCTCGGCGATCCGGGCATCCGCCTCTTTCATGGCGGCATCCAGGTCTGCCTGCATCTCGGCCTTGGCCTTGGCAACGATCTCGTTCGCCTCGGCGCGGGCATCGGCCAGCGCCTTGTCATAGGCCTTCTCGGCTTCGGCTGCCTTGGCCTTCAGGTCTTCCGCGGCGGCCAGATCGTTGGTGATCGTGCCCTTCCGCTCGGAGAGAACCGAGGCGATGCGGGGCAGCGCCACCCGGGTAAGGATGAAATAGACCACGACAAGCGTGACCAGAAGCCAGAATATCTGGTTGGGGAAGGTGGAGAAGTCGAGCTGCGGAAGTCCCGCGCCCCCGTTCTCGGCCCCTTGGGTTTCGGTCGCCATGCTGCCCTCCGTGCGCCGCTACGTAATGCGCCGTTCCGTGATCCACCGGGGCGACGGCATGATGCCGCCGGCCCCGGCCGTAAGGATCGCGAAAGGGTCGATCAGACGGCGAACATCAGCAGAAGCGCGACGAGGAACGAGAAGATCCCCAGGGCTTCCGCGAAGGCGATGCCGATGAACAATGTTGCGGTCTGGCTGGCCGCGGCCGAGGGATTGCGCAGGGCGCCTGCCAGGAAGTTGCCGGCCACGTGGCCCACACCGATGGCCGCCGCGCCGGAACCGATGGCAGCCAGGCCGGCACCGATGAACTGCCCCATGTTTGCGATATCGCCTTCCATGTCGAATGCTCCTTACGGTTGGAAGATGAGAAGAACTGGATTGATACGGGCCTGAGCCTCAGTGGCTGGGATGCAGCGCGTCCTTCAGGTAGACGCAGGTCAGGATCGTGAAGACATAGGCCTGGATGAAGGAGACCAGAACCTCGAGACCGTAGATCGCGGTCACTGCCAGGATCGAGATCGGCGCGATCGCCGTCACCTGGCTGAAGCCGGCAAACACCTTGATCACTGCGTGACCGGCCATCATGTTGCCGGCAAGACGGATGGAATGGCTGACCGGCCGCACGAAGTAGGAAATCACCTCGATCAGCGCGAGCACCGGTCGCAGCGGCAGGGGCGCCTCGGTGACCCAGAACAGGCCAAGGAATTTCGTACCGTTCTTGATGAAGCCGATCGCCGTCACGGCCAGGAACACGCCAAGCGCCAGCACCGCCGTCACCGCGATATGCGAGGTGGTGGTGAAGGACATCGGCACCAGCCCGAGGAAGTTGGCGAAGACGATGAACAGGAACAGCGTCATGATGTAGGGGAAGTACTTCAGGCCGTCCTTTCCGGCCACATCCTCGACCATCTTGTAGATGAAGCCATAGGCCAGTTCGCCCACCGACTGGGCCCGCGTCGGCACGATGGCGCGGCGCGAGGTGCCCAGCACCAGCATCGCCGTGATCGCAAGCACCGCCAGCGCCATCCACAGCGTCACGTTGGTGATCGTGTACCAATGCACCGGGCCGTCGCCGAAGAGCGGCTTCACGATGAACTGGTCCATCGGGTGGAATGTCAGCCCGCTGCTCTCGCCCGCCTGTTCCGTCGCCACGGTCAATCCCCTTCGTCATTGCCGGGCTCGCCGGCCTCTTTCTGCACCTGAACTTCGCGCGCGCTGCGCATCATCGTCTTGATGCCCGCGGCGAAGCCCAGCAATGTGAACAGCACCAGCAGGAAGGGCATCGTGCCGAAAAGCACGTCCAGCCCGTAGCCGATGCCGAAGCCGATCCCGAGACCGGCGACAAGCTCGATCACCATCCGCCAGGCAAGCTGCGCCTGGGAGTAGTGTTCGTCCGCGCGGGGTGTGGGCGCCTGTGCCGCCTTCGCGGCGGCGATCCGCGCCTCAAGCTCCGCCATGCGGCGCTTCTGGTCGGGATCGCTCATGCGGCCAGCCCCTCTCGGACAGTCGAGCTGTTGCTATGCGCCGCAGGGCCGCGAGTCAAGCGGCCAAAGGCGACCGAACGAAGAAGTGCAAGCGATTGAATTGTTTTGATTTATTACCAGAGCATCCATAAGCCCCGAAGCGCGAAGCATGTCCTTGGGGGCGCAAAACCATGCGCGAGCATTCTCAACCGGACGGTTGACAATCACCAGGCCCGGGCGCCTTCGCCGTTGACCTGCGGGCTCCGGGCGGTGTTATGGGCCTCATGTCGCACACGCTCGATACCGTCTTCGCCGCCCTGGCCGATCCCACCCGCCGCGCCATCCTGGCATTGCTGCTGGAGGATGACATGGCGGTCAGCGACGTGGCCGAGCCCTTCGACATGTCGCTCGCCGCGATCTCGAAGCATCTCGCCATCCTGACCCGGGCGGGGCTGGTGAGCCAGGACCGCCGCGGCCGCGTCGTGTGGTGCCGGCTGGAACCCGACGGGCTGCGCGCCGCCTCGGTCTGGATGCAGGGCTTCGGCCAGTTCGAGCCGGTCAATCTCGACGCGTTCGAGCGTTTCCTCGCCGCCGAGCTGCGCGAGATCCGGGAACCGGATTGAACAGACCGCCGCGCCGACCGGCCGTTTTCAGGCCACGCGACGCCTTGGCGCCGCGGCCTCTTCATCCTTCAGCAGCATCGCCAGCGCGACCACGGTGAGCACCAGCCCCGCCAGCACCAGCGGCGGCGGCGCCCCGTTGCCCAGCGCCAGCTCCCACAGCAGCACCCAGGACGGCGTGAGATAGGTATAGGCCATCACCTTGGCCGAAGGCAGGCGCAGCGTGGCGTATTGCAGCAGAACGAAGGTGGCGGCCGAGGCGAAGAGCGCAAGGTAGAACAGCGTGATCCACACGATCGGAGGCAGCGCCGCCCAGTCGGTGGCGCGGATGTCCTGCCATCCCCAGGCCGTCAGCAGCACCGCGCCCGAGATCAGCATCCCCAGCGTGAAGACCACCGCCGGCTCGCCGCGGTTCAGCCTGCGCACCATCGGCGTATAGAGCGCATGCGCCGCGCAGCCCCAAAGATAGACGATCTCGCCCTGCCCCATCTGGAATTGCAGCAACGCCCGCCAATCGGCACGAAAGATCACCCACAGCGCGCCCGCCGCCCCGATGGCCAGCGCCCCGGCCATGCGCGGCGTCGTGACCTGGCGCAACAGCACCCAGCCGAACCCCGCCGCCATCAGCGGCGTCAGGGTGAACACCGCCGCGGCGCTGACCGGATGGGCCGTCTTCAGACCTTCGAACATCAGCACGAAATAGGCCGCGAAAAGCCCGCCCAGCAGCAGGTAGCGCCACGGCGCCTGCAGCGCCTTGCGCGTGAAGGTGCCGGTGGCCGCCACCACCGCACCGATCACGCAGGCGGCGATGAAAAAGCGAATGGCGTTGAGTGCCGAGGGGGCGATCTCGTTCGCCACCATCCCGCCCAGCGAAAACGACCCGGCCACCAGCAACGAGAACAGCAGCATCGCCAGATGGCCGCGCCGGGCCTGGCTCATGCCCCGGTCTCCTTGCGGGCCCAGTCCTTCAGGGCCTTGAGCAACGCCTGCACCTTGGAGCTGCGGTGAAGATCCACATGGGTGACGAGCCAGAGCGGCGCGCCCCATTGCTCTCGTGGGGGCATGACCTCGTGCAGGTCCGGGTGGGCCGCCACGGTCCAGGGCGGCAGGAACCCGATGCCTGTTCCCGCAAGGATCGCCTGTTCCTGGGCGTGAATGTCGGGGCTGCGAAACACGATCCGCCCGGCCGGCACGTTGCGCGCCATCCAGATATCGAAGGGCGCGCGCGGCTCGGCGCTGTCGTTGCCCACGAACCGATGCGCGGCAAACTCCCCCGGGCCTTCGGGCAGGCCATGCGACGCGGCGTAGGAAGGCGCGGCGTAAAGGCCCATGGCCTGCCGGAAGAAAGGCTGGGCCACGTTGTCGGGCTCTTCGGGCGCGGCGCCCGCGCGCACCGCCACATGCGCCTCGCCATATTCCAGACGAAACAGCCGCTCGCCGGTCAGATAGCGCAGCACGACCTCGGGATGCGCCTCCTGGAAGGCGCGCAACACCGGGGCCAGCACCGGCGCGAGGCCGCTGATCGAGGTCAGCACCAGTTCGCCCGAGACATCGGCGCCCTTCCCCTTCAACCGCCCGGCCAGCTGGGCGAACTGGTCGTCGGTGGCCTGCGCCACGCGCAGGAGATCCTCACCCGCCTCGGTCGCGGTGTAGCCGCGGGCATGGCGCTGGAACAGCTTGACCCCGAGGCGCGCCTCGAGCGCATCGACATGCCGGATCACCGTGGCATGATGCACGCCGAGCGCCTCGGCGGCGCCGCTGACGGTACCGCGTCGCGCGACGTGGAATGCGGTGCGGATCTCGTCCCAATGGTCGAAGGACATCTTCGTGCGCGCCTCCCGGATACTGCCGCGAGTGGCGATACTGCGGCCACCGGCGCGGAAAGACAAGGCGGGGGCCGACCCGCGGCAGATCACCGGCCGTCCCGTCCGCCGGGACGGCCGTCCCGGCGGACGCCGTTCACTGCACGCGCGCGGCCACCTCGTCGGCATAGCGGGACTGCATGTCCTCCACCGCCTTGGCATGCTTCTCGGCCAGTTCGGGGCGCAGCTTCTCGGCCCTGGCCGCGCTGTCCATCATGGGCAGGAAATGGCCCTGGAAATGCGGCATGACGTGCCGCGCGATCAGCTCGTAGCTCTTGTGGGTGGCCTGCGGGTCGGCCCAGTTATGCGCCAGCATGAGGTAGGCGCCGAAGCCGCCATTGGACTGCGCATGCAACCGCTCGATCTGCTTTATGGCCATGTCGGGGGTGCCGATCGCGCCGAAGCCGCTCTCGTTCACGAACTCGATCATCTCCTTCACGTTGTTGCCCGGCACCGCCATCTGCGGGAAGGCCGCGACCGCCTGGAAGTAGTGGAACCACTGTTCCATGCCGTATTCCACGTCGCGGCAGGCCTGGTCCATCGTGTCGGCGATATGGACCATCCCCACCAGCCGCCACTTCGAGCGGTCCACCGTCTTGCCGTGCTGTTTCGCCTCGGCCTCGATCACGTCCCAGTGCAGCGCCAGCGCATCGAAACCCGCCGCCGTGGTCGCCCCGATGGACAGCAGCCCGGCGCCGTGCCGCCCCGCCAGCCGCGGCCCGGCGGGCGAGGCCACCGCCGCCGTCACCACGTCGAAGAGCGGGTTGGAATATGGCCGCAGGTGCAGCCGCGCCTCGCGCAGATCCCAGCGATCGTTCCTGAAGGTCACGGGCTCCTCGCTGGTCAGCAGCTGCATGATGACACCCAGGCTGTCCTCCAGCAGCTGCCGGGTCTGGCTGGGCTCGATGCCGATCATCTTGGCGTCGGTGGGCAGGGCGCCGGGGCCCACGCCCAGCATCACGCGGCCCCGCGTCAGGTGATCCAGCATCACGATCCGCTCGGCCACCCAGAGCGGGTTGTGATAGCTCAGGCTGACGACCCCGGTGCCCAGCCTGATGTGCCGCGTGCGTTCGGCCGCCACGCCGATGAAGATCTCGGGGCTCGCGATGATCTCGGAGCCCGCCGAATGGTGTTCGCCCACCCAGGCCTCGTCATAGCCCAGCCGATCGAGATGCTGGATCAGCTCGAGGTCGTTCTGAAGCGCGAGCGTGGGGTTGATCCCCGGCTTGTGGAACGGCGCCAGGAAAATGCCGAAACGGAGTCTGTCTTGCATGAGGTTTCCTCCCTTTTCAGGCCGATCCCGTCCGCCCCTCCCCGGTCGATCGCGGCATCATGCGCGCCCATTGAGACGACCACCCCGCGCCCGGTCAACACATAACGCCGGCCTGCCCCAGAAGCCGGTTGACGCTGGGGCAGTTCCGGGCGGATCATCAGGCCATGAAGATCACGCATGACACGCCCGACCTGCTGGTCGTCGACGTCGTGCCCTGGCTGCTCGGCGCCGGGGTGATCCTGTTCATTCTTGTCTTCGCGGGCGCCGGGCTGCTGATCCTGTCCGAGGGCGAGCCTCTCGGCCTGCTGTTCCTCCTGGGAGGCGGCGGCATGGGCCTCGGCGCCTTCTGGGCCTTCGTGCGGCGCGAACAGGTGATCCTCGATCGTCGCTCCGGCGAGGTGCTGCTGAGGCGTCGCACGATCTTCGGGCAGACGGAGGAGCGGCAGCCGCTTTCGACGCTGCACGGGGCCCTGATCGAAACCCATCGCAGCCGCAAGGGCAGTACCACCTTCCGGGCCGAGCTG